>PGEI01000037.1 GCA_002894305.1 Comamonadaceae bacterium CD01
TTACGCCGGCGGTGGATTGTCCGTTTACACAAAATTCTGCACACCCTCCACTGGCGACAGGCCCTCGCAGCCGACGGATGTAGTAAGCGTCGTCGAGGAACTGGGCTGTTTACATCGGCTACCTGCAAACGACATGGCCAGCCTTATTCGTGACAACCTACGAGCATTGCTCGGATAGCTGGAGACGAAACGCTCCGCGCGAACTCTACATCCGCTTGAGTGTTCCCCAGTTCGCCCTAGCAAGTTGTCCCGATAGCTGCGGAACTTCACCATGTCTCCATGCAGCGTGCTCATGGAGTCCGAGGTGGAACATCTATCGCAAACGACCAACGCGGCCGGCATCGACAACGACATCGGCCGGTCTCTCCCCTTGCCGGGAACGGAGGCCTACGAGGCACTGCCGCAATTTCCGAAGCGCAGCGCCCTCCCCTTCCGACGCACCATTCGCCGCCAGGAACTGCGGCAGATAGTCCCCTTGGCCGAAACGACGATCTACGAAATGGAGCGCAGCGGCGAGTTTCCACGCCGATTCAATCTGACGCCGCGCTGCGTGGTGTGGGACTTGGCCGAAGTAGAAGCGTGGGTCGAAGAACGAAAGCAAGCGCCTCGCGGCGGCACCTCAAAGCCGGATGTCCACCTACGAAAAACCCGCCCTGTCCGGGCGGGTTCGAGCGAGAAATGAGGCCGGCGACGTTCCTCATCCGACCAGGGCTTGCAGTTCCTTTGACGCCGAGCGCGGCAGCCGCCGCCCCTCCTTCGCCACGTTGACCTGCAAAGCCACTCGCGCCACCTCCAGCACGTCCTTGGCCAGCGCATAACTGCCCTTGGCCTGCAACCAAGCCAGCACGTCCGCCAGATGCCAGATCGACGCACTGCCCTCATGCACCGGCGCCGGGAAGCTGCCCGGATGGGCCAGCATCAACTTGCGCATGTTCTGCCGCGACACGCCCACGATGTCGGCCACATCGGTCAGGCCGACCAAATCCGGCGCCACCTCGATCAGCTTGGCCGACGGCGCGGCACGGCGCACATCGGCCAGCGCACTACGCACCGCGTCATCCGCATCCGCCGCCTCGCGCGTGAACTCCAGCGCCAGGCGCCCCGGCTGCCCGATGCCGACCAAGGCATCGTCGCAGCCGGCTTCGCCCAGGCGCTCCACCAACGCCTCCGTGTCGCGGTCGTCGTCGGCAAGCTGGTATTTCAGGGTGAAGGTGTATTCCATCGCGCTACTCCTTGGAACCGTCGTCAGCCTCGTGCTGCTTGCGGTGCGTGGTGCAGTTGTCCACGACGCGCCGCAAGGCGCGAGCGTGGTTGCCGGGGTTCTTCGGCGTGCTCCACACGCTGGTGATGCAGAACTCGCCGCAGCGGCATTCCTCATCGTTGTACGGGCAGTAAATCCGCCCCCAGGCATGGCTACCACCGACTTCGACGCGCCAGCCCTGCCCTTCGGCGTGCCTGAGAGCTTCCTCGACCTCTTTCTTTGGATGAGGGGAACGAGCCATCAGTGACCTTCAGTATGAGGATGGCCGGCAAGGTTGTCAAGTGACAACCTTGCCAGGACAAGATCAGGCCACATATCGCCGACCAGCGAGAAGTTCAGATTTCCTCGTTTTCGATCACTCAAAGTGATCGCTTCCTCGAAATAACAAACCTGGCACAACCCGGCAAAGACCGATTCAAGGCAACCCATGATGCGGCCCTCCTACGCGATCGCGCTCAACGCCGGCACGACCACGTTCTCCGGCATCAGCTTCGGCACGTAAGTCTGTCCGCCACCCCAGGCATCGACCAGGTTGGCCCACTCTTGCAGCATGTGGCGCCGCTGCTCGGCGTATTCGGCCTTGTTGTAGACCGAACGCGAGGAACGCCCCTCCTCGTGCGCCAGGCACTTCTCAATCCAGTCGCGGTTGAAGCCGATTTCGTTCAGCAGCGTCGAGCCGGTGCGGCGCAGATCGTGGACGGTGAACGGCTGTAGCGGCAGATCTTTGGCCTTGGCACCTTCTGCCACCAGCATCGTGATGCGATTCAAGGTCGCATTGGACATGCACCGCTCTGCATCGTAGCGAGAAGGGAAAACGAACTTTGAGCCAGCCGCACAGGCGTGCAGCGTCACGAAGATGTCGAGCGCCTGGCGCGACAGATAGACCACGTGCGGATTGCGACCCTTCATCCGCTGCTTCGGAATCGTCCAGATCTTGCGCTCGAAATCGACTTCATCCCAAGTGGCCTGGATCAGTTCGCTCTTGCGCACCAGCGTCAGCAGGATCAGGCGCAGCGCCAGCTTGATGGTCGGATAGGTCGCCACCGTCTCCAACTGCTGCACCATCAAACGGATTTCCAGCGGCGAGAGGGCACGATCCTTCGGCACGAAGGTGGCGATCGAGGACGGCCCCACGCTGTCGGCGGGGTTGACCACCTTCTCACCGTGGGCGATGGCGTAGACGTAGACCTGCTTCACGATGTCCCGGATCTGCACCGCGGTGGCTGGTGCCCCGCGCTCCTTGACCTTGTTGCACAGAATCCGAAGGTCTTCGGCCTGGATCTCGGTCAGCAGCCGATTCTGGAAAACCGGCAGGATGTCCCGGTCGATGATGTGCTTGCGCACGGCGCGGGTGCTGTCGGCCCATCTCGTGTGGGCAAGATACGTCTCCATCGCCGCGCCGAAGGTCTTGATGGCGCGAACCCGGCGCTTGTCGCGTTGCTTCTCCAGCGCGGGCGATATGCCCTGGAGAACGGCCTTGCGCGCCTCCAGAAGCAGTTCACGCGCCATTGCCAGCGAAATGCCGCCTGCACCGTAGCGGCCGATGGTCAAGGTCTCGCGGCGGCCGTTGAGACGGTAGTCGTAGCGGAAGGTGACGGTATTTGCGGGCGATACCGTCACGTACATCCCGTCCCGGTCAGAAACCTTATAAGTCAATGACTTAGGCTTCAGATTGCGCAGTGCTGTGTCGGTCAGCATCGAGGTTTACCTCCTGTTTTGCGACGGCTTTTACCGTCAAGGACCAGGAGACCCACTGATGCCCGGAAAGCCGCATGCAATAAGCTTTCCCGAGAAGGCTTTTACCGTCAAAGACGGTAAAAGTCTGAATAGTGAACGAGAGTGTCTTAATTCGGCCTCAGTTCTTACCGTCAGCTCTACCGTCAACCGTTTTTGCTGGTCGGCGATAGCCACCGATAGCTGCCGCGACGTATTTCCTTCTAAATCAACACGTTACGACGGGTTTTCGGATGGCTGGCGATAGTCCCTGAAGGACGTAAATTCACTCCCACTCAATCGTCGCCGGCGGCTTGCTCGACACATCGTAGGTTACGCGGTTAATGCCACGCACTTCATTGATGATTCTCGAAGACACCTTCTTGAGCAGCGTATACGGCAGTTCGGCCCAGTCGGCGGTCATGAAGTCGCTGGTCTGCACCGCGCGCAGCGCCACCACGTAATCGTAGGTGCGGCCGTCGCCCATCACGCCGACGCTTTTCACGGGCAGGAAGACGGTAAAGGCCTGGCTGGTCATGTCGTACCAGCTCTTGCCGGTTTTTTCGTCGATGCAGGCACGCAGTTCCTCGATGAAGATGGCGTCGGCGCGGCGCAGCAGGTCGGCGTATTCCTTCTTCACCTCGCCCAGGATGCGCACGCCCAGGCCCGGGCCGGGGAAGGGGTGACGGTAGACCATGGCGTGCGGCAGGCCCAGGGCCACGCCCAGCTCGCGCACTTCGTCCTTGAACAAGTCGCGCAGCGGCTCCAGCAGTTTCAGACCCAGCTGCTCGGGCAGGCCGCCGACGTTGTGGTGGCTCTTGATGGTGACGGCCTTTTTGCCGCCGGACTCGATAACGTCGGGGTAGATGGTGCCCTGGGCCAGAAAGCTTGCACCCTTGTGGCCGCCGCCGGCCTGCTTGAGCTTGGCGGCCTCGGCCTTGAAGACGTCGACGAACAGGCCGCCGATGATCTTGCGCTTTTGCTCAGGCTCGCTCACCCCCGCGAGCTTGGAGAGGAACAGCTCGGACGCATCGACGCGGATGACCTTGGCGTGCAGCTTGCCTTCGAACATCTCCATGACCATGTCGCCTTCATGAAGGCGCAGCAGGCCGTGGTCGACAAACACGCAGGTGAGCTGGTCACCGATTGCGCGGTGGATCAACGCGGCGGCCACCGATGAGTCGACGCCGCCGGACAGGCCCAGGATCACCTCCTCGTCGCCTACCTGCTCGCGGATGCGGGCAATGGCCTCTTCGACATGGTCGCTCATCACCCAGTCGGCGCGCGCGCCGCAGATCTCGCGCACGAAGCGCGTCAGCAGCGCCGCGCCCTGCACCGTGTGCGTGACCTCTGGGTGGAACTGCACCGCGTAGTAATGGCGCGCCTCGTCGGCCATACCCGCGATGGGGCAGCTGGCATTGCTGGCCATGACCTTGAAGCCCGGCGGCAGCTGCGTGACCTTGTCGCCATGGCTCATCCAGACCTTGAGCATGCCGTGGCCTTCGGGCGTGGCGAAGTCTTCGATCCCCTTGAGCAGGGCGGTGTGACCGTGGGCACGCACCTCGGCGTAGCCGAATTCGCGCGTATGGCCGCCCTCGACCTTGCCGCCAAGCTGGTTGGCCATGGTCTGCATGCCGTAGCAGATGCCCAGAACGGGAATGCCCAGCTCGAACACCGCGTCCGGTGCCTTGTCGTCGACCTCGTACACGCTGGCGTGGCTGCCCGAGAGAATCACGCCCTTGAGCCTGCCGTCGGCGGCAAACTGGCGCACCCAGTCGCTGCCGACGTCACAAGGGTGAACCTCGCAGTACACATGGGCTTCGCGCACGCGGCGGGCAATCAGCTGGGTGACCTGGGAGCCAAAGTCGAGGATGAGGATCTTGTCGTGTTGCATGGTGGGGCGACAGGGTCGGGAAAAGACAAAGGCCCGAACGCCTTGGAGCGGGTTCGGGCCTGCGGTGCGCCAGCTTTCAGTCGGCGCGGTAGTTGGGGGCTTCCTTGGTGATCTGCACGTCGTGCACGTGCGACTCGCGGATGCCAGCGGCCGTGATCTGCACGAACTCGGCCTTGTCGTTCATCTCGGCAATCGTCGCACAGCCGCAATAGCCCATAGCTGCGCGCACGCCGCCGGCCATCTGATAGACGATGCTGACCATGCTGCCCTTGTAGGGCACGCGGCCTTCGATGCCCTCGGGCACCAGCTTGTCGGCCTGGGGGTTGCCGGTGGTTGCTTCCTGGAAGTAGCGGTCTGCGCTGCCCTGCTGCATCGCGCCAATCGAGCCCATGCCGCGGTAGCTCTTGTAGGAGCGTCCCTGGTAGAGGATGACCTCGCCCGGCGCCTCTTCGGTGCCGGCGAACATGCCGCCCATCATGATGGTGGAGGCGCCTGCCGCAATCGCCTTGGCGATGTCGCCCGAGAAGCGGATGCCGCCGTCGGCAATCAAAGGCACGCCCGTGTCCTTGAGCGCAGTGGCTACGTTGTCGATGGCCATGATCTGCGGTACGCCCACGCCCGCGACGATACGGGTGGTGCAGATCGAGCCGGGGCCGATGCCGACCTTGACCGCGTCGGCGCCGGCCTCGACCAGCGCCAGCGCTGCGGCGCCGGTGGCGATGTTGCCGCCGATCACGTCGACCGCGGGATAGTTTTGCTTGACCCAGCGCACCCTGTCGATCACGCCCTTGCTGTGGCCGTGGGCGGTATCAACGACGATGGCGTCCACGCCGGCCTTGACGAGAAGTGCGACGCGCTCTTCAGTGCCCGCACCCACGCCTACAGCAGCGGCCACGCGCAGGCGGCCTTCGCTGTCGCGCGCGGCGTTGGGGAAGGTGGTCTGCTTGTTGATGTCCTTGACGGTGATCAGGCCCTTCAGTTCAAAGGCGTCGTTCACCACCAGCAGGCGCTCCAGCTTATGACGGTTCAGCAGTGCCTTGGCCTGCTGCGGGCTGGTGTGATCCTTTTCGTTCACGGTGACCAGCTTCTCGCGCGGCGTCATGATCTGGTGCACCTTGACGTCGTAGCGCGTCTCGAAGCGCACGTCGCGGCTGGTCACGATGCCGACCACCTTGCCGCCGTCGCACACCGGAAAGCCCGAGATGCCCAGGTTTTCCGACAGCTCCAGCACCTGCAGCACCGTGTGCTCGGGAGTGATGACCACCGGGTCGTGCACCACGCCCGACTCGTGGCGCTTGACCTTGGCCACCTCGGCGGCCTGCTGCTCGGCCGTCATGTTCTTGTGGATGACGCCAATGCCACCCTCCTGCGCGATGGCGACGGCCAAGCGCGCCTCGGTCACGGTGTCCATGGCGGCGGACACCAGCGGCAGGTTCAGGGTGATGTTGCGCGTGAAGCGCGTGGCGAGAGAAGTGTCCTTGGGCAGGACCTGGGAGTACGCGGGCACCAGCAACACATCGTCGAAGGTGAGCGCTTTTCCGAGAAGGCGCATGGGTAAAGGCTCCAAAAGAGGGATTGTACCCGTCAAGCCAAAGCTCGCGCAGCGGCGTGCCGACAGCCGGATGCACACCTATTGATTACCTCCAGTTACACTGCACGGTATGAAACTGCACCAGCACCTCTTGTGGCTCTCCGCGCTCGTATACGCCACTGCGGCGCCCGCTCAATGGCAATGGGTCGACCAGGGCGGCCGCAAGGTCTTCAGCGACCGCCCACCGCCGTTGAGCGTGCCGGACAAGAACATCCTGCAGCGCCCGCACGGCAACACTCTGGTTCCGCCGACGACCGCACCCGCCCAGTCGGAGGCGCCCGGCACACCCGTTGCGGATACAAACGACGCCCCGGCCGGCGACGCAGCCGCACCGCAGGCGGACAACGCGGCCGAAGGCGCACCGCAACCCCAGGCGCCCGCTACCGCCGGCGCAGGCCAGGACAAGCCGCTCGCCGACAAGCTTGCGCAGCAGCAGGCCGCCGAGGCCGCACAGCAAAAAGCCCGCGAACAGGAGCAGGCGCAGCGCCAGGCCAAGTTGAAGGCCGACAACTGCGCCCGCGCGCGGCAGACGCAGGCCACGCTGACCTCGGGCCGGCTGCTGGCCCACACCAACAGCCGCGGCGAGCAAGGCTTCATGGACGATGCAACGCGCAACGCCGAGCTCAAGCGCGTGCAGCAAGTCATCGACAGCGACTGCAAGTAACCTTCGAGCGCGGCGAGCAACGCCCCGCGCGGATCAAATACACGTCAACGCCGGTGCTCAAACAAGCCGGCCGCGCGCTTGCCCTGGGCGTCAAAGCGCGCACGCCGCGCCACCTTGGGGTCGACGCGCAAGTCGCGCACCACCTCGACGCGGTCGCCGCGCTGCAGCGGCGCATCCAGCGCCACCGCCCTGCCCCAGATGCCACAGTGCAGCGCGCCGTCCGCGCACGCCTGCTGCAGGCCGGCGGCGGCAAGCGCCTGCGCCACAGTGGCGCCGGGCGGCAGCTGCAAGGCCAGCTCACGCACCCGGCCGGGCTCGGTCGACCAGGCAAGAACGATGTCCAGCGGCGCCGACACAGGCGTCTCAGCCATAGACTTTCTGGGCACGCTCGATGAAGGCGTCAACCAGGCTGGAAGCAATGCGGTCGAACACCGGTCCGACGACGGTTGCCAGCGTACGGCTGGAGAAACCGTAGCGCAGCTCCAGCTGCACCTTGCAGGCGCGCTGGCTGCCATCGCCCACGGGCAGAAAATGCCAGTCGCCATCGAGGTGAGAGAACGGCCCCTGCACCAACTCCATCGTCACGCGCCGGCCCTCCTCGTGCGTGTTGCGCGTGACGAAGGACTTGCGCAGCCCCGCCAGCGACATGCCCACCTCGGCCATCATTCCGCCGTCAAAGCGCTCCAGCACACGGGCATGGTCGCACCAGGGCAGGAACTGCGGGTATTTCTCCACATCCGTCACCAGAGCAAACATTTCTGCGGGGCTGTACCAGATCAGGACGGATTTGTTGACGGTTTTCATGCAAGAGCGGTGGCCGGCGGCTGCCGCGGCACGCGGTGTGCCGCCGCGCTGGCCCTAGAATCCATGGGTTCGCAAAAGCAGGCATTGTAGAGAGGGCTTGCAACCGATTGTTTGCACCCCACTTCAACGCCATGGCCAAGAAATCCGATTCATCGTCCCGCATTGCCGACAACAAGAAAGCGCTCTTCAACTATTTCATAGAAGAGCGCCACGAGGCGGGCATGGTGCTGCACGGCTGGGAGGTCAAGGCGCTGCGCAGCGGCAAGGTGCAGCTCACCGACGGCTACGTGGTCATCAAGAACGGCGAGCTGTTCCTGATCGGCTGCCAGATCAACCCGCTCAAGACCGCGTCCACCCACGTCAGCCCCGACGCCGTGCGCATCAAGAAGCTGCTGCTGCACAAGGACGAGATCCGCCGCCTGATCGGCAAAGTGGAGCAAAAGGGCTACACCCTGGTGCCGCTGAATCTGCACTGGAAGAACGGCCGCGCCAAGTGCGAGATTGCGCTGGCCAAGGGCAAGGCCGAGCACGACAAGCGCGACACCATCCGCGAGCGCGAGGGCAAGCGCGAGGTCGAGCGCGCGATGAAGAGCCGCCACCGCTGAAGCGGCGTGGCTCAGCCTTCAACCCGTACTTCGTCGCTGACCAGCACCGGCAGATAGACGTCGACGAAGTCCTGCGGCAGGCGGCGCGGGCGGCCGCTTTGCAGATCCACACACACCAGCTCCCAGCGCCCGCGCAGCACGGTGGCGCCATCGCGCGGACGCACCAGCTGAAAGCGCCGGCGCATCGTCAGCTTGCCGTCGCTCGCGCTGATCCAGGTGCCCAGCAGCAGCTCGTCGCCCAGCAGCGAGGGCAACAGGTAGTCGTACTCGGCCTGGCGGATCACCATGGCGCGGCCCAGGCGATGGTAGTCGGGGACGGCCAGTCCCAGCGCCGCGGAATGCGCCCAGCCTGCCTGCTCGCACCAGCGCACGTAGACCGCGTTGTTAGTGTGGCGCAGCTCGTCGATGTCGTCCTCGCACGGCGACAGCGCCAGCGTGAACGGTCGTGGCCAATCCCACGGCAGATCGGCGGGCGCGGCGGCTGCATGCATCAGGCCAGCGCCGCCAGCGGGTGAGCGTAGGCCGGCCAGGGGCTGGCAAAGAATTGCTGCACCAGTTGCAGATCGACGTCCTCGATGCGCGCCGGGCTCCAGGCAGGGCTGTGATCCTTGTCCACGGCCAGCGCACGAATGCCTTCCAGCGTCTCGCTCTCGCCAGGGCGCAGGTAAAAGCAGTGGCGCACCATGTCGCGCTCCATGCGCAGGTCATCGCCCAGCTCCATGCCGCGCGCGCGGCGGATCTGCTCGAGCACCACGTGCAGCATCAGCGGCGAGCGCTTGCGCAGCACCGCAGCCGTCTCCTGCGCCCATGCGCTGTCGTCCGCTTCCAGCGCGGCGATCATCTCGCGCACGCTGGTCAGCGCAAACACGCGATCGATCTGCGCGCGCTCGGCAACTTGCGGCTCGGGTGCACTGTGCAGCTGGCCCTGAATCCACTGCTGCACCGCCTGGCCGTCGGCGAAGCGCTGCGTGGCCAGGCCGTCCCACACGCCGGCCTGGCGGTCGCTTTCCAGAAAGCCGTCGGCCAGCGCAAAGGCCAGCGCATCGGCCGCGCCAATGGTCTGGCCGGTCAGCGCCAGCCATTCGCCGACATGGCCCGGGCAGCGGCTCAGAAAGTAGCCGCCGCCCACGTCGGGGAACAGGCCGATCGCGGTCTCGGGCATGGCCATCTTCGTGCGCTCGGTGACGATGCGCAGCGTGCCGCCCTGGCTGATGCCCATGCCGCCGCCCATGACGATGCCGTCCATGAAAGCGATGTAGGGCTTGCCATAGGTGTGGATCAGGTGGTTGAGCGCGTACTCCTCGGTGAAGAAGTCCTCGATCTCGGGGTTGCCGCTGCTGCCCGCCGCGTGCAGAAAACGGATGTCGCCGCCCGCGCAGAACGCGCCGAACGGCCCCTCCTTGTTGCTGCCGCGAATGGCCACGGCCAGCACTGCGTCGTCGTGCTGCCAGGCCAGCAGCTGCGCCATCAGGTCGCGCACCATGGCCAGCGACAGCGCATTGAGCGCCCTGGGCCGGTTGAGCGTGATGCAACCCACCTGGCCGCGCAGCTCGGCAACCACATCACCCGTCATCTCCACCATGCTTGTTCCTTTCATCGAGGTCGTTCATTGAAAACCGGTACAACCAGCGCGCAGCGATTATGCAAGCCATCCCCGCTGCCGCCTGACGCCACCGCGCCATGCGGCGCGGCAGGCGCCGGCTCACGCCGATGCGCCGCCCGGGCGCCAGCGCTGCGCCGGCCAGTGCACGGTGAACACGCTGCCCTGCCCCAGGGTGCTGTCGATCGACAGCTGCGCGCCGTGGCGCTGCAGCACATGCTTGGCAATCGCCAGGCCCAGGCCGGTGCCGCCCGACTCGCGCGAGCGGCTGCGGTCGATGCGGTAGAAGCGCTCGGTCAGGCGCGGCAGGTGCTCTGGTGCGATGCCGGGGCCGCTGTCGCGCACGGCAAAGCGCGCGCTGCCGTCCGGCTGGAGCTGCCAATCGACGCGGATGCTGCCGCCCGCCGGCGTGTAGCGCACCGCGTTGCCGATCAGGTTGGACAGCGCGCTGTGCAGTTCCTCGGGATTACCAGCCAGTTCGCCGCATGACAGCAGCTGCTCCGCATCCGGAAACACCAGCCGCTGGGGCGTTGCGCCCGCTGGCGTGAGCTGAACCGACAGCGTGCGCGCCTCCTGCTCGCAGCGCTGCAGCAACTGGCCCACGCCCGTCCAGCAATCCATGCCCGGCGGCGCGCTGCCTTCCAGGCGCGAGAGCGTCAGCAGGTCTTGCACCAGGTGCTGCATGCGCCGGGCCTGCTGCGCCATCAGGCCCAGGTAGCGCGCGCGCTCGTCGTCTTGCAGGGGCAGGGTTTGCAGCGTCTCGACAAAACCGGCCAGCACGGTGAGCGGCGTGCGGATCTCGTGCGAGACGTTGGCAACGAAGTCGCGGCGCATCGCATCGGCCTGCTCCAGCTGCGTGATGTCGCGCGAGAGCATCAGCCGCCGTCCCTCGCCATAAGGGTGCAGGCGCACCGACAGCCGCACCGGGTGCGCGGGCGTGCTGTCTCGCCCGGGCAGTTGCACGTCGTGCCGGTAGTCGCCCGCTGCCAGATAGGCGCTGAATTCGGGCTCGCGCAGCAGGTTGCCGATGGACTGCATCCGGTCACGCTCCGCGTCCAGGCCGAAATGCTCGGCCGCCGTCTGGTTGCACCATTCGATGTGGCCCGCGGCATCGAGCAGGATGACGCCGTTGGGCGAGGCCTGCAGCGCGTCCAGAAAAGCTTGCAGGCGCGCGTCGCTGGCGCCCGCCTGCTGCTCGCGCTGGCGCAGCAGGCGACGCATGCGGTCTGCCGCCTCGCCCCACTGGCCGCCCACGCCGCGCAGCGCCGGCGCCTGGGCGGCCTCGCCCCCCTGGCGCAGCCAGGCCAGCACGCGCTGGGCGCGCCAGGCCTGCCAGCCCCAGTACAGCCAGGACGCCAGCGCCACGCCGGCGGCCGCGCCCCAGGGGCCGGCGGCCCAGGCTCCCGCCGCCGCACCCAGCAGTTGGGCGGCGAGAAAAATCACCAGATGCCAGAACATGGGCGCGCCACCTCTGTTGCGTACCAACGCACGACTGCTGGAGTCATGGCGCCGCCGTGATGCGGTAGCCCGCACCGCGCACGGTCTCCAGCATGGCTGCCGCCTCGCCCAGCGCCTCGCGCAGGCGCTTGACGTGCACGTCCACGGTGCGTTCCTCGATGAACACGTGGTCGCCCCAGACCTTGTCGAGCAGCTGCGCGCGGCTGTGCACACGCTCGGCATGGCGCATCAGGTGGTGCAGCAGCTTGAACTCGGTCGGCCCGAGCTTGAGCGGCTCGCCGGCATGGCTCACGCGGTGCGTGGCCGGGTCGAGCACCAGGGCGCCCACCACCACCGGCTGGCCATCGAGCTCGGGCGCGCGCCGGCGCAGCACGGCGCGGATGCGCGCCAGCAGTTCCTGGGTCGAGAACGGCTTGGTGATGTAGTCGTCGGCGCCGGCATCCAGCCCCGCCACCTTGTCCGGCTCGTCGCCGCGCGCGGTCAGCATCAGCAGGGGCACGGGCCGGGTGCGCGCATCGGCGCGCCACTTGCGCGCCAGCTGCAGGCCGCTCTGGCCCGGCAGCATCCAGTCGAGCAGGATCACGTCGGGCAGTGCCGCGTCGAGCTCGCGCTGGGCGGCGGCGCCGTCCTCGGCCCAGATGGGTGCAAAGCCGTTGTGGCGCAGGTTGACGGAGATCAGCTCGGCAATCGCCGGCTCGTCCTCGACGACAAGAATCGTGGGAAGTTTTCTCATTGGATGGCGGATTCGATCTCGGACATGGACTGGTGGCGCACGTCCTTGCCCTCGACCAGGTAGATGATCAGCTCGGCGATGTTCTTGGAATGGTCGCCGATGCGCTCTATGGCCTTGGCCAGGAACAGCAGATCCAGGCTGGCCGAGATGGTGCGCGGGTCTTCCATCATGTAGGTGATGAGCTTGCGCACGAAGCCGTCGAACTCATGGTCGATCAGGTCGTCCTCCTTCAGGATGGCCAGCGCTGCCTTGGTGTCCAGCCGCGCGAACGCATCGAGCGCCTTGCGCAGCAGGCCCGAGGCCAGGTCGGCCGCCACGCGCAGGTCGCTGCTGGGCAGCGAGCGCGCCGCGCCGCTCTCGATGATCGAGCGCACCATGCGCGCCATGCGCGCGGCTTCGTCGCCCATGCGTTCGAGGTTGTTGGTCGCCTTGGAAAACGCCATCAGCAGGCGCAGGTCGCGCGCCGTGGGCTGGCGCCGGGCAATGATGGTGATCAGCTCGTGGTCGATCTCGACCTCCATCTGGTTGACGCGGTTCTCGATGAACGCGACCCGGTCGGCCGCCTCCAGGCTGAACTGGGACAGCGCGGCGATGGCCTGGCGGATCTGCGATTCCACGAGCCCGCCCAGCTCCATGACACGGGCCGAGATATCGTGCAGTTCGCTGTCGAACTGGGTGGAGAGGTGTTTGTCGGTCATGGTGTGTGCAGGGTATTGCGGTATTCACTCCTTCCCCCTCTGGGGGAAGGCGGGGATGGGGGCTCGCCATGCATGACGACAGCGCCAGGCCAGCGCCGCTGGCCCCCACCCCTGCCCTCCCCCAAAGGGGGAGGGGGTCAAAAATCAGCCAAAACGGCCAGTGATGTAGTCCTCGGTTTCCTTGCGCTGGGGCTTGAAGAAGATGTCCTGCGTGGCGCCGAACTCCACCAGGTCGCCCAGGTACATATAGGCCGTGTAGTCGCTGCAGCGCGCTGCCTGCTGCATGTTGTGCGTGACGATGACCACCGTGTAGTCGTTCTTGAGCTCGGCGATCAGCTCCTCGATTTTCGCCGTCGAGATCGGGTCCAGCGCCGAGCAGGGCTCGTCGAGCAGCAGCACCTCGGGCCGGATGGCGATGCCGCGCGCGATGCACAGGCGCTGCTGCTGCCCGCCCGACAGGCCGGCACCGCTCTGCGTGAGCTTGTCCTTGACCTCGTTCCACAGCGCGGCCTTCTTCAGCGCCCATTCCACGCGCTCGTCCATGTCGGTGGCGTTCAGGTTTTCAAACAGCTTCACGCCGAAGGCGATGTTGTCGTAGATCGACATCGGGAACGGCGTGGGCTTCTGGAACACCATGCCGACCTTGGCGCGGATCAGCGCCACGTCCTGGCGGCTGGTGAGCAGATCCTCGCCGTCGAGCAGGATCTGCCCCTGGGCGCGCTGCTCGGGGTAGAGCTCGAACATGCGGTTGAAGGTGCGCAGCAGCGTCGATTTGCCGCAACCCGAAGGCCCGATGAAGGCCGTGACCTTGTTCTCTGGAATGTCGAGGTCGATGCCCTTCAGGGCATGGAACTTGCCGTAGTAGAAGTTCAGGTCGCGCACGGCCAGCTTGGCGCGCGGCGCTGGGGCCACAGTGGCTACAGAAGACATGGGGCGATTCCTTATTTCTGGCGCGTCAACACGCGCGCCAGGATGTTGAGGCCCAGCACCGCGGCGGTGATGAGGAAGACGGCGGCCCAGGCGAGCTGCTGCCAGTTCTCGTACGGGCTCATGGCAAATTTGAAGATGGTCACCGGCAGGCTGGCCATGGGTTTACTCAGGTCGCCGTTCCAGAACTGGTTGTTCAGCGCGGTAAAGAGCAGCGGCGCCGTCTCGCCCGCGATGCGCGCCACGGCCAGCAGCACGCCGGTGATCACGCCGGCGCGCGCGGCGCGCAGCGTCACCAGCAGGATGACCTTCCACTTGGGCGTACCCAGGGCGTAGGCTGCCTCGCGCAGGCTGGCGGGCACCAGGAGCAGCATGTTCTCCGTCGTGCGGATGACCACCGGGATGACGATCAGCGCCAGCGCCAGCACCCCGGCCCAGCCGGAAAAGCTCTTGAAGCGCGCCACCACCACGGTGTAGACGAACAGGCCCAGCACGATGGAGGGGGCGGACAGCAGGATGTCGTTGACGAAGCGCGTGCAGGGCGCAAGCCAGCCCCGGCGCCCGTATTCGGCCAGGTAGACGCCGGCCAGGATGCCGATGGGCGTGCCCACGAAAGTGGCCAGCGCCACCATCACGCCCGAGCCGAAGATGGCGTTGGCCAGGCCGCCGGCCTCGTTGGGCGGGGGCGTCATCTCGGTGAAGAGCGAGAGCGACAGCCCTGAGAGGCCCAGGCGAATCGTCTCCCACAGGATCCACACCAGCCAGAACACGCCAAAGGCCATGGCCGCCAGCGACAGGGCCAGCGCCACCTGATTCACGCGCCGGCGCGCGGCAAAGCGCTGCGCCCGCAGATGGGCCAGATCGGCGGCGGAGATGAGTTTTTGCGAGGTGGTCATTGGATAACCTCCGTGCTTCGCACTGCGGTGCGAGCCCCCTTCGGGACGGCCGTGCGGGGGCTCATGCGCGCTCCCCCTCGCCCTTTTGCAGTCGTGACAGCAGCAGCTTGGACAGTGCCAGCACCACGAAGGTGATGAAGAACAGCACCAGCCCCAGGTAGATCAGCGAGGCCTGGTGCAGACCCTCGCCGGCCTCGGCAAACTCGTTGGCCAGCGCCGAGGTGATGCTGTTGGCGGCCTCGAACACCGAGAGCGAATTGAGCTGGTTCATGTTGCCGATCACGAAGGTCACGGCCATGGTCTCGCCCAGGGCGCGGCCCAGGCCCAGCATCACGCCGCCGAGCACGCCGGTCTTGGTGTAGGGCAGCACCACCTTCCACACCACCTCCCAGGTGGTGGCGCCCAGGCCATAGGCCGATTCCTTGAGCAGCGCCGGCGTCACTTCAAACACGTCGCGCATCACCGAGGCGATGAACGGGATGATCATGATCGCCAGGATGATGCCGGCCGACAAAATGCCAATGCCCACCGGCGGCCCCGACACCAGCGCGCCCAGGTAGGGCACGCCCTTGAACAGCGCCTGCAGCGGCTGCTGCACCCAGGTGGCCAGGAGGGGGCCGAACACCATCAGCCCCCACATGCCGTAGACGATGGAGGGCACGGCGGCCAGCAGCTCGATGGCCGTGCCCAGCGGGCGCTTGAGCCAGGCGGGCGAGAGCTCGGTCAGGAACAGCGCAATGCCGAAACTCACCGGCACGGCGATCAGCAGGGCAATGGCCGAGGTCATCAGCGTGCCGTAGATCATCACCAGGCCGCCGTAGTCGTTCTGAACCGGATCCCAGGCCGTGCTGGTGAGAAAACCCAGCCCGTAATGCCGGATGGAGGGCCAGGCGCCGATCACCAGCGACACCAGCACGCCGGCGAGCAGCGCCAGCGTGAGCAGGGCTGCGCCGTGCGCCAGGGCGGCAAACAGCCGGTCGGCCCAATGCGCGGGCAGCCAGGGGCTGCGCCCCGGTGGCCCGCCGGATTGGACCAGGGGCGGTGCGGCAGAAGTCAAGGAGGTGGGCACGGGACGGCCTTCTGAATGCATGGCGCGGCGGCGGGCAGCAAAAGCCCCCGCCAGGGCCGGATTATTTCAGTGCGACAGGCTTGCCCGCGCCATCGACGATCTGCCCCCAGGATTGGGCGATCACGCCCTTGACCGCCTCGGGCATGGGCACGTAGTCCAGGTCGGCCGCCGTCTTGTCGCCGTTCTGGTAGGCCCACTCGAAGAATTTCAGCACCGTGGCGGCCTGCTGCGGCTTGTCCTGCGCCTTGTGCATCAGGATGAAGGTAGCGCCGGTCAGCGGCCAGGCAGTCTTGCCGGGCTGGTCGGTCAATATCTGATGAAAGCTCTGGCTCCAGTCGGCCCCTGCCGCGGCGGCCTTGAAGCTGTCGTCCTCGGGGGCGACGAACTGGCCGTCGGCGTTCTGCAGCCGCACCCAGTTCATCTTGTTCTGCTTCACGTAGGCGTACTCGACGTAGCCTATGGAGTTGGCCAGGCGGCCGACGAAGGCGGCCACGCCCTCGTTGCCCTTGCCGCCCGCGCCCAGCGGCCAGTTCACCGCCGTGCCCTCGCCCACCTTGGCCTTCCACTCGGCGTTCACCTTGGACAGGTAGTTGGTGAAGATGAAGCTGGTGCCCGAGCCGTCGGCGCGGCGCACCACTGCGATGTCGGCGTCCGGCAGGCTGACGCCGGGGTTCAGCGCCGTGATCGCCGGGTCGTTCCACCGGCCGATCTTGCCCAGGTAGATGTCGCCCAGCACCTGGCCGCTCAGCCTGAGCTGGCCGGGCTGCAGCCCCTTGATGTTGACCACCGGCACCACGCCGCCGATCACGGTGGGAAACTGCACCAGGCCTTTCCTGGCCAGGTCTTCGTCCTTGAGCGGCGCATCCGAGGCACCGAAGTCCACCGTCTTGGCCTCGATCTGGCGCAGGCCCGCGCCCGAGCCGACCGACTGGTAGTTGATCTTCACCCCCGTGGCCTTGTGGTAATCAGCCGCCCACTTGGCGTACAGCGGCGCGGGGAAGCTGGCGCCCGCGCCGGTGGCCTCACCCTGGGCCCAGGCGGCGGGCAGCAGGACGGCTGCGCCGGCTACGGCGGCCAGCCGGCGCAGCCGGCGGAGGGAAGGAATCAGTGTCTGGAACATCGCATACCCTGAAGGTTGTTGGGATGCCCGCCACTGTAGAAACCTTGTGTGACAGCCATGTGACAGCGTAGAACCGCCATCGCACCATGCCGCCGCCGTAGCGGCCCTGCGCCGCTATTCACGCCTCAGCCGTTTTCGCGCGAGGCGCGCTTGCGGTCGTGCTCCTTCAAGTGGCGCTTGCGCAGGCGAATGCTCTTGGGCGTGATCTCGACCAGCTCGTCGTCCTCGATGAACTCGACGCCGTACTCCAGCGTCAGGTCGATGGGCGGAGTGATCTTGATCGCATCCTCCTTACCGCTGACGCGGAAGTTGGTCAGCTGCTTGGTGCGCGTGGCGTTGACGACCAGGTCGTTGTCGCGGCTGTGGATGCCGACGATCATGCCCTCGTACACCGGGTCGCCCGCCTTGACGAACATGCGGCCGCGGTCGTCGAGCTTGCCCAGGGCGTAGGTGAAGATCTCGCCGTCGTCCATGCTGATCAGCACGCCGTTCTTGCGCCCGCCGATCTCGCCGCGGTAAGGCTCATAGCCGTCGAAGATGTTGGAAATCAGGCCGGTGCCGCGCGTGAGGTTCAGGAATTCGTTGGTGAAGCCAATCAGCCCGCGCGCCGGAATGCGGTATTCCAGGCGCACGCGCCCGCGGCCGTCGCTCTCCATGTTGGTCAGCTCGCCCTTGCGCTCGCCCAGCGCCTGCATCACGCCGCCCTGGTGGCCCTCCTCGATGTCGGCCGTGACCAGCTCGATCGGCTCGCAGCGCACGCCATCGATGTCCTTGAACACGACGCGCGGCTTGCTGACGGCCAGCTCGTAGCCCTCGCGGCGCATTTCTTCCAGGAGGATGGTCAGGTGCAGCTCGCCGCGGCCCGAGACCTCGAACACGCCGTCCTCGCTGGTTTCCTTGATGCGCATGGCCACGTTGGAGCGCAGCTCTTTTTGCAGCCGATCCCAGATCTGGCGGCTGGTGACGAACTTGCCCTCGCGCCCGGCCAGCGGGCTGGTGTTGACGCAGAAATTCATGGTCAGCGTCGGCTCGTCGATCTTGAGCATGGGCAGCGGCTGCGGATTGGCGACGTCGGTGATGGTCTCGCCGATGCCGATGTTCTCGATGCCGTTGATCAGCACGATCTCGTCGGGGCCGGCTTCGCTGACCTGCACGCGGTCCAGGCCCTGGAACTGGTGGATCTGGTTGATGCGGCCCTTGTACGACACACCACCCGGGCCGGCCATGACCAGCACGTCCTGGCCCGCGCGCAGCGTGCCCTGGTTGATGCGGCCCACGCCGATGCGGCCGACGAAGGTGGAGTAGTCGAGCGCCGAGACCTGCATCTGCAAGGCAGCAGCGGGGTCGCCCTGCACCGTCGGCACGTGCTGCAGGATGGTGTCGAACAGCGCCGACATGTCGGGGCCCCACTGCTCGCCGGGCTCGCCCTGCTCCAAAGAACTCCAGCCGTTGATGCCCGAGGCGTAGACGACGGGGAAGTCGAGCTGCTCGTCGGTCGCGCCCAGCTTGTCGAACAGGTCGAACGCGGCGTTCACCACGTAGTCCGGCCGCGCGCCGGGCTTGTCCACCTTGTTGACGACGACGATGGGCTTGAGGCCCAGCGCCAGCGCCTTCTTGGTGACGAAGCGCGTCTGCGGCATCGGGCCTTCCTGGGCGTCGATCAAGAGCACCACGCCGTCGACCATGGACAGCGCGCGCTCGACCTCGCCGCCGAAGTCCGCGTGGCCGGGCGTGTCAAGGATGTTGATGTGCGTGCCCTTCCAGGACACGGCGCAGTTCTTGGCCAGGATGGTGATGCCGCGCTCGCGCTCGATGGCGTTGTTGTCCATCACCGTGTCGACGACTTTCTCGTGCGCGGCAAAGGTGCCGGACTGGCGCAGCAGCTGGTCGACCATGGTGGTCTTGCCGTGGTCGACGTGGGCAATGATGGCAATGTTGCGAATTTGTTTGCTCATGGCGGGTTCGCTTTCGTGGGGAGAGGTGTGATGGAGGATCAGGCGCTGGCCGCGCCCTGCAGGATTTGTTCGATTTCAACGGGGCTGAGCAGCCGGTCGGGAATCAGCTCGCCGCCCGCGGCATGGGCCACGCCCAGCAGCGCATGCGGCTGGGCGCCGTAGACGGCCACCGCCGGCGCATCGGGCCAGGGGCCGCGCCGGCGCAGGCCGGTGAGAAAGCGCCCGGCCTCGGCCGCGTCCAGCACGACGCGCTGGTGCTGCGCCAGCAGCGCGTCGACGGGCAGCAGCGCCGCCAGGCGCGCGGCCTCGTCCATTGCGGTGAGCTGCTCCAGCGTGACGCAGCGCGCCAGGCCTATGCCGCCGGTGCCCGTGCGCCGCAGCTGCACCAGGTGGGCGCCACAACCCAGCTGCTCGCCGATGTCCTCGGCCAGCGTGCGGATGTAGGTGCCCTTGCTGCAGGTGACGGTGATTTTCAGCGCCGCATCGCCGGCGTCGGTCTGCACCGGCGCCAGTTGCAGCTCATGGATGGTGACCTCGCGCGCGGGGCGCTCGATCTCGACACCGGCGCGCGCGTATTCGTACAAGGCCTTGCCGTCTTTCTTCAGCGCGCTGTACATCGGCGGCACCTGGTGAATCGCGCCAGTGAACTGCGCCTGCACCGCAGCCAGACGCGCCGGCGTGAGTTGCGCCGGGTCGACCGCACGCCGTTGCAGCACCTGGCCCTCGGCATCGCCGGTGGAGGTGGTCGCGCCCAGCAGCGCGATGGCTTCGTAGGTCTTGGGCGCATCCAGCTGCAGCGCGCTGAACTTGGTCGCCGCGCCAAAGCACAGCGGCAGCACGCCGGTGGCCAGCGGGTCGAGCGTGCCTGTGTGGCCGGCCTTTTCGGCGCGCAGCAGCCACTTGACCTTTTGCAAGGCGTCGTTGGATGAAAGCCCCAGGGGTTTGTCCAGCAGCAGCACTCCGTGCACCGGGCGCCGCTGCACCCGGGTACGGGGAGCGCGCGCGGTCATGCCTGTTCGTCGTCCTTGGAACGCGAGGCGACGGCGCGCGCGATCAGCGCGTTCATGTCGGCCGCGCGCTCGGTCGTGCGGTCGTAGACGAAGTGCAGCGTCGGCACCGTGTGGATGGACAGGCGCTTGAACAGGCCGTTGCGCAGAAAGCCCGCGCCCTGGTTGAGCGCCTGCTCGGACGCCTGGCCATCGCCCACCAGCACGCTGAAGAACACCTTGGCGTGGGCGTAGTCGGGCGTGACCTCCACGGCCTGCAGCGTCACCATGCCCAGGCGCGGATCCTTGAGCTCGCGGATCAGCTCGGCCAGATCACGCTGGATCTGGTCTGCCACCTGGAAGCTGCGGTTGGGTTTGGTAGTTTTCTTGGCCATGTCGTCGGTTGGGCTTCATGCGCGCCGGGCAGCATGCCCGGCCGCGCATGATCGCGTCACAAAGTACGGGCGACTTCCTTGATCTCGAACAGTTCGAGCTGGTCGCCTTCCTTGATGTCGGTGTAGTTGCGCAGCTTGATACCGCACTCGAAGCCTTCCTTGACTTCCTTGACGTCGTCCTTCAGGCGGCGCACCGATTCCACCTCGCCGGTGTAGATGACCACGTTGTCGCGCAGCAAGCGGAACTTGCAGCCGCGCGTGACCTGGCCCGAGGTGATGTAGGAGCCGGCAATGGTGCCGATCTTGGTCGCCACGAACACGGTGCGGATCTCGGCCGTGCCGATGGCCTCCTCGCGCTGCTCGGGCGCCAGCATGCCGGACATCGCCGCCTTCAACTCATCGACGGCGTCGTAGATGATGTTGTAGTAATTCAGCTGGACGTCGCTGGCCTCGGCGTGCTTGCGCGCATTGGCGTCGGCACGCACGTTGAAGCCGATGATCAGCGCCTTCGACGCGATCGCCAGGTTGACGTCGCTCTCGCTGATGCCGCCCACGCCGGCGTAGACCAGCTGCACCTTGACCTCGTCGGTCGAGAGCTTGAGCAAGGAGGCGGCCAGCGCCTCCTGCGAGCCCTGCGCGTCGGCCTTGATGATGATCGGCAGGTGCTGCACCTCGCCGGCCTGCATCTCGGCAAAGACGCTTTCCATCTTCGCCGCCTGCTGCTTGGCCAGCTTGGTGTTGCGGAACTTGCCCGCACGGTAGGTCGCAACCTCGCGCGCCCGGCGCTCGTCCTGCAGAACCATGAAGTCGTCGCCGGCGCGCGGCACCTCCGACAGGCCCTGGATCTCGACCGGAATCGACGGACCGGCTTCCTTGGTCGGCTTGCCGTCCTCGTCGACCATGGCGCGCACGCGGCCAAAGGTCTGGCCGGCCAGCACGATGTCGCCGACCTTGAGCGTGCCCGACTGCACCAGCACCGTGGCCACCGGGCCGCGACCCTTGTCCAGCTGCGCCTCGATCACCAGGCCCTTGGCCATGGCTTCGACCGGCGCCTTCAGCTCCAGCACCTCGGCCTGCAGCAGAACCTGCTCGAGCAGGTCGTCGATGCCCTGGCCGGTCTTGCTCGACACCGCCACGAAGGGCGAGTCGCCGCCGTATTCCTCGGGCACGACCTGCTCGGCCACCAGCTCTTGCTTGACCTTCTCGGGATTGGCCTCGTGCTTGTCCGCCTTGGTGATGGCAACCACGATGGGCACGCCCGCCGCCTTGGCGTGCTTGATGGCCTCGCGCGTCTGCGGCATCACGCCGTCATCGGCCGCGCAGACCAGGATCACGATGTCGGTGGCCTGCGCGCCACGGGCACGCATGGCCGTGAAGGCCTCGTGGCCCGGGGTGTCCAGGAAGGTGACGATGCCGCGCGGCGTCTTCACGTGGTAGGCACCGATGTGCTGTGTGATGCCGCCGGCCTCGCCCGGCGCCACCTTGGCGCGGCGGATGTAGTCCAGCAGCGAGGTCTTGCCATGATCCACGTGGCCCATGACGGTGACCACCGGTGCACGCGGCAGGGCCTCGGCTTCCTGTGCGGAGACCTCCTCGTCGGTGAATGCCTCCGGGTCGTCCAGCGCCGCCACCAGCGCAGTGTGGCCCATCTCCTCGACGATGATCATCGCCGTGTCCTGGTCCAGCGGCTGGTTGATGGTGACCATCTGGCCCATCTTCATCAGCACCTTGATGACCTCGCTGGCCTTGATGGCCATCTTGTGCGCCAGCTCGGCCACGGTAATGGTCTCGGGCACGTGCACTTCCAGCACGCGCTGCTCCACGGGTGCCGCCGGCTGGCGCTGGCCGCGGTCGTCGCGCGCATTGCCGCGGCGCCCGCCGCCCCGGGGGCCGGAGCGCCAGCCGCCACGGCCGCCGCCGGAGTCCCCGCGGGTCTTGATTTCCTTTTTCTTGGCCGGATCGCCTGCCCAGCTCGACGACAGCTTGGCGGACTTGACCTCCTTGCTGCCCCCGGGCGCGGCGCCGGCAGCACCGGCGCGCGCGCCTGCGGCCGGCTTGTGCAGCGTGCCCTTGGCATCGGCCTTGGCCGCCGGCTTGGCCTCCTCGGCCGCCTGCGGCTTCTTGGCCACCAGCACCTTCTTGGGCGCGGCCATCATGGCGCGAATCGCCTCGGCCTCGGCCAGCGCCTTGCGCCGGCGCTCATCCAGGTCGACGGCGCGCGCAGCCTCCTCGGCGGCGCGGGCCCTGGATTCCTCCTCGGCCTTGGCGCGCGCCTCGGCGGCAGCCTCGGCACGGGCCTGCGCCTCGGCCGCGGCCTGATCCTTGGCCTCCTGGCGCTCGGCCTTGACCTCGGCCTTCTTCTGCGCCTGCCCGGCGGCATAGGCGGCAGCGCGCTCTTCAGCTTCGCGCTCGCGCTGCTCGCGCGCCTCGCGGGCAGCGCGCTCGGCCGCCAGGTCTTCCTCCTGGCGACGGATCAGCTCGGCCTGGCGGCGCGCCTCTTCCTCGCGGCGCGCCAGCTCGGCCTGCTCGGCGGATACGGGCGCCGGCGCCTCGGGCGCCTCGGCCACTTCGTCGCGCTTGATGAAGGTGCGCTTCTTGCGCACCTCCACCTGGATGGTGCGCGCCTTGCCCGAGGCATCGGCCTGCTTGATCTCGGTGGTCGACTTCTTGACCAGCGTGATCTTCTTGCGCTCACTGCCCTGCACGCCGTGCGAGGCCTGCAGGTGGGCGAGCAGCTTTTGCTTGTCGCTCTCGTGCAGCGTGTCGCTCACGGACGCCTTGGCAACGCCGGCCTCCTTGAGTTGTGCAAGCAAGTCCTTGGGGGATTTGTTGAGTTCAGCAGCGAACTCGGCAACGGTATTTGACATATTCAGTTTGGACCTCCCTGCCTCTTACTCTTGATCCGGCGTGAACCAGTGTTCGCGCGCCTTCATGATCAATGCGGTCGCCTCTTCGGCGCCTTGACCCGTCAACTCGGTGAGTTCATCGACCGCCAGGTCGGCCAGGTCGTCACGCGTGTGCACGCCACCGGCGGCCAGGCGGGCGATCAGGTCGGCGTCCAGTCCTTCGAGCTCGCGCAGGTCTTGCGAGACCTTGCTGATGCTCTCCTCGCGGGCGATCTCCATCGTCAGCAGGGCGTTCTTGGCGCGTGCGCGCAATTCGTTGACGGTGTCCTCGTCAAAACTCTCGATATCGAGCATTTCCTGCAGCGGCACATAAGCCACTTCCTCCAGGCTCTCGAAACCTTCGGCGATCAGGATGTCGGCGATTTCCTCGTCCACATCGAGCTTTTCCATGAACAGCTGGCGCGTGGCGCTGGACTCCTCGGCCTGCTTCTGCGCCGACTCGGCCGCGTCCATGATGTTGATCTTCCAGCCCGTCAGGTCGGACGCCAGGCGCACGTTCTGGCCGCCGCGGCCAATCGCGATGGCCAGGTTTTCCTCGTCGACCACCACGTCCATCGCGTGCTTTTCCTCGTCGACGACGATCGACGAGACGTTGGCCGGCGCCAGTGCGCCGATCACGAACTGCGCCGGATCGTCGGACCACAGCACGATGTCCACGCGCTCGCCGGCCAGCTCGTTGGTCACGGCGTTGACGCGGGTGCCGCGCACGCCGACGCAGGTGCCGATCGGGTCGACGCGCTTGTCGTGGCTGACGACGGCAATTTTTGCCCGGCTGCCCGCGTCGCGCGCGCAGCTCTTGATCTCCAGCAGGCCTTGCTCGATCTCCGGCACCTCATTGCGAAACAGCTCGATCATGAACTCCGGCGCCGAGCGCGACAGGATGATGGGCGCGCCGCGCAGCGTCAGATCCACGTCCATGATCATGGCGCGCACGCGGTCGCCGCTGCGCAGGTTCTCCTTGGGGATCATCTCGCCGCGGCGCAGGCGCCCCTCGACGCGGCCGCTCTCGACGATGATGTCGCCCTTGTCCATGCGCTTGACCGTGCCGGTGAAGATTCTCTCGCCGCGGCTCATGAAGTCGTTGAGCAGCATCTCGCGCTCGGCGTCGCGGATCTTCTGCAGGATGACCTGCTTGGCCGCCATCGCGCCAATGCGCCCGATCGCCACCGACTCCACCTGCTCCTCGATGTAGTCGCCGACCTGGACGCCGGGGTCGCGCTCCTGCGCATCCATCAGCAACTCCTCGGCGTCGGGGTTCTGCAGGCCGGCGTCGTCGGGCACGACCAGCCAGCGGCGGAAGGTCTCGTACTCGCCGCTATCGCGGTCGATGGCTACGCGCATCTCGACCTCGCCGCCATGCAGCTTCTTGGCGGCCTGCGCCAACGCCGACTCCACGGCCGCGAGCACCACATCGCGTTCGACGTTCTTCTCGCGCGAAATGGCGTCCACCAACATCAACAACTCGCGGTTCATTCGACAACTCTCCTGTGTTCAACAGTGCATGCACACCGCCTGCAACGCAGGCGACGGCCCATTTTTTGAGATTCAGTCCTGAGGGTTCGCCTTGGAGCGGCGTCCCTTGAAATTCACAATCGGCGCCAGGCGCGCTTCGCGGATCTCATCGAGCACGAAACCCAGGGCCTGCAGCGGCGCCGCGACGCGCTTCTTGCTCACGCGCTGGCCGGGCTTGGGCGGCGGCTCATCGCTCCAGACGATCTGCCAGCCCCCTTCGGGCTGTTTTTCCAGCTGGCCGCGAAATTTCTTGCGATTGGCGGCCACCTGCCCGGCGGCGGCCGCGCCCAGCGGCTCCTTGAGCGTGATGTCGATCACCTCGCCCGCGAAGCGCTCGAAATCGCGCTCATCGCGCAGCAGCCGGTCGATGCCGGGCGAGGATACCTCCAGGCGCTTGTAGTCCACGCCATCGACCTCCAGCGCAAACTGCAGCTGGCGCGTCACCTGCTCGCAGTCCTCGACGGTGATGAACCGCTCGACCGCCTGCTCCGGCTGCGGCGCATCGGGCAGCCAGGGCAGGTCGATGGTGACGCGCAGCAAGCCCCCCGCGGAGCGCTCCACCTCCACCAGGTCGAAACCCAGGCCGGTCACGGTCTGTTCAATGATTTGCTGCAATGCCACGTGTGCGTGCTCTGTCCAATTCCTGTTCGATAGGGCAAAAAAGCGCACAAACCGCGCCGCTGGCCCCACCCGGGCGCATCGGGGGCTCGGCGCCGGCCTGCCGTCACGGCAGGCGCATTCGCAGAACAAAGTCCAAAAACGCCCAAAAAAAACGGGCGGTAAATCCGCCCGGCTTGGTCGAGAAGCGAGGATTGTAATGCCTTTTAGGCTCTGGCGCAATGTCGCTGCTGGTGGCAAACCCGCCGCGCGGCACGCCCGGGGTGCACTGGCGAAACGATCCACATTGCCAGCCCGGCCGCGCGGATGCACGCTCCCATGCCTACAAAAGGACGTTGCCGGGACACGTCCTCAGCGCTCGACCTTCAGGCCCGCATCGCGCCAGGCTGGAAAGCCGGTGCGAAACCAGTACACCTGCTTGTAGCCGGCCTTGAGTGCCGCATGGCTGGCCTTGAAGCTTTTCCAGCACTCGGCGCCGTTGCAGCCAAAGATCAGCGCCTGGCCCTTGTCCTGGCTCAGGCGCTTGAGGTCGAACGCGTCCTGGCGCGCGTCGTAGCCCGGGTCTTTCGCGCTTTTCTCCACATAGGGCACCAGCACGGCACCGGGCACGTGGCCGGCGGCGAATTCCTCGTCGTTGCGCGTGTCGATGTAGTGCGCGCCGTTCGCCAGCAGTTGCTGCACCTGCGCCGGATCCTCCACCAGCGTCGCGCCAGCGAGCACGCGCGGTGTGAAGTAGCCCAGCGTCGCCACGTAGTCGAAGTCGCGCGCCGACAGCTGCGCCGCAGGGCGTTCGTCCACGCGTGGCCAGGCGTCGGCCAGCGCCGCGCGCAGCGCGTCGGCGGCCACCGGAGCGCCCTTGCGCAGCGCCACGGCAAGGCCTGGCACCTCGCGGCTTTGCCAGACGATCTTGACCTTCTGGCCGCCGTCCAGCCACTTCTGCGCCACGCTGCGCTCGACCGCCACCACATCGCACTGGCGCAGCTGCAGGCACACCAGCAGTGCATCCTGGTAGCGCGTCTGGTAGATGGACGCGTATTGCTGCGCCAGCGTGGTGTTGCCCGCCTGCACCTCGCCGCGCAGCAAATAGGTGACGACGCTGTCCTGCCCAGGCAGCCCCAGCCGCTTGCCGCGGCTTTTCGACCAGCCGTCAATGGCGCTGTCGGCACCGGTGACCAGCACCGCCCGCGCCGTCTCGCCCACGCCAAGCAGCGGCACATAGCCATGGCGCAGCGCACTGCCCACGGTGGGCGCGGGCGCGACGATGACGTCATACACGTGGGCGCGGCCGGCGCCCATGTCGGCCGTGGCGTCGCCCGACAGGTGCGCCTGCGCGCCGGCTGCCCCCGCCTTGCGCAGACCCGCCTCGATCACGCCCTCCCAGGCGTTGAAGACGGCCAGCCGGTTGCCCTCGGCCTGGTCGCCGGGGTTGATCAGCACCCGGGGCTGCGCCAGCGCGGGCAATACGCCCGCCCCGGCCAGCACCAGGGCGCACAAGGCATGCACCCAGTCTTTCATTGCGTTGTCCTCCCTGTCCGTCTCATGCGGGTTTGTTCTTCATGGGCTGGCGTGCACTGCCTGCCACCGCTCCCCGGACGGCAGGCCTGCACACCGAGCGCAGCATAGCGGCAAAACCGGGGCACGCACCAGCGCGCAGACCCGCCCTGCCCGGCGCCGTCACTGCGTAGCGACGGCCACGTAGTCCTGCCGCCAGGCCTCGAAGTCCAGCGCGTCGGCACGCTCGATGTCGCGCTGCGCCTGCAGCGACTGCGCGCTCAACTGCTCCATGCGCTGCTGCTGCGCCGCGCTCCAGGGCAGTGCCCGCAGTGCCTGCTGCGCCGCGCGCGCCTGCGCCAGGCCAAAGGCCTTGAAGTCGTTGCCGTGCTGCTGGGCCAGCGCCTGCAGCACGCGCGCCGACGGCGTGTCCTGCGGCCGGTGCAGCAGCGCCTTCGCCGCCTGCAGCGCGCGGGCATAGTCGTCGCCGCCAAAGGCCGCGTCCAGCGCGCGGGCAATCGGCGTGCATTCGTCCAGGATCTGCGCGCCCCACTGCACCAGCGCCACGCCCTGGCCAAAGCGCAGCAGTTCCAGCCCCGGCTCGCGCCCGCGCTCGGCCACGCTGTGCTGGTTGTGCTTGAGCGCATCGATCTCCGCCGGCGTGTCGGGCGGGCTGTCCGTCAACAGGCAGTGCAGCAAAAAAATGTCCAGCAACTGCATGGTCTGGCCGGTGATGCCGACGCTCACGAACGGGTCGAGATCCATCAGCCGCACCTCGACGTACTCGACGCCGCGCTCGCGCAGCGCGTGCAGCGGGCGCTCGCCGCTGCGCACCACGCGCTTGGGGCGGATCGTGCCGTAGAACTCGTTCTCGATCTGCAGCAGGCTGGTGGCCAGCTGGTTGTAGTCGCCGCCCAGGCCCTGCACGCCAATGGCCTCATACGCCGGATACGGGCGCGTCAGCGCCTCGCGCAGCGAGTCGGCATAGCCCGACAGGCCGTTGTAGCTCACGCTCAACTGCGCCTGCGCCTCGCTCTGGTAGCCCAGCCGCCCCATGCGCAGCGACGTGGCGTGCGGCAGGAACAGGGTGTGGCCGCCCGCATCGCCCATGGGCTGCAGGCCGTGCGCGCGCCCCAGCACAAAGCATTCGGACAGCGCGGGCGAGGCACCAAACAGGTACAGCAGCAGAAACGACTGGCGGCGGAAGTTGCGGATCAGCCCGAAGTAGGCATCGCTGTCCACGCCCGGCAGCGACCAGTTGTAGTGGATGCCCGAGATCGTCTGCATGCGCCGCCCGTAGCGGTGGCCCAGTCCCATGCGGTAGATGCTCTTGGCGCGGCCGATGTTGGAGCCGCCGTAGCGCCCCAGCGGAATCGTCTCGTCCGGCGGCAGCATGCAGGGCATGCTCGACGGCCACAGCAGTTCGCCCTCGGGCGCCTGCGCGGCCAGCGTGTGCTGCACGAACTGGTGCAGCTCGGTGAGTTCGTCCTCGCAGGACGCGACGCTGGCGTGCACGCCGGTGATCAGCTCCAGCTGCGACTCGCTGTAGTCGGTCGTGATGTGCGGATTCGTCAGGGCCGAGCCCAGGGCCTGGGGGTGCGGCGTCAGGGCCAGGCGGCCGCCGGGCAGCGTGCGCAGGCCCTCGCGTTCGATGCCACGGCGCATGCCCCACAGGCGCTGCGCGGACAGGGCCGCCATGCGCTGTTGCAAGGTACTCATGGTGTGTTGTGCTTTTGTGTCGGGGGTGGAACTTAGCACGCCACAGCCGCCGCCGCCCGCACCCCGCGCCATGCACCGCGCGCACGCCAAGGAATTGTTGATGCAGCGCAGGCTCCTGCCGCGCTACGGCGCGTCACGCATGTACCGCCATCGCCTTGCCCACCTCCAGCTGCGCCTGCGCGGCGCCGCTTTGCGGCACCTGCTCGCCGTCGGTGCGCGCCAGCACTTCGTCCAGGCGCGCGGCCAGCTGCTCGGGCGTGTCGTCGTCCAGGCCCAGGTGGATGCCCTCGGTCAGCGTGATGTGCGCCGCCTCGAACCCGCCCGCACCGGCGCACAGGATGGCGCGCGTGGGCGCACTCTCGTGCGCCAGCACCAGCATTGCGGGCACGACGGCCTCGGGCTTGAGCGCAGCCAGCACCTCGGCCGGCAGCAGCCCCTCGGTCATGCGCGTGGCCGCCGTCGGCGCCAGCGCGTTGACGCGGATGCCGTACTTGGCGCCCTCGATGGCCAGCGTCTGCATCAGCCCCACCTGCGCCAGCTTGGCCGCGCCGTAGTTGGCCTGGCCGAAGTTGCCGTACAGACCGGTCGACGAGGTCGTCATCACGATGCGCCCGTAGTTCTGCGCCACCATGTGCGGCCACACCGCCTTGCAGCAGTTGGCCGCGCCCATCAGGTGCACGTCCACCACCAGGCGGAAATCGTCCATGTCCATCTTGGCGAACGACTTGTCGCGCAGGATGCCGGCGTTGTTCACCAGCACGTCCACGCGGCCCCAGGCATCGACCGCCTGCTGCACCATGGCCTGCACCGCGGCGAAGTCGGTCACGCTGGCGCCATTGGCCAGCGCCTGCCCGCCCGCAGCGACGATCTCGTCGACCACCTTCTGCGCCGCGCCCACCGAGCCGCCGCTGCCGTCGACCGCGCCGCCCAGGTCGTTGACCAGCACGCGCGCGCCGCGCGCGGCCAGTGCCAGCGCATGCGCGCGCCCCAGCCCGCCGCCGGCGCCGGTCACGATGGCCACCCGGCCCTTGAAATCCACTGTCATCACTGCTCCTCATCCTTGGTATGAACGCCGCTGCGCGGGGCGCGACAACGGCGCGCGCCACTTTACGCTAGGCTTGCCGCACTCCCCCGTAGCCTTCGGGACATCCCAACCCATGCCGACCACCATGCAAGCCGCCCCCCACACCCTGACCGAAACCCCGCGCGACGCCGCCACCGTCATCGTGCTGCGCGACAGCAGCGAAGGCCTGCAGACGCTGCTGCTGCGCCGCCACGCCAAGATGGCCAACATGGGCGGCGTCTACGTCTTCCCGGGCGGCAAGCTGGAACGCAGCGACAGCGACGCCAGCGCCACCGCGCTGCTCGACCAGCCGCCCGCGCAGCTGCAGGCGCAGCTGGGCGAGGCAGGCCTGGACGCCGCCATGGCCGCCGGCCTGCACATTGCCGCGCTGCGCGAGGCGCTGGAGGAATGCGGCCTGCTGCTGGCCGAGCCGCACGGACGCGAGGCGCGGCTGGACGCCGAGCGCGCCCGCGCCATGCTGGACGAGGGCCAGGGCTTTGCCCAGGTGGTGGCGCAGCTGGGCCTGCGCCTGGCCACGCGGCAACTGGCGCCCTGGTCGCGCTGGATCACGCCGATGGCGCCCGCGCTGGCCACGCGGCGCTTCGACACGCGCTTCTTCGTCGCCCAGGCGCCGCAGGCGCAACAGGCGCGCCACGACGACCACGAGACCACCGACAGCCTGTGGATCGCGCCGCGCCAGGCGCTGCAGCGCTACCGCGACGGCGCCATCGAACTGGCGCCGCCGCAAATCATGAGCCTGGCGCAGCTGGCGCGCCACGCCAGCGTCGCCAGCGCCATGGCCGCCGCGCGCGCGCAGCGCCCGCCGACCATCCTGCCCGAGTCGTTCGAGGAAAACGGCGTGCGCGTGATCTGCTACCCGGGCGACCCCATGCACCCGGTGCACCAGCGCGCGATGGACGGCCCCACGCGCCTGGCACAGCAAGGCCGGCGCTTTTTGCCGCCGCAAGGCTTTGACGCGCTGTTTCTTTGACGCGCTTATTGCTCCGGCCTTGTGATGTTTGAAGTCGTCATCCCGGCGAAGGCCGGGATCCAGTGCCTTTGGGAGGAAGTCAT
>PGEI01000038.1 GCA_002894305.1 Comamonadaceae bacterium CD01
ACATCGGGATCAGCGTGGCCTCGAAGAACACGTAGAACAGCATGCCGTCGAGCGCGCTGAACACGCCGACCATCAGGCCCGACAGGATCAGGAACGCGGCCATGTACTGGTAGACGCGCTCGGTGATCGACTCCCACGAGGCCAGCACGACGACCACGGTGATGAACGCGGTCAGCGGCACGAACCACATCGAGATGCCGTCCACCCCCAGGTGGTAGTGCATGTTGAAGCGCGTGATCCAGCTCGCCTTCTCGACGAACTGCATCGCGGCGGTGCTGGTGTCGAAACCGCTGATGACCGGCAGCGTGACCAGCAGGCCCAGCAGCGCGCCCACCAGGGCGATCCAGCGCGCGGCACCCGCGTGCTTGTCACTGCCGAAAGCCAGCAGCGCGACGCCAAAAACGATGGGCGTCCAAATGGCAAGACTCAACAAACCCATTTGTTTTTTACTCCTACTTGTTGAGCCACACGAAATACGTCATCAGGGCGAACAGGCCCAGAATCATCAAGAGCGCGTAGTGGTACAGCAGGCCTGACTGCGCACGGCGCAGCACGGCCGAGATGCGCGCCACCAGCTTCCACGAGCCGTTGACCACCGCGCCGTCGATCAGGCCCTGGTCGGCGCCCTTCCACAGCGCAATGCCCAGGCCGCGCGCGCCCAGCGCCACGACGTTCTCGTTGAACCAGTCCATGTAGTACTTGTTGTCCAGCAAGGTGTAGATGGGGCTGAACATGCGCTTGAGCGCCGCCGGCACCGCCGGGTTGACCAGGTACATGTAGTAGGCCACCAGCACGCCGGCCAGCGACAGCCAGAACGGTGCGGTCTGCACACTGTGCAGCGCCATGGCCAGCGGGCCGTGGAACTCCTCGCCCAGGAAGGTCATGGCGGCATGGCGGGCGTGGTCGACGAAGATCACGTCCTTGAAGAAGTCGCCATGCAGCATGGGCGTGACGTACATGAAACCGATCACGACCGAAGGAATCGCCAGCAAGATGAGCGGCACCGTCACCACCCAGGGCGACTCGTGCGGCTTGCTGTGCTCGCCGCGGTGGTGGTGCGGGTCAGGCTCTTCCTGCACGTCGTGGCCGGCGTCCGGGTTCTGGTCATAGCGCTCGGGGCCATGGAACACCAGGAAGTACATGCGGAACGAGTACAGCGCCGTGACGAACACGCCGGCGAGCACCGCGAAGTGCGCAAAACCGGCCGCCGGCAGCGTGCTGGCGTGCACCGCCTCGATGATGCTGTCCTTGGAATAAAAACCCGAGAAGAAAGGCGTGGCGATCAGCGCCATCGAACCCAGCAGCGTGGTGATCCAGGTGATTGGCATGTATTTGCGCAGGCCGCCCATCCAGCGGATGTCCTGGTTGTGGTGCATGCCAATGATGACCGAGCCCGCGCCCAGGAACAGCAGCGCCTTGAAGAAAGCGTGCGTCATCAGGTGGAACACCGCCACCGAGTAGGCCGACGCGCCCAGCGCCACCGTCATGTAGCCCAGCTGCGACAGCGTCGAGTAGGCAATGACGCGCTTGATGTCGTTCTGGATGATGCCCAGAAAGCCCATGAACAGCGCGGTGATCGCGCCGATGACCAGCACAAAGTTTAGCGCCGCGTCGGTCAGCTCGAACACCGGCGACATGCGCGCCACCATGAAGATGCCGGCCGTCACCATCGTCGCGGCGTGGATCAGCGCGGAGATCGGCGTCGGACCTTCCATCGAGTCGGGTAGCCACACGTGCAGCGGAAACTGCGCGCTCTTGCCCATGGCGCCGATGAACAGGCAGATGCAGGCCACCGTGAGCATCATCCAGTCGGTGCCGGGGAAGAGGATTTGTGCCAGGCCTTCGCGCTGCGCAAAGATCTCGGCGTAGTCGAAACTTCCAGCGTAGGCCGCCAGCAGGCCGATGCCCAGGATGAAGCCGAAGTCGCCCACGCGGTTGACCAGAAAGGCCTTGAGGTTGGCGAAAATGGCGGTCGATTTTTTGTACCAGAAGCCGATCAAGAGATAGGACACCAGGCCCACCAGTTCCCAGCCGATGAACAACTGGAGCATGTTGTTGCTCATCACGAGCATCAGCATCGAGAAGGTGAATAGCGAAATGTAGGAGAAGAAGCGGTTGTACCCCTCGTCCTCTTCCATGTAGCCGATGGTGTAGATGTGCACCATCAGCGACACGAAGGTCACCACGCACATCATCATCGCGGTCAGGCTGTCGATCAGGAAGCCGATCTCCATCTTCAGGCTTCCGACGGTCATCCAGGCGTAGATGGTGTCATTGAAGCGCGCGCCGTCGACGGCTACGCCGTACAGCACCATGGCAGAGACGATGAACGACGCCAGCACACCCAGGATGGCCACTGTGTGCGATGCGCGGCGGCCGAACCAGTTGCCGCCAAAGGCCGTGCCGAACAGGCCGGCCAGCAGGGAACCCGCCAGTGGCGCCAGCGGCACCACCAGCAGGGTCGAAGCAGAAAGGGTTTGACTCATTCTTGTGAACCTTGCAAGTAACGGTGGGCCCTCACCCCTTGAGGGTGTTGAGGTCTTGCGCGTTGATGCTGGACTTGTTGCGGAACAGCAGCACCAGGATGGCCAGGCCAATGGCCGACTCGGCCGCCGCAACGGTCAGGATGAAGAACACGAAGACCTGGCCGTGCATGTCACCCAGATAGTGCGAGAACGCGACGAAGTTGATGTTCACCGCCAGCAGCATCATCTCGATGGCCATCAGCAGGACGATCAGGTTCTTGCGGTTCAGAAAAATGCCGACGACCGACAGAGCGAACAGCATCGCGCCGATCGACAAATAATGTCCCAGGGACAGGCTCATGCTTTCTTCTCCTCGGCAGCGGCTGCCTCTTGCTGCGGCGCTTCGGCGCGCTGAGTGGCTTTCATGCTGACCAGCTCGAAACGCTCCTCGGCGCGCACGCGCACCGCGTCGCTGGCGTCGATGGCCTTGGAGTCCTTGCGCTTGCGCAGCGTCAGCGCAATGGCCGCAATCATCGCCACCAGCAGAATCACCGCGGCGATCTCCACCGGGTACAGGTACTGCGTGTACATCAGCCGGCCCAGCGCCTGGGTGTTCGAATAGGGAATCACCTGTCCGGCTGCGTCGACCATGGTCGCCAGCGCCTTGGGATCGTCCATGCCGCGAAAGCCGGCCATCAGCACCGCCGCCATCTCGAACGCCACCACCGCGCCGATGAGCGCCGCCAGCGGGAAATGGCGCCAGAAACCCTGGCGAATCGTGTCGATGCGAATGTCCAGCATCATCACGACGAACATGAACAACACCATCACCGCGCCCAGGTAGACGAGCGCCAGCACGATGGCCAGAAACTCCGCCTCCAGCAGCAGCCACAGGCCCGAGGCCTGGGTGAAGGCGAGGATCAGGTGGAGCACGGCGTGCACGGGATTGCGCGCCGTGATGACCCGGAAGGCCGCGTACAGCAGCACCACCGAGAACAGGTAGAAGAAACCGGTCTTGACGTCCATGGAGCGGGTCTTTTCAAAAAATCGGAACGGGCAATCGCCGGATCAGCGGTATTTCGCGTCGGCCGCCCGGGCCTTGGCGATCTCGTCTTCGTAGCGGTCGCCCACGGCCAGCAGCATGTCCTTGGTGAAGTACAGGTCGCCGCGCTTCTCGCCGTGGTATTCGAAGATGTGCGTCTCGACGATGGAGTCGGTCGGGCAGCTCTCCTCGCAGAAGCCGCAGAAGATGCACTTGGTCAGGTCGATGTCGTAGCGCGTGGTGCGGCGCGTGCCGTCCTCGCGCTGGGTCGACTCGATCGTGATCGCCTGCGCCGGGCACACGGCCTCGCACAGCTTGCAGGCAATGCAGCGCTCCTCGCCGTTCTCGTAGCGGCGCAGCGCATGCAGGCCGCGAAAACGCGGCGACAGCGGGGTCTTCTCCTCGGGGTAGTTGATCGTGACGTGGCGCGCGAAGGCGTAACGCCCGGTCAGCACCATGCCCTTGGCCAGTTCCCAGAGCAGAAAGCTTTTGAAGAAATCCTTCAGCGAAAAGGATGCAGGAGCAGCAACAGACATCGGTGACCCCGCTTATTTCCAGATGTTCAGGGGCGACAGCAGCCAGCCGCCCACGATCAAGAGCCACACCAGCGTGACCGGGATGAAGATCTTCCAGCCCAGACGCATGATCTGGTCATAGCGAAAGCGCGGGAAGGTAGCGCGGATCCAGATGAACATGGACACCACGAAGGCTGTCTTGATACCCAGCCAGATCCAGCCGGGGATGAAGTCCAGGGCGCCGATCGGCGACAGCCAGCCGCCCAGGAACATGATCACGGCCAGGATGGAGACCAGCCACATCGCGGCGTACTCGGCCAGGAAGAAGATGGCAAAGCCCATGCCCGAGTATTCGACCATGTGGCCTGCGACGATCTCGGACTCGCCCTCGACCATGTCGAACGGATGGCGGTTGACCTCGGCCACCGCGGAAACCAGGTAGACGATGAAGATGGGCAGCAGCGGCAGCCAGTTCCACGACAGAAAGCCCAGGCCCACGTCGGTCATGGTGCCGCGGCTTTGCACCATCACGATCTCGGTCAGGTTCAGGCTGCCCGAGACCATGACGACGACCAGGAAGCAAAAGCCCATCGCGATTTCGTAGCTGACCATCTGCGCCGAGGCGCGCAGCGCGCCCAGGAAGGCGTACTTGGAGTTGGACGCCCAGCCGGCAATGATGACGCCGTAGACCTCGATGCCCGCGATCGCCATGATCAAGAGCAGGCCGGCGTTGATGTCGGCCACCGCCACCTGCGGCCCGAATGGAATCACCACCCAGGCGGCCAGCGCCGGCATGATGGCCATGATCGGCCCGAGGATGAACAGCCCCTTGGCCGCGGCCGTCGGCTGGATCAGCTCCTTGGTCAGCAGCTTCAGGCCATCGGCGATCGGCTGCAGCAGGCCCCAGGGGCCGACGCGGTTGGGGCCGGGTCTCACCTGCATCCAGCCCAGCAGCTTGCGCTCCCACAGCGTCAGATAGGCAATCGCCAGCATCAGCGGAGCGACCACGCAGATGATCTTGATCAGGTTCCAGATGACCGGCCAGGCCACGCCCGCCCACCAGGGTGCGGCGACCAGTTCCAGGCCGCCGTTGTACAGCGCGTCGATCATGCAGCGCCTCCTTCACGTGCGGCGCGAGCGTCGGCCGTCAGTTGCAATGCCGGTGAGCGGCGCACCAGGCCGTCGAGCTGGTAGATGCTGGCCGACACCGGCTCGGCGCAATCGCCGGGCTGGGCGGTCAGTGCGGCGCCGCTGGCGTTGCTGAGCGTCTGTGCGGGCAGCCAGGCCAACGCCTCGGCCGGTTGGCCGGTGGCGGCGGCAAGCACCTGCTGCGAGTCATCGAAATCCATGCCGTCGAGCTGCATCAGATTGGCCAGCACGCGCAGCACCTTCCAGGCCGGGCGCGTCTCGCCCAGCGGCTTGACCACGGCGTGGAAGCTCTGGATGCGGCCTTCGGCGTTGACGAAGCTGCCCGAGGTCTCGGTGAACGGCGCGATCGGCAGCAGCACGTCGCTGAATTCCATGTTGGCCTTGAACGGGCTGAGCGTGACCACCATGTCGACCTCGCCCAGCCCCTGGGCCGCGGCGGCACCAGCGGCCGAGTCGAACTCGGGCTCAGTATTGAGCAGCAGCGCCGCCTTCAGGCCGCCGGCCAGCATCTGAGCCGCATGCAGGCCGTCTTGCTGGGGCTGCGCGCCTACGTACTGCGCGCCGACGGTGTTGGCCGCCTCACCCAGGTAGCCGACGCTGGCGCCCGTCTGCTCGCCGATCCAGTTGGCCAGCGCCAGCAGGGTCGATGCGTGCGCGTGGTGCGCGGCCGCGTTGCCCAGCAGTATGGCCTTGCGCTCGCCGGCCAGCAGCATGGCTGCGATGGCTCGCGCCTTCTCGCCGACCTGCGCCACCGCTGCGGGAGCGGCAACGCCCTTGGTCTCGGCCACGGCGGCTGCAACCTGGGCCAGCGCATCGGCCCAACCATTGGCGGGTGCGAGCAGTTGGTGTGCCACCGGCATGGCCCAGTCGTAAGCCACGGTGCTGATTGCTGCGACAGTCGCGCCATGGCGTGTGGCCTGGCGGATGCGCTGGGCGAACAGCGGATGGTCTTTGCGGATGTTGGAGCCGACGACCAGCGCCGATTGCAAGTTGGTGAGCGATGCAATCGTCGTGCCCAGCCAGCGCACGCCCTGCGCCTTGGCGAACTCGGCGTGGCGCAGGCGGTGGTCGATGTTGTCGCTGCCCAGGCCGCGCACCAGCTTGCCGGCCAGGTACAGCTCTTCGAGCGTGCTGTGCGGGCTGACCAGCGCGCCGATGGCGCTATTGCCGTGCTTCTCGCGCACGCACTTGAGTCCGTTGGCCACGTATTCCAGCGCGGTCTGCCAATCGACTTCCTGCCACTGGCCGCCCTGCTTGAGCATGGGCTGGGTCAGGCGCTCGGGGCCGTTGAGCGCCTCGTAGGAGAAGCGGTCGCGGTCGGCGATCCAGCACTCGTTGACGTCCTCGTTGTCGAACGGCACGACGCGCATGACCTTGTGGTTCTTGACCTGCACGATGAGGTTGGCGCCGGTGGAGTCGTGCGGGCTGATGCTCTTGCGCCGCGACAGTTCCCAGGTGCGGGCGCTGAAGCGAAACGGCTTGCTGGTGAGCGCGCCGACCGGGCAGATGTCGATCATGTTCCCCGACAGCTCGGAGTCGACCGAGTCGCCATGCACCACGTCGATCTCGGCATGCTCGCCGCGATTGACCATGCCCAGCTCCATGATGCCGCCAATCTCCTCGCCAAAGCGGACGCAGCGCGTGCAATGGATGCAGCGCGTCATCTCCTCGGCAGAGATCAGCGGGCCGAAGGTCTTGCGCAGAACGACGCGCTTCTCCTCGCCATAGCGCGAGGCCGAGGCGCCATAGCCGACGGCCAGATCCTGCAGCTGGCACTCGCCGCCCTGGTCGCACACCGGGCAGTCCAGCGGATGGTTGATCAGCAGGAACTCCATGACGGATTCCTGCGCCTTGATCGCCTTGTCGGTCTTGGTGCGCACGATCATGCCCTGCGTCACCGGCGTGGCGCAGGCGGGCATGGGCTTGGGCATCTTCTCGACGTCCACCAGGCACATGCGGCAGTTGGCGGCAATCGAGAGTTTCTTGTGATAGCAGAAGTGCGGAATGTAGACGCCGGCCTCCTCGGCCGCATGCATCAGCATGCTGCCTTCGGCGATCTCCACCTTCTTGCCGTCCAGTTCAATTTCAACCATATGCTTGTCCCGCCTCAGGCTGCCTTGGCAGCTTGTGCGGCCTCGATCTTGGCCACGAACTCGTGCCTGAAGTGCTTGATCATGGCGCGCACCGGCATGGCCGCCGCGTCGCCCAGCGCACAAATCGTGCGCCCCATGATGTTGAAGGCCACCTGGTCGAGCTTCTCGATGTCCTCGGGGCGCCCCTGGCCATGCTGGATGCGGTGCACCATGCGCCACAGCCAGCCCGTGCCCTCGCGGCAGGGCGTGCACTGGCCGCAGGACTCGTGCATGTAGAAGTACGACAGGCGCTGAAGCGATTCGACCATGTCACGCGAATCGTCCATCACGATCACGGCCCCCGAGCCCAGCATGGAGCCGGCCTTGGAGATGCTGTCGTAGTCCATCGTGCACTCGTTCATGATGTCCGCCGGCAGCACCGGAGACGACGAACCGCCCGGGATCACCGCCTTGAGCTGGCGGCCCTTGCGCACCCCGCCGGCCAGTTCCAGCAGCGTGGTGAAGGGCGTACCCATTGGAACCTCGTAATTGCCCGGACGCTCGACGTCGCCCGAGACCGAGAAGATCTTGGTGCCGCCGTTGTTGGGCTTGCCGCACTCCAGGTAGGCCGCTCCGCCGTTTCGGATGATCCAGGGCACGGCCGCGAAGGTCTCGGTGTTGTTGATCGTCGTCGGCTTGCCGTACAGGCCGAAGCTGGCCGGGAACGGCGGCTTGAAGCGCGGCTGGCCCTTCTTGCCTTCGAGCGATTCGAGCAGCGCGGTCTCCTCGCCGCAGATGTAGGCGCCGAAGCCGTGGTGCGCGTGCAGCTCGAAGTTGAAGCCGCTGCCCAGAATGTCGTCGCCCAGGTAGCCTGCGTCGCGCGCCTGTTGCAGCGCGACCTCGAAGCGCTCGTAGACTTCGAAGATCTCGCCGTGAATGTAGTTGTAGCCCAGTGAAATGCCCATCGCGTAGGCGCCGATGATCATCCCCTCGATCACGATGTGGGGGTTGTACATCAGGATGTCGCGGTCCTTGCAGGTGCCCGGCTCGCCCTCGTCCGAGTTGCACGCCAAGTGCTTCTGACCCGGGAACTGGCGCGGCATGAAGCTCCACTTCAGCCCCGTCGGAAAACCCGCACCGCCGCGCCCGCGCAGGCCGGACTCCTTGACCGCGGCAATGACCTGATCCTGGGTCATACCCTCGCCGCCGTCCTTGCCCAGAATTTTCTTGAGCGCCTGGTAGCCACCGCGCGCCTCGTAATCCTGCAGGCTCCAGTTGCTGCCGTTCAGGTCGGCATAGATCTGCGGATTGATGTGGCGGTCGTGAAAACAGCTCTCAAGCCCCGTGGCCTTGAACTGCTGCAGTACTTGCGCAATCGTGCTCATGCCTGCTCCTTTGCCGTGCGCAGGCCGTCGACCAGCTGGTCCAGGCGCTCGCCATCCATGAAGCTGCACATGTCGCGGTCATTGACCAGCATCACCGGCGCGTCGGCGCAGGCGCCCAGGCATTCGCACTGCTGCAGGGTGAACAGGCCGTCGGCCGTCGTGTCGCCCATCTTGATGCCCAGTTTTTCTTCCAGGCGGTGCAGCGCTTCGTTGCCGCCGCGCAGCTGGCACGGCAGGTTGGTGCACACGGCCAGCTTGTACTTGCCGACCGGGTGCTGGTTGTACATGTTGTAGAAGGTCGTGACCTCATGCACCGCAATCTCTGGCATGCCCAGGTAGGCGGCCACTTCGGCCTCGGTCTGCTGGCTGATCCAGCCCTGCTCCTGCTGCACGATGGCCAGACACGCCATCACCGCAGACTGCTTGCGCTCGGGTGGATACTTGGCCACCTCGCGGGCAAAACGCGCTTTGGTCGCTTCGCTAATCATCGGTCAATCTCCCCGAACACGATGTCCATCGTGCCAATAATGGCCACGGCGTCGGCAATCATGTGGCCGCGTGTCAGCTCGTCGTAGGCCGCCAGGTGGGCAAAGCCGGGAGCGCGGATCTTCAGGCGGTAAGGTTTGTTGGCGCCGTCGCTGACCAGATAAATGCCGAACTCGCCCTTGGGATGCTCCACCGCTGCATAGGCCTCGCCCTCGGGCACGCGGAAACCCTCGGTGAACAGCTTGAAGTGGTGGATCAAGTCCTCCATGCCGGTCTTCATGCGCTCACGTGGTGGCGGCGCCACCTTGTAATTGTCGATGATGACAGGCCCGGGGTTGGCGCGCAGCCACTGCACGCACTGCTCGATGATGCGCGCCGACTGGCGCATCTCGGCCACGCGCACCAGGTAGCGGTCGTAGCAGTCGCCGTTCTTGCCCACCGGAATGTCGAAGTCCAGGCGGTCGTACACCTCGTAGGGCTGCTTCTTGCGCAGATCCCAGGCAATGCCCGAGCCGCGCAGCATCGGGCCGGTCATGCTCAGGTTGAGCGCGCGCTCGGGCGTGACCACGCCAATGCCCACGGTGCGCTGCTTCCAGATGCGGTTGTCGGTCAACAGCGTCTCGTACTCGTCGACATAAGTCGGGAAGCGCTTGATGAAGTCCTCGATGAAGTCCAGCAGCGAGCCCTGGCGATTACGGTTGAGCTCATCCACGGCGCGGGCATTGCGCAGCTTGTTGGGCTTGAACTGCGCCATGGTGTCGGGCAGGTCGCGGTAGACACCGCCCGGGCGGAAGTAGGCCGCATGCATGCGCGCGCCCGAGGCCGCTTCGTACATGTCGAACAGCGTCTCGCGCTCGCGGAAGGTGTACATCAGCACCGTCGACGCGCCCAGATCCATGCCATTGGAGCCCAGCCACATCAGGTGGTTGAGCAGGCGCGTGATCTCGGAGAACAGTACGCGGATGTATTGCGCGCGGATCGGCACCTCGATGCCCAGCAGCTTCTCGATGGCCAGGCAATAGGCGTGCTCGTTGCTCATCATCGAGACATAGTCCAGCCGATCCATGTAGGGCAGCGACTGGATGTAGGTCTTGCTCTCTGCCAGCTTCTCGGTGGCGCGGTGCAGCAGGCCCACGTGCGGGTCGGCACGCTGCACGACCTCGCCGTCGAGCTCGAGCACCAGGCGCAGCACGCCGTGTGCCGCCGGGTGCTGGGGCCCGAGGTTCAGGGAATAGTTCTTGATTTCAGCCATGGTCGATCACCCGTGCAGGCCTCCGTAGTCTTCTTCGCGGATGATGCGCGGCGTGATTTCGCGCGGCTCGATGGTCACCGGCTCGTAGACCACGCGGCGCAACTCGGGGTCGTAGCGCATCTCTACATGGCCCGACAGCGGGAAATCCTTGCGGAACGGGTGGCCGATGAAGCCGTAGTCGGTCAGGATACGGCGCAGGTCGCTGTGGCCGTCGAAGACGATGCCGTACAGGTCGAAGGCCTCGCGCTCGAACCAGTTGGCACCGCTCCAGACACCAGTCACCGACGGCACGACCGGCAGGTCGTCGTCGGCGCAGAACACCTTGACGCGCACGCGCTGGTTCAGCGACACCGACAGCAGGTGCGAGACCACCGCATAGCGCGGGCCGTCGGTGCCCACTTCGCGGTAGGTGCTGTAGTCCACGCCGCACAGGTCGATCAGTTGCTCGAAGCGGCACTGCGGCGCATCGCGCAACAGCTCCATGGCCTCCAGGTAGACCTCGGGGGCCACCACGACGGTCAGCTCATCCTTGGCCAGACTCACGTTCAGCGCCTTGTCGCCCAGGGTCAGTGCCACGGCGTCGCGCAGCGCTTCGGGGTGGATTGCTACATCACTCATGACAACGGCCTCACACGCGCGCAATGGTGTTGGTACGGCGGATCTTCTGCTGCAGCTGAATGATCCCGTAAATCAGCGCCTCGGCCGTCGGTGGACATCCCGGCACATAGACGTCGACCGGCACGACGCGGTCGCAGCCGCGCACCACCGAGTAGCTGTAGTGGTAATAGCCGCCACCGTTGGCGCATGAACCCATGGAGATCACCCAGCGCGGCTCGGCCATCTGGTCGTAGACCTTGCGCAGCGCCGGCGCCATCTTGTTGCACAGCGTTCCGGCCACGATCATCAGGTCGGACTGGCGCGGCGAGGCACGAAACACCTCCGCGCCAAAACGCGCCAGGTCGTAGCGCGCAGCGGCCGCGTGCATCATCTCCACGGCACAACAGGCCAGGCCAAAGGTCATGGGCCAGATCGACCCCGTTTTGGCCCAATTCACCACCGCGTCATAGCTGGTGGTGATGAAGCCTTCCTTCATCACGCCTTCAATCATCGTGTCCTTCCTTCTGCAGCGCCTTGTACGCGCCGCTCATTCCCAATCCAGCGCACCCTTTTTCCATTCGTAGGCAAAGCCCACGACGAGAATCGCCAGAAAGACCACCACGGCAACAAAGCCGGTGATGCCAACGTCCTGCAGACTGACCGCCCAGGGGAAGAGGAAGGCGATCTCCAGATCGAAAAGAATGAAGAGGATGGCGATCAGGTAGTAGCGCACGTCGAATTTCATGCGCGCGTCGTCAAACGCCTCGAAGCCGCACTCATACGGCGAGTTCTTCTCGGGGTCGGGCCGGTTCGGCCCCAGGACGTAGCCCAGCAGCAGCGGGAGAACGCCGACGGCGAATCCCACCAGCAAAAACAAGAGAACCGGGAGGTATTGTTCGAGGCTCATCGCGGGTGCACTTCACTGCAAAGCGCCGCCGCGTTCGCCCACCAGGGGCTGGACGGGCGGCAGGACGTGAATGGTGCCGTCGGCGAGACTCGAACTCGCACAGCTTTCGCCACTACCCCCTCAAGATAGCGTGTCTACCAATTCCACCACGACGGCTGTTGTGTCAGTTCGGATGGCGTGAGGGCCTATGAGGTTCTGGCTTTCCGAACAAACGGGGATTCTACCTTGGAAAACCCTGGTTACCGGTGGCCAGGGTGTTTTTTATCCAGCGCCCGGCCTGCTCCCGACCACCGGGCCTTGCCCGACTTCACTTGGTCGGGATTTGCGCAGCGTCGTCCGCGGGCGCGGCCTCCGGAGCTGGTGCGCCGCCATCGGCACCCGCTGCGGGCGGGGCCGCATCCGGCGCCGCGGGAACCACCACGGCCGGCGTCTCCAGCACGCTGCCCACGCTGGACGGGCGCTGGTTGCCGAAATAAGCCAGTGCCAGCGTCGCCGCGAAGAAGACGGTGGCCAGCACCGCGGTGGTGCGCGACAGGAAGTTGGCGCTGCCGCTGGAGCCAAACAGGCTGCCGGCGCTGCCGCTGCCAAACGCCGCGCCCATGTCGGCCCCCTTGCCGTGCTGAACCAGGATCAGCACGGTCATGGCAATGGCGGTCAGGATCTGAACCGCCAGGATGATATTCACGAAACCACTCATTTTTACTCCAGTGTCTGTGTCGCCCGGAGGCGCTCAGGCGGTGCGTGCCGCCGCAACAATCTGCAAAAAATCCTGCGCCTTCAGCGACGCGCCGCCCACCAGCCCGCCATCGATGTCGGGCTGCGCCAGCAATTGCGCCGCGTTGGCTGCATTCATGCTGCCGCCATAGAGGATGCAGACGTCTTGCGCGTCCGCATGCTGCAACTGCTCGCGCAGCGCCGCATGCACTTGCTGCGCCTGCTCTGGCGTGGCCGTTCGGCCAGTGCCAATGGCCCAGACCGGCTCATAGGCGACGACGATGTCGCGCGTGCGCGCACCCAGCAGGTCGATGACCGCCGCCAGTTGGCGCGCCACGACGGCTGCGGTCTGGCCCTGCTCGCGCTCTTGCAGCGTCTCGCCCACGCAAACGATGGGCGTGATGCCGCCGGCAAGTGCCGCGGCCGCCTTGGCCGCCACGGCCGCATCGGTCTCGCCGTGGTACTGGCGCCGCTCGGAGTGCCCTGCCAGCGCGTGGCTGGCGCCAAATTCGGCCAGCATCGCGGCCGACACCTCTCCGGTATACGCCCCCGCGTCGTGCGCCGACACGTCCTGCGCAGCCAGTGCAATGGGAGTGCCCGCGACCAGCGCCTGGATCTGCGCCAGATAGACGGCGGGTGCGGCCACGATGACCGCGCACGCCGGCGCTGCAACCTGCAAGCCGGCGGCCAGCGCCTGCAGCAACGCTGCATTGGCCTGCAGGCTGCCGTTCATCTTCCAGTTGCCGGCAATGATTTTTTTTCTATGTGTCGTCATGGCGTCCATGTCAGAACAATTTTTCCAATGTGTGCGTTGCTTTCCATCAGCGCGTGGGCCTGCGCGGCGTCGGCCGCGGCAAACTGGCTGTGCAACACGGGGCGAATGCGCCCTGCCGCCAGCAGCGGCCAGACCTTGTCGCGCAACGCCTGCGCAATCGCCGCCTTGAAGGCCACTGGGCGCGGGCGCAGCGTCGAGCCGGTAATCACCAGGCGGCGGCGCAGCACCAGGCCAGCGTCGAACTGCGACTGCAGCCCGCCCTGCACCGCGATGATGACCAGCCGGCCGTCCTCGGCCAGGCAGCGCACTTCGCGCTCGACATAGCTGCCGGCGACCATGTCCAGGATGACGTCGACACCCCTGCCCTCGGTGATGCGCGCCACCTCCTCGGCGAAGTCCTGCTCACGGTAGTTGATCGCGTGGTCGGCGCCCAGCGCCAGGCAGGCGGCGCACTTGTCGTCGCTGCCTGCCGTGACGATGACGTGGGCACCAAAGGCCTTGGCCAGCTGGATGGCAGCCACGCCAATGCCGCTGCTGCCGCCCTGGATCAGCAGAGTCTCGCCCGGCTGCAGGCGCGCGCGGTCAAAGACGTTGCTCCAGACAGTGAAGAAGGTCTCGGGCAGCGATGCTGCCTGTACGTCGCTCAAGCCCTCGGGAACGGGCAGGCACTGCCCCACCGGCGCCACGCAATACTGCGCATAACCGCCACCGGCGAGCAGCGCGCACACGCGGTCGCTCACCTGCAGGCCGGTTTGCGCCATGGCCTGGGCGTCACCCGAGACGATGGTGCCCGCAACCTCCAGGCCCGGCAGATCCGAGGTGCCGGGCGGCGGCGCATAGTGACCCTTGCGCTGCAGCACGTCAGGGCGGTTGACGCCGCTGGCGGTCACGCGGATCAGCAGTTCGCCCGCACCCGGCTCGGGACGCGGGCGCTGACCCAGTTGCAGCACCCGCGGCTTGCCAAAGGCGGTGATCTCAATGGCTTGCATCACTTCGCTTCACTCCTGATGGGGTTCGCGAGCCCCGGGCGGCACCCTCGCACTTGAGGCTGCTGCCGCCCGCGCTCGGCTGCTGCTGCCTCAGTCCTGCGCCAGGTCGGCGCCGGTATCGGTACTGCCGCCTTGCTCGCGCGGCGCTTCGTGCGAGCGCTCGCGATCACCACGGCGTTCGCCGCGACGGTCGCTGCGATCGCCACGCTCGCTGCGCTCACCACGGTCAAAGCGCTCCATGCCGGCGGGGCGCTCGGTCAGCGCCTTCATCGACAGCTTGATGCGGCCCTTGTCGTCGGTCTCCAGTACCTTGACGCGGACGATCTGGCCTTCCTGCAGGTAGTCGGACACCTTCTCGACACGCTCGTGGGCGATCTGGCTGATGTGCAGCAGGCCGTCCTTGCCGGGCAGCACGTTGACCAGTGCGCCAAAGTCCAGAATCTTGGTGACCGGGCCTTCGTAGACATGGCCCACCTCGGCCTCGGCGGTGATCTCCTCGATGCGGCGGCGGGCCTCGTCGGCCTTGGCGGCTTCAGTCGCGGCGATGGTGATGGTGCCGTCTTCCTCAATGTTGATCTGGCAACCGGTTTCATCGGTCAGCGCGCGGATGGTGGCGCCGCCCTTGCCGATCACGTCGCGGATCTTCTCGGGGTTGATCTTCATGGTGAACAGCTTGGGCGCGAAGCTGGAGATCTCGGCCTTGGCCTCGCCCATGGCTTCCTGCATCTTGGAGAGGATGTGCATGCGCGCTTCCTTGGCCTGGGCCAGCGCCACCTGCATGATTTCCTTGGTGATGCCCTGGATCTTGATGTCCATCTGCAACGCGGTGATACCGGCCGTCGTGCCGGCGACCTTGAAGTCCATGTCGCCCAGGTGATCCTCATCACCCAGGATGTCGGTCAGCACGGCGAACTTGTTGTCTTCCTTGATCAGGCCCATGGCGATACCGGCCACGTGCGCCTTCATCGGCACGCCGGCGTCCATCATCGACAGGCAGCCGCCGCAGACGGAGGCCATCGACGAGGAACCGTTGGACTCGGTGATCTCCGACACCACGCGGATGGTGTAGGGGAACTCTTCCTTGCTCGGCAGGCAGGCGATGAGCGCGCGCTTGGCCAGGCGGCCGTGGCCGACTTCGCGGCGCTTGGTCGAGCCCATGCGGCCCACTTCGCCGGTGGCAAAGGGAGGCATGTTGTAGTGGAACAGGAAGCGATCCTCGAACTCGCCGGCCAGCGCGTCGATGCGCTGCGCGTCGCGCTCGGTGCCCAGCGTCGACACGACCAGCGCCTGCGTCTCGCCGCGCGTGAACAGCGCCGAGCCATGAGTACGCGGCAGAACGCTGTTGCGGATTTCGATCGGGCGCACGGTACGCGTGTCGCGGCCGTCGATGCGCGGCTCGCCAGCGAGGATTTGCGAGCGCACGATACGCGCTTCGATGTCGAACAGCATGTTGTCCACCTTCACGCCGTCGAACGCCACGCCTTGCTCGGCCAGCGCTGCCTTGACAGAAGCGTAGGCTTCGCGGCAGGCCTGGGTGCGCACTTGCTTGTTGCGGTTGTGGTAGGCAGCACGCAGTTTTTCTTCACCCAGCTCGGTGACCTTGGCGATCAAGGCTTCATCCTTGACTTCGGGCTGCCAGTCCCACACCGGCTTGCCGGCTTCGCGCACCAATTCGTGGATGGCATTGATGGCGATCTGGCTTTGCTCGTGGCCATAGACCACGGCGCCCAGCATCACGTCTTCGGGCAGCTGCTGCGCTTCGGATTCGACCATCAGCACGGCGGCCTCGGTGCCGGCGACGACCAGATCCATCTGGCTGCTCTTGCGCTGGGTCTGGCCCGGGTTGAGCACGTATTCACCGTTGATGTAACCCACGCGCGCGGCGCCGATCGGGCCGTTGAACGGGATGCCGGAAACGGACAGCGCGGCGGAGACGCCGATCATGGCTGCGATGTCGGCGTCCACCTCGGGGTTCAGCGAGATGGTGTGGATGACCACGTGCACTTCGTTATAGAAGCCCTCGGGGAACAGCGGGCGGATCGGACGGTCGATCAGGCGGGACGTCAGCGTCTCCAGTTCGCTGGGCTTGGCCTCGCGCTTGAAGAAGCTGCCGGGGATCTTGCCGGCGGCGTAAGTCTTCTCGATGTAGTCCACCGTCAGCGGGAAGAAGTCCTGGCCCGGCTTGGCGTTCTTGCTTGCCACCACGGTGGCCAGCACCACGGTGTCATCGATATTGACCAGCACGGCGCCGCCAGCCTGGCGGGCGACTTCGCCGGTTTCCATGGTCACGGTGTGCTGACCCCATTGGAAGGTCTTGGTGACTTTGTTGAACATCGTCATTGTGTGCTCCTGAAACATCGGCCACCCGTACTACGGCGGCCCGGATCGGAGGCGCAACAGATCGCGATGCCATTCCAGCCCAGCGCTGACGGCCGCCGCAGCGGCATGCCAACGCGTGCCTGGAATGACACAGCTTCGCTCTGTTCTCCTCCAGTGGTTGAAGTAAAAAACGCCTGAGCTAGCGGGCTAACTCAGGCGTTGCGGGCGTGCCCTACGCTTATTTGCGCAGACCCAGCTTGGCGATCAGCGCGGTGTAGCGATCGGCGTCCTTGGCCTTGAGGTAGTCCAGCAACTTGCGGCGACGGCTCACCATGCGCAGCAGGCCGCGACGACCATGGTGATCCTTGGCATGCTGCTTGAAGTGAGGAGTCAGCTCGTTGATGCGCGCGGTGAGCAAAGCCACCTGCACTTCAGGGCTGCCAGTATCATTGGCGGCGCGCTGGTTGGCCTTGACAACCTCGGCCTTGACGGAAGATGCGATCATGTTTTTTCCTGAAAGATAGGGGCTTGCGAACAGGTGCCTGTCAAGCCTTGCGGCCAATGCACCGGCAGCCCCTGGTTACTTGCGCCACCGGCTGGAACGACCCGCGGCGTGCGTCCTGCACCATGCAAAACCGCGCAATTATAGCGGACTACCTCGAAAAACCCCAGGCGTACGTTCATGGATTGCGGCCGAGCCCGCCACCAACCAGGATGGTTCACTCCAAAACCCCCATCACACCGCGCGCCATGCCACCACCGCACTACACAACAACCTGGCTCATCGCAGCAGCGCTCTGCCTGGTGTTCGCTCTCCCCGCCCAGGCCGCAGCCACCCCCAGCAAAAGCAAGACGCCCAAAGCCAGCACACAAAGCACCGCCACCAAACCCAAGACCGTCAAAATCCGCCGCGAGGGCAGTAGTTCCGAAGAAACGCCAGCCCAGCGCGAGCGCCGCCTGCTGCGCGAATGCAAGGGCCTGCCCAATGCAGGCGTGTGCCGCGGCTACACCCGCTGATCATCAAAAATAATTCTCAAAACTGCGCCAGACATAAAGTACAATGCGCAACTTCGATTTGCAGCGCGGTGTACAACCAGCAAAACAAATCGAAGTTTTTTGAATTGCACCATTTTTTCATGCTACAATTCAAAGCTTCGCGGCTGTAGCTCAGATGGATAGAGTACTTGGCTACGAACCAAGGGGTCGTGGGTTCGATTCCTGCCAGCCGCGCCATATGACAAGCCCTGAAATCGCAAGATTTCAGGGCTTTTTCATATTCGCTCACTGCCATCCGCGCGGCACAAGCATAGCCAATCGGCCTCGTAGACGCGACATCCCAAAGCCGACAATCGTCGCCGTCATTGCCGCCGGCCACACGCCAAGAGTTGCATTGCAGATCTCAGACTGAGACCATCACAAGCCTCAATGATCTCATCAGTGTTCACGCACGGCTCAAAGGGATGGCAATGGCCCGGTCGAGAAGCATAGACAACAACGATCTCAAAAGTATTCTCCACTCCAAGCGGGCCAACATTTATTACCTGGAGCACTGTCGCGTGCTCGTCAATGGCGGCCGCGTCGAGTACGTGACCGATGCGGGCAAGAAAAGCCTGTACTGGAACATCCCCATCGCCAACACCGCCAGCATTCTGCTGGGCACGGGCACTTCCATCACCCAGGCGGCCATGCGCGAACTGGCCAGGGCGGGGGTGCTGGTGGGCTTTTGCGGCGGGGGCGGCACGCCGCTGTTTGCTGCCAACGAAGTGGACGTGGAAGTCGCCTGGCTTGCGCCGCAAAGTGAGTACCGCCCTACCGAATATCTGCAGGCCTGGGTGCAGTTCTGGTTTGACGACGCACTGCGCCTGCACGCTGCCCGACAGCTACAAACCCGGCGGCTGCAACGCCTGCTGGCTGCATGGAACACCCGAGCCCTGCGCGAGGCCGGTTTCGCCGTCGATCCGGCCCGCCTGCAGGCGCTGGTGCAACAGTTCACGCCACGCATCGCCAGCGCCCCCGATGTGACGGCGCTGCTGACCGACGAGGCGCAGCTCACCAAGGCGCTGTTCAAGCTGGCCGTCGATACCGTGGGCTACGGCGAATTCACCCGCGCCAAGCGCGGCACGGGCACCGATGACGCCAACCGCTTTCTCGACCACGGCAACTACCTGGCCTACGGCCTGGGCGCCACAGCCACCTGGGTGCTGGGCCTGCCGCACGGTCTGGCGGTGCTGCACGGCAAAACGCGGCGCGGCGGGCTGGTGTTCGATGCGGCCGATCTGGTCAAGGACGCGGCCATCCTGCCGCAGGCTTTCCTGTCGGCCATGCGCGGCGATGACGAGCAGCAGTTTCGCCGCCAGTGCATCGAGGCATTGACGCAAAGTGAATCGCTGGACTTCATGATCGACACGCTCAAGGACATCGCCGTGCAGACCGCCCGGCTGGCGCAACAGCCGCCGCCATCGCAGGAGGGCGGCGCATGAACGTGCTGTTCGTTGCCCAATGCACCAAGAATGCGCTGACCGAAACGCGCCGCACCCTCGACCAGTTTGCCGAACGCCGGGGCGAGCGCACCTGGCAAACGCCCATCACCCAGGCCGGGCTGGACACCGTGCGCCGCCTGCTGCGCCAAAGCGCCCGCAAGAACACGGCGGTGGCCTGCCACTGGATTCGCGGACGCGACCACAGCGAGCTGCTGTGGGTGGTGGGCGATGCCCGCCAGTTCAACGACCAGGGCGCCGTCCCCACCAACACCACTGCCCGCAACGTGCTGCGCACGGAAGATGAAAACGCCTGGCACCGCCTGCCGCTGATGACGGCCCTGGCCGCGCTGGCCGCCTTGCTGCACGACCTGGGCAAGGCCACCCAGGCATTCCAGAACCGGCTGCGCAACCCCGGCCTGCGCGAACGCAACCACTATCGACATGAATGGGTGTCGGTGCGGCTGTTCCAGGCCTTTGTGGGCAGTGACGACGATGCAGGCTGGCTGCAACGGCTGGCCGCCTGTGCCGAACCGGGCACGGATGCACAAGCCTTTGAAGCGCTGTGGCTGGATCATGCAAACGGGCGCCTGCTGCGTGACGGGCTGGATGAACCCCGGGCCGCACGGCACCTGCCGTTTGCCCGACTGCCGCCGCTGGCCCAGGCCGTGGCCTGGCTGGTGTTCACCCACCACCGCCTGCCCTGCCTGCCCGTCCAGCGGCCGGATGGCAGTTGCGACGAAGACATGGACGAATCCCGCGCACAGTGGCGACGCTTTGGCGCCCATCCCCGCTTCGTCAATGCCAACGAGCTGGATGGCGTTCTGGCCCGCATCAGCGCCGACTGGAACGAACCGCGCGAGCGCGCAGACCCCGCTACGGTACAAGCGCACTGGCACTTCCCCCACGGCCTGCCCGTCGCCATGCCCGCGTGGCGCAAACAGGCCGCCCGCTACGCCCGCAAACTGCTGGAACTGTCCCAAGCCCCAGGCCAAGAATCAGTGCTGCATGACCCGTTTGCCATGCACGTCTCGCGCCTGTGCCTGATGCTGGCCGACCACCACTATTCCAGCATCACGGACAAGGCACGCCGCCAGCCTTTTCTCAACGCAGGCTATCCACTGGCTGCCAACACTATCAAAAACGATAGCTACCAGCGCTTTCCTGAAAAGCGCCAAGGCCCGATTTTTAACCAAACCCTGGACGAACACCTGCTGGGCGTACAGGCCCACGCCACGCTGGTGGCGCATTCCCTGCCCAGCCTGGCGCAAAGCCTGCCCGCCCTGAAAAACCACAAGCCTCTCAAGAAGCGCAGCTTTGACACCCGCTTTGCCTGGCAGGACAAGGCGGCTGACCTGGCCACCAGCCTGCGCCCCCGGGCCGCCACGCAGGGGGCCTTCATCGTCAACATGGCCTCCACCGGCTGCGGCAAGACGCTGGCCAACGCCCGCGTGATGAACGCGCTGGCCGACCCGGCCACGGGAATGCGCTGCGCGTTTGCCATCGGCCTGCGCACGCTGACGCTGCAAACCGGGCGCAGCTTTCAGAGCGATCTGGGTCTGGGCGAAGACCAGCTTGCCATCCAGGTCGGTGGCGCCGCCAGCCGTGCATTGTTCGAGTATTGGGAGCAGCAGGCCGAAGCCACCGGCTCCGCCTCGCGCCAGGAACTGCTGGACGAAGCAGGCACCGTGCTCTACGAAGGCAACGACCAGCACCCGCTGCTGCAGCGCCTGACGCAGGATGCCAAGGCCCGCGCCCTGATCGCCGCGCCCCTGCTGGTCTGCACCGTGGATCACCTCACGCCCGCCACCGAAAGCCTGCGCGGTGGCCGCCAGATTGCACCCATGCTGCGCCTCTTGAGCGGTGACCTGGTGCTGGACGAACCGGACGACTTCGGCATGGCCGACCTGCCCGCCCTCACCCGGCTGGTGCATTGGGCCGGCCTGCTGGGCAGCCGCGTCCTGCTCTCGTCGGCCACCTTGCCGCCCGCGCTGGTGGAAGGCCTGTTCCTCGCCTACCGCGCCGGGCGGGCCGTGTGCCAGCAGCACCGCAGCGAACGGCCCAACGAACCCGTCAACATCTGCTGCCTATGGGTAGACGAGTTTCACCAAACCGCGCAGGACTGTGCCGATGGCCCTACCTTTCGCACCGCCCACACGCAGTACGTGCAAAAGCGCGTCACCCGGCTGGCACAGGCCGAAGTGCGCCGACTGGCCCGGATTGCCACCTTGCCCGACACCTGGCACGGCATGAAAGAAACCGAGCGGCGCCAGGATTTTGCCCGCGTGGTGCTGGAACAGGCATGGCAACTGCACCAGCAGCCGCAAAACCACAGCACCGACTCCGCCAGCGGCAAGCACGTCAGCCTGGGCCTTATCCGCATGGCCAATATCGCGCCGCTGTTCGATGTGGCGCTGGCCATCTACCAGCAGGGAGCACCTGCGCCCGGCGTGCGCATTCACCTGTGCGTGTACCACTCGCAATACCCGCTGCTGCTGCGCTCGGCCATCGAACAGCAGCTCGACACCCTGCTCAATCGTCGCAGCAAAGACAACCATGACCCGGCGCTGCAGCGCCCGGCCTTGCGTGCGCTGATCGACGCCCACCCCGAACCCCACCATCTGTTCATCGTGCTGGGCAGCCCCGTCACCGAAGTGGGCCGCGACCACGACTACGACTGGGCCGTGGTCGAACCTTCGTCCATGCGCTCGCTCATCCAGCTCGCCGGGCGCGTGCGACGGCATCGGCCCGGGGCGGTGGACGGGGTCAACATGGTGGTGCTGGACAGTAATTTGCGGCACTATGAACACCCCGGCAAGGCGGCGTTTTGCAAGCCGGGGTTTGAGGAAAAACTTCTCGGCGTAAAACCCAAACCCTCCGATCCTGGCCCCCATGACTACGGATGGCGTTTTGGCCTGGAAACACATCAGGTCTCCCTCCTTTTTCCAGAGTTGGGACGTGGCTCAACACCGATAGATGCCCGCCCACGTATCGGATCAAAAGCTCCCCTAAAGCCGGAGCACTATCTACTGGACTTGGAGTTGGCACGCATGCAAGACGCCATGCTGGTGAGAACCAAGCAAGGGACTTTCATCACCACTGTCAAACGTAATGCAACCCTGCATTGGTATGAGCCGGATCCTGATCACCCTCGAGCTCTGTGGCTCACCGGCCTGCTGCCGCAATACCAGCGCTTCCGCCACGACGACATGCCGCGCGAAGATGTGGTGGTACTGCCTGACGAAGATGAAGAAACGCTGCGGCTGCACCGCGTAGAGGACGGGACACGCCGTGGCGACAAGCTGTATGTGTCCGTGCACGAAAGCCTGTGCCACGCAATACCCGAGGCGCGGCTGAAATCACCAAGTGTTTCGCCCTGGCCACCCGTGAGCCTGATGGATGAATTGCTCACCCTGGCGCAAGCGCAGGGGCTATCGCTGCAGCAATGCGCCCAACGCTATGCCATCGCCAGCCTGCCCTCCCACCGTGATGGCTGGCTGTTCCACGAATCGTTGGGCTTCACCGTCAAGAAGTAAGTCTGTCAGGCTGGTTGCAGCGCCATGGGATGCACCGCCATCACTGCCGTCTGCAACGCCTCGTCCAACTCCGCCACGCGCAGGTCGTAGGCCGTTTGCAGGTTCAGCCACGACTGCGCATCGCCGCCGAAGAAGCGGCTCAGGCGCAAGGCAGTATCGGCCGTGACGCCGCGCCGCTCCAGCACGATGTCGTTGATGCGCGAGGCCGGCACGTGCAACTGCCGGGCCAGGGCGTTGGCGCTCATGTCCATGGGTTTGAGGTAGTCCTCGCGCAGCACCTCGCCGGGATGGACGGGGCGCATGCCACTTTTAAACATCTCTTTCTCCTTACTTTGAGCTGCCTGTACGGCAGCCAGCAAAGCCTGAACGCCTCAGTGGTAATCCACGATTTCCACGTCAGCCACGCCTTTTTCCGTCCAGACAAAGCACACGCGCCATTGAGCGTTGATGCGGATGCTGTGCTGGCCCTGGCGATCTCCGCTGAGCAACTCCAGCCGGTTGCCCGGCGGGCTGCGTAAGAAATCCAGGGTGGCCGCTGCATCCAGCTGCGCCAGCTTGCGCTCCGCCACACTGAGGATGTTGGCAAAGCGCCGACTCTTGCCGCTGGTAAACAAACGCTGCGTTTCCTGGCACTTGAAAGAAGCGATCGCCATGGGATAAGGGAGATTGTATAGCGTTTACCGATATTCGGTATGCTGCCTGTGCGGCAGTCCATGGAATGTGCACGAATCAGCGACGCACATCATCTTCTGAGCTGTCTATTCGACATAAGGCATTCCCAGCTACGCATATCATGGCACGTTATTATCAAGTACACAAAGGAGGAGCAATGGCATCATCACTTGAAATCGAAATTTCCTGGAAAGACGTAATTGCGACTTTCATCAACGAGCGCTTGAAAGCGAAGCTCGAAAAGCTCAAGGATGACGACCCCAAACGTCCTGAACTCCTCGCGCAGCACGATCCGGTCACATGGATTGCCGACGCATCCCGTCGAGTGACCCAAATCCAGGCCGTCACCCACTCTCTCAAACCCATTCACCCTGACGCACGAGGCACCAACCTCTACGTGGAACCCGCCAGCCAGCCGGTGCTGACCGAACTGGGCAGCCACGCACTGGGCGAGCAATTCGTGGGCGATGTGGTGGGCAACGCCGCCGCGCTGGATGTATACAAATTCCTGAAGCTGGAGGTGAACGGACGCAGCCTGCTTGCAGCCCTGCTGGCGCAGGATGCCGATGCCCTGGCCGCGCTGCACACCGATCCGGCGCAAGCCCGGGCGCTACGAGATGCTTTTGTTTCGCTGACCCAGCCACGTGCGGGCGAACCCAGCAGCCACACCCTGGCCAAACAGTTGTACTGGCTGACCGGCGACGACGCTTGCGCAGATGCGGACTACACCCTGCTGGCCCCCTTGTACGCCACATCGCTGGCCCATGCGGTACATGCGCAGGTGCAGGAAGACCGCTTTGGCGATACCAACAAGGCGGCCCGCCAGGCCCGGCGTGAGCGCAAGGCGCATGACGGCGTGTTTCATCACTACCCGAACCTGGCTGTTCAGCAAATGGGTGGAACGAAGCCGCAAAACATCAGCCAGCTCAACAGTGAGCGCCGGGGTATGAATTACCTGCTCTCATCGCTGCCGCCGCAATGGCGAACCAGCGCGGTACGCCTGCCGGTGCACGCCACGTCGGTATTTGACCGCCTGTTCATCGCCCGCCCCGAAGTGCGCCGCACGGTGCAGATGTTGCGGCAATTTCTGGAATCGGATCCCGAGCCGAACCTGGCCACGCGCCAGCGCCGCGAAGCCCTGCTGGATACGCTGTTGGACGAACTGGTGTCGCTGGCCGCCGAGTTGCAGCAGTTGCTGCCTCCAGGATGGAGCCGCGACGACGAACGGTTTGAAAAGCTCGACCCTGACCAAAAACTCTGGCTAGACCCTTTGCGTGCGGAATTGCCGGAAGAATTCGAGTTTGCAGGGCTATGGCTTCAAATGGACTGGCCCGTAGAAATCGGCAAGGCCTTCGCCCGCTGGCTCAACGAACAGCTACGTGGCAAGCTGCCCGTGGGCGATGCCGAAGCCCGTGAGTGGAAAAAAGTGCTGCTGACCGACGAGGACGGCTTCAAGCAACAGCTATGCGAACTGCGTGACAAGCTGGATGCACCGCACTACATCCCCATACGCAAAACCCATGCGGAGTTGGCCGCACTGCGCGAGGAGAACCCATGAACCAGCAACATCCTCAAGCCATCCTTGTACTGCCTCGCCTGCGTATCCAGAACGCCAACGCCATCGCCAGCCCACTCACGCACGGTTTTCCGTCCATCACCGCCTTCACCGGATTGATGTGGGCGCTGGAGCGCAAGCTGACCCAAGCAGGTGTCCCTCTGCGGCTGCAGGCCGTGGGCGTGGTGTGCCACCACCACCAGGAGCAGGTCACGCAAGGCTATGTGCGCAGCTTCAACCTGACGCGCAACCCGGTGGACAAGAACGGCAGCACTGCCGCCATCGTCGAAGAAGGCCGTATGCACCTGGAAATCACCCTGGTGCTGGCCGTGTCGGAAAAGCGCCGCCCAGACACACCGGCGACTCTGGTGCAGGGCAACGATGCCCAGCTGGCTAGTTGGGCGCAGATCGCAGGCGACACGCTGGCCGGTATGCGCGTGGCCGGCGGCAGCGTGCTGCCCTCGCGCTCCATACCGGGCAAGCGGGTGCGGCCGTGGATGGCCATCGTGCCCAACGACGCCGAGGCTGCTGCCGCAGAATTCCGCCAATGGCGCCGGCAATGGCTTCCGGGCTTTGTGCTGGTGGGGCGCGATGACCTGCTGGCCGAGCGCCTGCGTCACCTGCGCACCACCCCGCCCGACGCCACGCTGCTCGATGCCTGGCTGGATGCCGCCCGGTTCAACCACCAGCCCCTGCCCAGCGCAAACGATACCCCCGCGCCCGATGGCAAGGTGGCCTGGGGCGACCCGCTGCGCCCCAAGGGCAGCGGTTGGGTCGTGCCCATTCCGGTGGGTTACGCGGCTCTGACCCCGCAGGCCCATCCCGCAGGCACGGTGCGCAACGCCCGCGATGCCTCTGTGCCACTGCGCTTCGTGGAATCGGTCTATTCGCTGGGCGAATGGGTCAGCCCGCACCGGCTGAACAACCTGACCGAGCTGCTGTGGCAAGCCGAAACCAATGAAACCCAGGGCCTGTACCGCTGCCGCAATGGCTACCGATCCAGCCCACAGTCAGGCAGCGATAGCGACACCGCCGACGACTGGGATGACGCCGATGCCTATGACTACACCTGACACCTCCTACCTGTTTCGTGCCCTATTTTTCAAGGATTGACACCATGACCGACAAACTCACCACCGCTTCCGTCCTGGCCTTCGAGCGCAAGCTCGATCCCTCTGACGCCGTGTTCCACGCCGGCCACTGGGAAGACCGCGCCCAGTCGCATGCCTGGCTGCCCGTGAGCATCCAGCCGAAGTCCGTGCGCGGCACCATCAGCAACCGGCTCAAGGCCAAAGACCAGGATCCGGCCAAGCTCGACGCTGCTATCGAGAACCCCAATCTGCAAACCGTCGACGTGGCCGCGCTGCCGCCGCAGGCCGACACACTCAAGGTGCAGTTCACGCTGCGCGTGCTGGGCGGCGCGGGCACGCCGTCGGCCTGCAACAGCGCGGCCTACCAGGCCAAGCTGCTGGCCACCGTGCAGGGTTATGTGCAGCAGCACGGCTTTGCCGAACTGGCCCGGCGCTACGCCGCCAACCTGGCCAATGGCCGCTTCCTCTGGCGCAACCGCGTGGGGGCTGAAAGCGTGGAGGTGACCATCGAACAAATGCAGGGCGGCAAGGCCGTGCATTCCTGGTCTTTTGATGCCCTGGCGCTCAATACACGGGCGATAGGCGCTATCAATAGTGAATCCAATGACTTGGCAAAACTGGGACAGACCATCGCCACTGGGTTGGGCGGCGCAGAGCATGTGCTGCTCCGGGTAACGGCTTTTGTGCGCCAGGGTGCAGGGCAAGAGGTGTTTCCATCGCAAGAACTAATCCTGGACAAGGGCAACGCCGGCAAGAGCAAGACGCTGTACCACGTGAACGATGTGGCGGCCATCCACTCGCAAAAAATTGGCAATGCCATCCGCACCATCGACACCTGGTACGAAGGCGCCGACGAACTAGGCCCGATTGCTGTTGAGCCCTATGGCTCCGTCACCACCCAGGGCAAAGCCTATCGTCAGCCCAAGCAGAAGCTGGACTTCTACACCTTGCTGGACAACTGGCTGCTCAAGGATCAAGTGCCACCCGTCGAACAGCAGCATTTCGTAATGGCCGTGCTCATCCGTGGCGGCGTATTTGGCGATGCGAGCTGATGACCATGACCACGCACTACATCGACATCACCCTGCTGCCCGACCCCGAGTTCAGCCAGGCCCATCTGCTAGGTGCGCTGGTAGCTAAACTGCACCGGGCTTTGGTACAAGGGCAACACACCGATATTGGCGTGAGCTACCCGCAGCACATCAGCCAGCCGCTGGCCCGCCGTACCCTGGGAACCGTACTGCGTCTACACGGTACCCCCGAGGTGCTGCAACGCTTGATGGCGCGGGACTGGCTCAAAGGCATGCGTGACCATACCCGGGTGACTGCGCTGCGTCCGGTGCCCACCGATGCCCTACATCGCACCGTGCGCCGCCGCCAGTTCAAGACCAACGCTAACCGCCTGCGTCGCCGCCGGATGCTACGCAAAAACGAAACCGCCGAGCAGGCTGCAGCCGCGATTCCCGACAGCGCGGAGCGCCGCCCGGATCTGCCGTTCGTGCAATTGCGCAGCAGCAGCACCGGGCAGCCGTTCTGTCTATGTGTGGAGCACGGGCCGCTGTTGCCCCAGCACGTGTCCGGAGCGTTCAATGCCTACGGGCTAGCGCATGAGGCGACGGTGCCGTGGTTTTGACCCTTTTTTGTAGGGTGCGACACAGGGTCTTGTAAATCAAGCACTTGCGGATCATCCGGGAAATTGGGTATTCGAAGGTGCGGGAGGCTTTATTCATTAACAATCAATGCATTAGAGCCTAATGGCCTAGTTCACTGCCGCATAGGCAGCTCAGAAAAAGGTGCGCGAGCACTGGCACGGCAAAGACGTGTTCACTGCCGCATAGGCAGCTCAGAAAAAAATGAGCGATATATACCAAAAACGCGGTAAGTTCACTGCCGCATAGGCAGCTCAGAAACTGTTCACACAAGGCTACTACCTGCACATCTTGTTCACTGCCGCATAGGCAGCTCAGAAAATCATGGAGTCGAGCGAGTGCCGGCAGTAGCCGTTCACTGCCGCATAGGCAGCTCAGAAAATGTCGTCTTGGTCTGGCTTGAATGTGGTCATGTTCACTGCCGCATAGGCAGCTCAGAAAGGTAGTCTTCCGCTCCCGGGCGCAGGCTCAGGGTTCACTGCCGCATAGGCAGCTCAGAAATTTGCGGCCAGGGCGCCCAGGTCGGCGGTTTTGTTCACTGCCGCATAGGCAGCTCAGAAAAGCTACTGCCAGATTTTGGCTGGTATCTCCTAGTTCACTGCCGCATAGGCAGCTCAGAAAGTCGACACCCCGTTTGACGCCGCGCCCGAGGCGTTCACTGCCGCATAGGCAGCTCAGAAAGTCAGCAGCGCCATGGGCACGGGCGTCAACGTGTTCACTGCCGCATAGGCAGCTCAGAAATTGGTGGAGAGCCCTGCGCCAGCGACCAGCTCGTTCACTGCCGCATAGGCAGCTCAGAAATACAACACAGATTTCGCAGGAGCGCCCAATGAGTTCACTGCCGCATAGGCAGCTCAGAAATTCAAGGCGCGCCGCGAAATGCAGACGGCCATGTTCACTGCCGCATAGGCAGCTCAGAAATTGCCCAGCATCACACCGTAGGTGGAGATGCCGTTCACTGCCGCATAGGCAGCTCAGAAAGAGAACGTGACGCTGCGCGTCTCCAGGCGCGAGTTCACTGCCGCATAGGCAGCTCAGAAAACCGACACGACGATCACCGTCGACGCCGAAATGTTCACTGCCGCATAGGCAGCTCAGAAAGGCGTGGCGTTTGACGTCTTTGATGCCGCCGTGTTCACTGCCGCATAGGCAGCTCAGAAATGGCCCTGGCTTGAGCAGGCAAAGGCGGTGATGTTCACTGCCGCATAGGCAGCTCAGAAATGGTCGATCGGTCGGAAGATTGCTGAGGAAGTGTTCACTGCCGCATAGGCAGCTCAGAAACATTTCGACCAGCAGGCGGGCCTGGATCTGCTGTTCACTGCCGCATAGGCAGCTCAGAAATGTATGGCCGCCTGTCCGAGCGCGTCGTCTACGTTCACTGCCGCATAGGCAGCTCAGAAATCTAAAACGCGTCTGTAAACACAAGTTTTATTGTTCACTGCCGCATAGGCAGCTCAGAAAACTCGACCTCGTAGGCCACGGCCTTGTCTGCCGTTCACTGCCGCATAGGCAGCTCAGAAACAGTGGCAAGGTGGGCAATGGCAGGTGCTGCCGTTCACTGCCGCATAGGCAGCTCAGAAATGGCGCGCGGTCAAGAACAACGTGCTCAAACCGTTCACTGCCGCATAGGCAGCTCAGAAAACGGCCCTGCTGCTGCACGCTGGCGGGTCGACGTTCACTGCCGCATAGGCAGCTCAGAAAGTCAGCCCACCACCGCCTGCGCCAGACGAGTAGTTCACTGCCGCATAGGCAGCTCAGAAATCGGAAAGACGAGGGCCATCACATCAGGGCAGGTTCACTGCCGCATAGGCAGCTCAGAAACGTACCGGCGCGCTGATTGCCACGCTGGACGTGTTCACTGCCGCATAGGCAGCTCAGAAAAGGTGCGGATTCCCGACAGCATGCCGAGGCTGGTTCACTGCCGCATAGGCAGCTCAGAAATACGATATTGCCGCCGGGACGTTTACAACCACGTTCACTGCCGCATAGGCAGCTCAGAAAACACCGTGCCGTCGGCGGTGACGCCCGTGCCCGTTCACTGCCGCATAGGCAGCTCAGAAACTTGGCCTGGGCAGCGCGGCGCAGGCCGCGACGTTCACTGCCGCATAGGCAGCTCAGAAATGTCCGCCCAGACCTACCGCGTCGTCGCGGTCGTTCACTGCCGCATAGGCAGCTCAGAAATCCACAAAAACCAGCTTCCCGCGTCCGTTGGAGTTCACTGCCGCATAGGCAGCTCAGAAATGCCGCCGCGCTTGATCCCGCAGGAGGCGCGGGTTCACTGCCGCATAGGCAGCTCAGAAAGCTGTCTTGCTGCTGCCTGCCGCGATGACGGCGTTCACTGCCGCATAGGCAGCTCAGAAAACACCCACGCACGGGCCGACTACCCGCGCGAGGTTCACTGCCGCATAGGCAGCTCAGAAAAGGGCGGCCTGCGCCAGGCTCCAGGGGTAGGCGTTCACTGCCGCATAGGCAGCTCAGAAATGGTGGATACCTGGCGTGGCTCGGCTGGCAGCTGCTGCGCGCGCCTGCAGCAGCGCATCGCGACCTGCCCATGCCGGGCTGGCACACCGCCCTGC
>PGEI01000039.1 GCA_002894305.1 Comamonadaceae bacterium CD01
AGAATCACCAGTCAGATCAACGGCTTGTGAGTTGTTCAGGGCGGACTATCCAGCATGCTTGGCATGCCAAGCCGACACGCGGCCGCCGCAGACGCCCGATCAAAAAACCAGCGTGCGCCAACGCAAATCGATTGCCCGCGCCATGAACTGAACTGCGCCGCCGCGCTGCACGCCGGCCATCAGCACCTGTTCGTCCAGCTCCTGGGCAGCCAGCGCGTCCGAGCAGGCAAACAGCTGCGCGCCCAGCTCCACCGCTTCGCGCAAGTTGTCGGCAATCGTCTTGCCCGCGTGCTCGCTGGCGCGCAGGCCGGCCGCGACGCTCGGCACCAGCAGGTGCACGCTGGCAGCGGTGAAGTACAGCTCGACGGGTACGTCCATGGCAGCGGCAGCCGCCGCATGAAAGAACGGCGTGGCCAGGCGCTGCGGGCAGCTGGCGTCGGCCGACCAGAGCATCAACGCCACGCCGGCGGCATCGTTGCCGGTAAAGCTCACGCGCCTTCCCCAGGCGTCGGGGTCTGGATCGGCGCCTCCGGCTGCGCCAGCACATGGCCAAACGCGCGCGCGTGGTCAGCCATGGCCAGGGCCACTTCCGCGCCGTGCAGCAGCGCGGCGCGATCGGCGTCAAGGCCGCTCAGGCGCAGCCGCGCAATCCAGCCCTCGCCATAGGGGTCGAGGTGCACTAGGCCGGGACGCTGCTCCAATGCCTCGTTGACCTGAACCACCTCACCCGACACCGCCGTCTTGACCGGCACGATGGACTTGGACAGTTCGACCACCGCCACTGTCTGGCCTTGCTGCAGCGCCGTGCCCACGCGCTTGGGCCGGCACATGTAGATCTCGCCCGACAGCACGATGCCCAATTCCGTGATGCCAACGGTGGCCGTGCCGTCCGCGTGCACCCGCGCCCAGACCTGATGCTCCATCAGGTAGTAAAGATCGGCAGGGTGGGTCAGCTGCAGTTCAGTGGCCATGGTGCGTTTTCGTTGTTTGCTGTTTTGTAGCACAGCAGCTTATTCACGTAGCGGTTTGACGACCCATTTCAGATCGGTTCTTTCCGGGTGCGGCAGAACAGCAAAGCCCAGGCGCGTCATCAGCTTGAGCATCTTGGCGTTGTTGGCCAGCACCTCGCCGACGATGGATCTATACAACTTGTCGCGCGCGCAGTCGATGATGACCTCCATCAACCTGCGCCCCAGCCCACATTTCTGCCAAGCGTCGGCGACGGCCAACGCGAACTCGACCGACTCACCATCGGGCGTCTGCACATAGCGCACGCTGCCAACCTGGCGCTCGCCGTCGTCGTCGCGCACTACAGCAATCAGCGCCATCTCGCGGTCGTAGTCGATTTGCGTCAGGCGCACAATCTGACTGGGCGGCAGCTCCCGCGTGCCATCCATGAAACGGAAATGGCGCGATTCGTCCGACATCGCGCTGACAAAGGCCTGCTCCAGCACCGCATCTTCAGGGCGCACCGGCCGTACCTGGATACGGCTGCCGTCGCGCATGCGCCATTCCTGGCACAGCTGCGCTGGATAGGGGTGGATTGCTAAGTGCGCAAAACGGCCCTGATCTTCGCCGCGGATCGGGTCGATGACAACGCGCGCTTCCACCGCCTGGCAGCCCTGGGCATCGACGATCAGCGGGTGGATTTCCAGAGTCTCCAGCGCCGGAAGGTCGCACACCATGTTGGAGACGGCAATCAGCGCATCCTCCAGCGCCGCCTGGTCGGCTGCGGGCCGCGTGGCGCCGGCCTGTAGTGTCTGGCCCAGGCGAGTCGCCTCGATCAGGTTGCGCGCCAGCACCCGGTTGAGCGGCGGCAGCGCCACGGCCATGTCGCGCAACACCTCGCCCTGCAGGCCGGCGGCACCCAGCAGCAGCACCGGGCCAAACACCGGGTCGCGCAGCACGCGCAGCACAAAGTGCAAGGCATGCGAGCGCTCACGGCTGGGCGCCAGACTTACGTGCAGCGGTGCGCCGCCGTCGGCCTCTGCGTCCTGCAACGCAGCCAGGTCGTGCAATGCCGAGCGCACCGACTCCAGACTGGAGAGCTTGCGGCGCACCGCCTGCTCCGCTGTACTGGCGGGCGCACGCACCGTCTCCAGATACATATCCACCGGCAGGCCCAACTGCTCGGCAACAAACAACGCCTCGGTAATACTGTGCGCACCCAGGCTGGGACGCACCACCACGCCGTAGCTGTGCAGCAAGGCATGCGCCTGCATGCGTGACAGCTGAGAGCAGCGCTCGGCAATCAGCGCGTCGACCAGCGCCCGTCCATTGCCCGACGCGGCGCGCTGCGTGCCGCGCCCGGGGCTGGGCACTTCCAGCAGCAGTTTTTGGTTGTCGTAGTAGTTGGAGATGTTGTGAAATAACTCAATGACGGTGTCGGGCGTGCGAAATACCGGTACGCCGGCGTCTTCCAACGTCTTGCGTGCACTGCCGACAAGCTGCCCGCCCATGAAGCAGCAGCACAGCGCCACTGCGCTCTCGCGGGCAATGCGCACCAGCCCTTCGGCCACCACCTGGGGCGAGACCAATGCCATTGGCGAGAGCACGATGAGCACCGCGTCGACCGCCGCGTCACGCACCAGTAATTGCGTCACTTCCAGGTAGCGTTCGGTGGTTGCGTCGCCACTGAGGTCAATCGGGTTTGCGTTGTGCCAGTCGGCGGGCAGCAACGGCTTGAGTGCGGCCTGCGTATCGGCTTGCAGCGTCGCCAGCGGAACGCCCAGGCGGCGCGCGCTGTCGGCGGCCATGCGCGCCGGGCCAGTGCCGTTGCTGATGATGGCCAGACGGCTGCCGCGCGGGTGCAGGCCGCCGGCGAGCGCACGCGCCGCATGAAACAGCTGGCTGACGTTGCTCACACGTACCGCACCGGCACGGCGCACGGCGGCGTCAAACACCTGATCGGCCAGCGCGGCTGCGTCACCATCCAGGTCATCGTCGCTGGCGTGGTTGCCCGACTTGAGCACGATGACCGGTTTGATCCGCGCGGCCGAGCGCAGCGCGCTGATGAAGCGGCGGGCGTGGCGAATTTTTTCGACGTGCAGCAGGATGTAGCGTGTGTGCTCATCGTTGGCGAGGTAGTCGAGCACATCCCCAAAGTCGATATTCATCGCCTCACCCAGCGATACCGCCAGCGAGATGCCGACGCGACTCATCGTTGCCCAGTCGAGGACTGCGGCGCACATCGCACCCGACTGCGCCACCAATGCCAAATCGCCCGGGATGGCGCTGATGTCGGTAAAGGTGGCGTTCAACGCCACGTGCGGACGTACAAACCCGAGCGACTTCGGCCCCATGAAGCGCACGTCGGCGCTCAATGCAGCTTCGCGAATGCGCCTCTCAATCGCCGCGGCATTGCTTGCGACGCCCGCCGGATGCGAGACGACGATCACATGGTGAATGCCCACGCGCGCGCACTGCGCAATCACCTGCGCAATCGTGCGCGGCGGTGTCGTGATGATGGCCAGATCCACCGGCACCGGCACCGATTCGATGTCGGGAACGCAGGGCTGACCCAGCAGCGTGTCATGGTGCGGATTCACTGCCACCAGCCGCCCCTGATAGGCATGGCTGAGCAGGTTGTTGAAGATGACGTAGCCGGTGCTACCCGGGTTTTCCGACGCACCGATGACCGCAATTGAGCGCGGATCGAACAGGGCGCTGAGATAGTGCGTGGTGGACATGGGTGCCTTTGCTGCCAGTGATCCGCCGACCGCATTCGGTCGGGCTCGTCAGTATCGGTGGGCGCAAACCGCCGCCGGCGCAAGCGCCGCGTCTACATGCCCAGATAGGCTGCGCGCACCTGCTCGTTGGCAATCAGCTCGCTGCCGCTGCCTGTGAGCGTGATGCTTCCCGTCTCCAGTACATAGGCGCGGTCGGCAATGGCCAGCGCGGCAAACGCGTTTTGCTCCACCAGAAAGATTGTCATGCCCTGCTCTTTCAGGGTTTTGACGACGTTCAAGACTTCTTCGACCAGCAGCGGCGCCAGGCCCATCGATGGTTCATCGAGCAACAACACCTTGGGCCTGCCCATCAGCGCACGGCCAATGGCCAGCATCTGCTGCTGGCCGCCCGACAGTGTTCCGGCCGGCAGCTGGCTTTTTTCCTTGAGCACCGGAAACATGTTGTAGACCTTTTGCAGATCACCCTCCACCTGCCCCTTGGGCTGGGTGTAAGCGCCCAGGCGCAGGTTGTCTTCGATGCTGAGCGGGCCAAACACCTGCCGCCCCTCCGGGCTCTGGCAGATACCGCGGCGCATGCGCAGGTCGGCGCGCAGACGCGAGATGTCTGCACCGTCAAACATGATGCGCCCGGCGCTCATTGGTTGTACGCCCGAGAGCGTACGCAGAAACGTCGTCTTGCCCGCACCATTGGCGCCGATCAACGCGACCAGCTCCCCCTTGCGCACCTCCAGGTCGATGCCTTTAAGCGCCTTGATGCGGCCGTAGCAGCTCTCCATGCCATGCACCGACAGCAACACGTCGGCCGCCGCCGCACGGCTACCCGGTTGCAGCGCGCCAGCGCTGCGTGCGCCCAGGCCAATCGACTCCGGCGCCAGGCTGGCAATGCGGTGGTAGAGCTCGCGAAATTCTGCGCGCGCCTTGCTGCCGAACAGCGGGTCTTCGTTGTCCAGAAACGCAGCGTCAATCTCAGCCCAGTCGGCCTCGGTCAGCAACTCGCGCGCCAGTGGCATCACGTCTTTTTCTTCGCTGCGCACATGACTCTTGAGCGCGGCGGTGTAGGTATTGAGCGCCTGCAGAAATTCATCGGTGGCCTGGCCGGCGCCGCCGGCTGCTGCGGCCGCCAGGCGCGCGCGCAAGCCCTTCAGGTTCTCGACACCGTTGCTGTGTTCGGCCTGCAGACGGTCAAGCACTACATCGGCCAGTGTCGTGCGCTCGCGCAGCAGACGAAACAGATAATCGTCCTCCTTGGCGTGATGGGCCTTGTCCATAAACTGTTCGATGTAGTCGAACACCGAGCTGAAAAAGGCCTGCTCCAGCGCGCCACCATCGCGCACCTCAGCGGCAACCTGATCGAGCGTCGTGGCAATACGCCACAGATTCTGATGCTCTTCAGTAATGATGCGTAGCGATTGCATGGCTGCGCGTCTCCTCAATGCGTGCCCAGGTAGGCGGCGATCACGTCGGGGTTGCGGCGGATCTCCTCGCCCGTGCCCTCGGCCAGTTTTTTGCCGTAATCCAGCACCAGAATGCGGTCTGACAGATTCATCACCATCTTCATGTCGTGCTCGACCAGCACGACGGTGACGCCGGAGTCGGCCATCTTGCGCACCAGTTCGTCGACCGCCTGTGTTTCGGTCGGATTCAGGCCTGCAGCTGGTTCGTCAAGAAACACCAGGCGCGGCTTCATCGCCAGCGCGCGGGAAATTTCCAGACGCTTGAGCGCGCCGTAGGACATGGCGTCGGCGCGTGCATTTACGTACTCGCCCAGGCCAACGAATTTCATCAGCTCGGCTGCCTCCTGGCGCAGCTGTGCGTCGCGCTGGCGTAGCGTCGGCCAGCGCAGCGCTGCCTTGAGCGGATTGCGGTCAAGCTGCAGGTGCGCGCCTACCATGACGTTCTCTAGCGCACTCATGTTCATGCAGATCTGCAGGTTCTGGAAGGTACGCGCAACGCCGCGTTCAGCCAGTTCATTGGGTGAACGCCCTTCGATCGCCTCGCCATCGAGGCGAATCGTGCCCGTCGTCGGCTTGTAAACGCCAGTGATGAGGTTGAACAGCGTGGTCTTGCCCGCGCCATTGGGGCCGATGACCGAATAGACGATGCCGGCGTCAATCGTGAATGAGACGTTTTGCACCGCCTTGACGCCGCCGAAATGGATGGACAGTTGGTCAACTTGCAGCAAAGTCATCGCTCTCACCCCTTTCGCGACCAGCGTGCTGCCAGCGTTGGAACCAAGCCCTTGGGCAAAAAAATCATGCAGACCATCAAAATGGCACCAAAAATCACCGTCTCCCAACCTTCGAACGTTGCCAGCGCCTGCGGCAGCGCCGTCAGCAGTACTGCGCCGATGACCGAGCCCCAGATCGACGCCATGCCACCGATGACGACCATCGTGATCAGCTCAATCGAGTGAAAAAAGTCGGCAAAGTTAGGACTGACGAAGCCGACATAGTGCGCAGTGATGCTTCCCATGATGCTGGCAAACATCGCAGAGATGATGAAGATCGCACCCTTGTAGCGCGCGATGTTGACGCCTACGACCTGCGAGGCAACCTCAGAGCCATGCAGCGCGCGCAGCGCACGGCCAAACGGCGAGTCGATCAGGTTCAACGACGCCCAGACCGACACCAGCAGCAGAACCGCAATTACCCAATACCACTGGCGGTCGTTGGCGATCTCCAGGCCCAGCAGTTCCATCGCAGGCACCGGCATGCCATCCGGGCCACCAGTCCACTGTGTCTCGTTGCGCAGTGCAATGCTGATGATGATGCCCAGACCGAGCGTTGCCATCGCCAGATAATTGCCTTTGAGGCGAAAAATGGGCCGTGCCACAATGGCAGCGAGCAACCCGGCGGCGACAGCGCCGGCACCCATCGCCAGCAACGGGTGCCAGCCAAAGTGCGTGGGTAGCGCGGCCGATGCGTAAGCGCCCATGCCGAGAAAGCCTGCATGGCCCAGGCTGATCTGGCCGGCAAAGCCTACAAGCAGATTCAGCCCGATGACGATGATGGCGTTGATGGCCATGCGCACCGCAATATCCAGGTAGAAGCTGTTGGGCACGACAAAGGGCAGTACCAGCAAGATGACGCCCAGCAGGTACAGGCCGTGATAGACACTTTTGTGCATGGCTTACACCCGCTCCGTGGACTTGCCACCAAACAGCCCGTTGGGCATGAAGAACAGAATCAGAAGGATGAGCACAAACGGGATCGCATCCTTGTAGGCCGACGAGATATACCCCGCGCCCAGCGCCTCCAGAATGCCCACCAGCAACCCGCCGACTACCGCGCCCAGGCCACTGCCCATGCCGCCGAGGACCGCCGCGACAAAACCTTTGAGGCCCAGCATGATGCCGACGTCATACGAGGTCATTGTGATCGGCGCCAGCAAAATGCCACCCAGCGCACCCAGCGCCGCTGACAGCGCAAAACTCATCAACAGCACCCAATCCGTCGGAATGCCGACAAGTTGCGCCGCGAGCCGATTGGCCGACGTGGCCAGCATGGCCTTGCCTTGCAGTGTGCGCGTGAAGAACCACCACAGCACCAGTACTGCCAGCGCTGTGCCGCCCAGCACCCACAGACTTTGCGGCAGCAGCGTCGCGCCCAGAATGGCGATCGGTGTGTCACCCGAGAAAGGCGCCAGAATGAAGGTGTTTTTGCCAAAAAACACCGCAGCCAGCCCGCGGATGAAGAGCGATGCGCCGATCGTGATGATGATCAACACGACGGTATCGGCGCCCTTGACCGGCTCGATCGTCAGTTTTTCGATTAATACGCCAACAATGGCCGGCAACACAATGGCCAGAACAAAAGCCAGCCACAGCGGCAGCCCCCACTGCGTGAACGCCACCGCCAACATGCCGCCGAGCATGATGAACTCGCCCTGGGCAAAGTTGATTACGTGGCTGGCGTTGTAGATCAGCGCAAAGCCCAGCGCCGCCAGCGCGTAGGTCGCACCGACGGTGATGCCGGAGAACATGTATTGCAAAAACTGCTCTAGCATGGCGCGCTCCTGCGCTTGTGATGTCTGGGTGACATGCTGCCTCCTTGTCGTGGTTGTTTTTGCGCCGGCCGCCGCCGGACATGTGTATCGAGAGTTTGCGCGCCAGGTTATTTCAGAAGATGGTCTGCGTCTGCCACCGTCGGCTGCTGCTGCACAAAAAAACCTTCCGTGTAAATCATGTCAGCGCTCGCGCCCAGGCGTTTGCAGGTTTCTACGCAGGTAGCAGTGAACTCGGGGCTGCCCGCGGCAAAGATGGTGTGCTTGGACAGGTCGGCAAACATCTTGGGCAGCAGCACATCGACACGCCCATGCTCAAAGCCCTCGCGCTTCTCGCGCGTGAGCGTGACCTTGTAGTCAAAGTTACGGTGCTTGGTGCGCCACCAGGCCATCATGCCGCGCGCGTAGGCGTCCGCCTCGGTGCGCGCCGACAGCACCAGCATGACCGGCTTGCGGAAACCTCGGCGCAGCGCCGTCTCGGTCAACGCCATGATGGGAGCCAGCCCCGTGCCAGCAGCCAGGCACAAAATGGGCGTCTCCACCGCCGGGTCACCAATAAAGGTGCCATAGGCGCCGTTGATCTTGATACTGTCGCCCACGGCCAATTGGTCGTGAACCCAGGCACTGGTCACACCGCCGTCGGCGCGTGCCACATGCAGCACTAGTTCACCATCGGCGCGCGGTGCGTTACTGATTGAATAGGCACGCATTGGAATGCCAGCGCGCGGATCACCGACAGTGACGTATTGCCCAGGCCAATAACGAATGGGCTGGCCTACGGGACGCAGGTGCAACTCCAGCGCACGCGCCGCCATCGGGCGCTTGTCGATCACGACGAACAGTGCGTTCTCGCGCGGCGGAAACAGCTTGGGGCGTGCGTCTGCAGTACCCCACTCGATGACCATCTCATCGGAAATAGGTTTGGCCATGCACATCAGGCCAAAGCCCTGCTTGCGCTCTTCGGGCGACAGCGCCATGTCCAGCACCATGCCTTGGTCGTACTGTCCCTCCAACACCTTGACCTTGCATTCGCCGCAGGCGCCTGCGCGGCAGTTGTTGGGCAGTGCGTAGCCAGCCTTCTCCAGCGCCATCAAAACGGTGTCACTGCCACTGCATTCCACGCTTTTGCCCGAAGGCTGGATGGTCACACGGGCCATGTTTCACTCCTGTACACAATCGGATTGACGGGCCGGCGCCGCGGCAGGCGGCGCCGGCCCGCAAGCGGCGCGCAACCGGTCGGACTTTGCCGACCTGCCGCGCCCGCCTTCGAGCACGCTCAGAACACCGGGATGATGTCTTCCATGTCGACGTCAGAAATCTCCTGGCCGGAAATGCCCACCTCGGGGATGGCCGGGAACGGAATGTCATAGCGGTCGAGCACGCCCTTGAGGTTGAGGATGGCCTGGCGCCAGTTTTCCTTCTTGGCCTCGTAGGTCGGGATGCCGAAGCCCGCGCCGCGCGCCACTTCCTCGGCCTCGCGCTGGTTGTCGATGAAGTCGGCAGGCAGGTCCCAGAACTCCATCGGCGGCTCGAACAGCACGGCCGACAGGAACAGGTAGCCGGCACGGATCTGCTTGGTGACGATGGACTTGTTCTCGTCCTTGAGGCCCGGGTAGTCGCGCTCCATCACCGCCATGCAGATGGCCATGTGGCGGCCCTCGTCGCGGCCGATGTTCTTGAACGCTTCCTTGAATACGGGCTCGCGCGAGTTTTCGTACATCTGCTTGAAGATGGTCGCCGCGGCGATCTCACCCATCAGGAAGGAGCTGAACAGCACCGCCAGGTCGTACTTGGGCACGGCCTGCTTGTAGCCCGTCCAGTAGCGGCCTCCATTGAAGTACAGCCACTTGGCGTTTTTCTGCAGGCGCCGGCCCAGGTCGGTCTTGGGCTCGTAGGTCAGCGGGTCGGGGTGGCCCAGCAGCTTGGTGATCGACAGGCCGCACATGATTTCATGGCCCTGCTCGTCACGGGTGACCGAGAAGAAGCACTTGCGCACCGGGTCTTCCTCATGCACCTCGTAGGTCTTGATCAGCGCCTCGGCAAACACCGGGGGCGCCGAAGCGTCGAACACCGACAGCAGCGTCCACCAATAGGCGATGGCCTCGCGCTCCTCCCAGCTGTAGCTGTCGACATCCAGCGTGTCCCAGGGCAGCTGCTCCGGGTCCCAGATTTCACGCTGCGAAGCCTCCCAGACCTCCTGCAGCTTCTTGGTGCGGCTGTGCCAGGACAGCGGATAGACGTTGGGCTGCTCGGTCTCGGGTGGCAGCTCCATCTTGTCGGCAAAACGTTCCTTGCTGTGTGCCATATCTCCTCCGGGGTGGTTGGCTTGGTTTGGATGGAAAGGGTCGATCCGCCAAAAACTGCGGATGGCGCAATTATGATACTTTTTAATTTTTTTTGTGATTTTTTTTCTATCACATCATAGGTACATACCCTAGGAATCCATTGCCCTAATGAAAATTGATATCGAATCAATTTGAAATTTTCATTTATTATCATATAGTTATAAAAAATATTTGATGTTTAATATCCGCTGATCATTGGACTCACCATCTAGTTCGTAAAAAAATTTAGATACCAATATTTGACTTTAACAATGTCAACTTGTATCGTTATGTCCACCATGCAGTGGCGTGACATTGCACGCTGCACCCACCACCCCCTGAAAAGAGAACCATGACGCATCCACTGCTCGAGAAACACCGCGCCACGCTCGACGGCGCCCTGCACACCATCGCCACGCGCAGCTACTGGTCGGCCTACAACGAAATGCCCAGCCCCAAGGTCTATGGCGAGAATGCGCCGGCCGACGGCAAGAAAGCGTTCGAAGCCCACCTGGGAAAACGCTTCGAGCTGGATCAGCCCGGCGTGCGCGGCTGGTACGAGGGAGAGCACTCGCCCTATGGAGTGGACTTGAACGTGCACTACCCGATCTGCGACCATGAGGCCCTGATTGCCGCCGGCCAGAAAGCCATGGAAGGCTGGCAGCAGGCGGGGGTGGCTGGGCGTACCGGCGTCTGCCTGGAAATCCTCGCGCGCCTGAACGCGCAGAGCTTCGAAATCGCCCACGCGGTGATGATGACCACCGGCCAGGGCTGGATGATGGCCTTCCAGGCCGGCGGCCCGCACGCGCAGGACCGCGGGCTGGAATCGGTCGCCTACGCCTGGCGCGAGCAGTCCTTCGTGCCCGGCGAGGCGCTGTGGGAAAAGCCCCAGGGCAAGAACCCGCCGCTGGTCATGAAGAAGCACTTCGAGGTCGTCGGCCAGGGCGTGGGCGTGGTCATCGGCTGCGGCACCTTTCCCACCTGGAACACCTACCCCGGCCTGTTCGCCGCGCTCGCCACGGGCAACGCGGTGGTCATCAAGCCCAACAACAGCGCGGTGCTGCCCGCCGCCATCACGGTGCGCACCATCCGGGCGGTGCTGGCCGAGAACGGCGTCGACCCCAATCTGGTCAGCCTGTGCGTGCCGGGCGACCGCGCGGCAACGCAAAAACTGGTCACGCACCCGGCGGTGCGCATGATCGACTACACCGGCGGCAACACCTTCGGCCAGTGGCTGATCGACAACTGCCGCCAGGCACGCGTGTATGCCGAGCTGGCCGGCGTCAACAACATCGTCATCGACTCGACCGACGCCTACAAAGCCATGCTGCGCAACCTGGCGTTTACGCTGTCGCTGTATTCCGGCCAGATGTGCACCACCTCGCAGGCCATTTTTGTGCCGGCGGCGGGCATTGACACCGACGAGGGCCACAAGAGCTTCGACGAGGTCTGCACCGACCTGGGCCAGGCACTCACCAGTTTTCTGGCCAAGCCCGAGGTGGCGCACGCCGTGCTGGGTGCGGTGCAGTCGCCCGACACGCTCAAGCGCATTGCCATGGCCGACAGCGGCACGCTTGGCCATGTGGTGCGCAGCTCCACCCAGCTGGAGAACCCGGACTTTCCCAAGGCCATCGTGCGCACCCCCGTGCTGCTGGCCTGCGACGCCTCGGACGAGCATTCCTACATGGAGGAGCGCTTCGGCCCGATCAGCTTCGTCGTCAAGACGGCGGACACCGCCTCGGCCATCACCCTGTCGGAGCGCCTGGTGGCAACCCACGGCGCACTCACCGTCGGTGTCTACTCCACGCGCCAGAACGTGATCGACGCCATGACGCGCGCCACGCTGCGCGCCAAGGTGGCGCTGTCGATCAACCTGACCGGCGGCGTCTTCGTCAACCAGTCGGCCGCCTTCTCCGACTACCACGCCACCGGCGGCAACCCCGCGGCCAACGCCTGCTACAGCGACGCGGCCTTTGTCGCCAACCGCTTTGTCGTCGTGCAGCGGCGCTACCACGTCTGAGGAGCAAGCCATGGCCTTCAGCGACATCCAGTTCAGCATCGACGCGGGCGTGGCCCGCCTCACGCTCAACCGCCCGGAAAAGCTCAATAGCCTGACGGGCGCGATGCACGGTGAAATTCGCGCCGCGCTCGACCAGATTCAAGCCGATGCCTCGGTTCGCGTGCTGGTGCTCACCGGCGCCGGGCGCGGCTTCTGCGCAGGCCAGGACCTGGCCGATCCGCAGATGGCCACGGTGGACGGGCGCATGCCTGACATCGGCAATGTGGTGGAAAATCACTACAAACCCCTCATCCTGCGCCTGCAGAACCTGCGTGTACCGACGGTGGCGGCAGTCAACGGCACGGCCGCTGGCGCCGGCTGCTCGATTGCGCTGGCCTGCGACCTGGTCATCGCCAGCGACAAGGCGTCGTTTCTGCAGGCCTTCTCGCGCATCGGCCTGGTGCCCGACACCGGCGGCACCTGGTTTTTGCCACAGCGCGTGGGCATGGCCCGCGCCATGGGGCTGGCGCTGCTGGCTGACAAGCTGCCTGCCACCCAGGCCGCGCAATGGGGACTGATCTGGGAGTGCGTGCCCGAGGCCGACTTCACCGCCCGCGTGGACGCGCTGGCCGCGCAGCTGGCCGCCCTGCCGACCAAGGCGCTGGTGCGCACGCGCCAGGCCATGCATGCAGCGCCCACGCACACGCTGGAACAACAGCTGTCCATGGAAGGCGGCCTTATGCGCGAGCTGGGCTGGAGCCACGACTACGCCGAGGGCGTGCGCGCCTTCATGGAAAAGCGCGCGCCGCGCTTCACCGGAGAGTAAGCCGCATGGACGCCACCACCCTCCCGACCGATCCTCAGGCCCTGGCCGACGCCACCGCCCGCGCGATGTTTGCGCGCGACCGCGCCGCGCAGGCCCTGGGCATGCACATCGAACGCGTGGGCCCGGGCAGCGCGCTGCTGACCATGCCGGTGCGCGCCGACATGGTCAACGGCCACGCCATCTGCCACGGCGGGCTGATCTTCAGCCTGGCCGACACCGCCTTTGCCTACGCTTGCAACAGCTACAACAAAAACACCGTGGCGTCGGCCTGTCATATCGACTTTCTCGCGCCGGCGCGCGAGGGCGACCTGCTCGAAGCCGAGGCCACCGAGCGCTCGGCCAGCGGGCGCACCGGCGTCTACGACATCACGGTGCGCAGGCCCGGCGGCCAGATCGTGGCCCTTTTTCGCGGCAAGAGCTACCGCATCAGCGGCGAGGTGATTGCCGGCCTTGCCCAGACCCATTCCTAAACATCCGACAGGAGACAAACATGCCCGTCAAAACCAGCCAGGACGGTGAGCTCGACGCCATCGAAGCCGCCAGCCGCGACGAAATTTCCGCGCTGCAGCTCGAGCGCCTGAAGTGGTCGGTGCGCCACGCCTACGACAACGTCGCGCCCTACCGCAAGAAGTGCGACGAGCAGGGCGTGCACCCGGACGACCTGAAGCAACTCGCCGACCTGGCGCTGTTTCCCTTCATGACCAAGGCCGACCTGCGCGACCACTACCCCTTTGGCCTGTTTGCCGTGCCGCGCGAGAAGGTCGTGCGCCTGCACGCCTCCAGCGGCACCACGGGCAAGCCCATCGTGGTGGGCTACACGCAAAAAGACATCGACAACTGGGCCAACCTGGTGGCGCGCTCCATCCGCGCGGGCGGCGGGCGCGCCGGCGACATGGTGCACGTGGCCTACGGCTACGGCCTGTTCACCGGCGGTCTGGGCGCGCACTACGGCGCCGAGCGCCTGGGCTGCACCGTGGTGCCCATGTCCGGCGGCCAGACCGAGAAGCAGGTGCAGCTGATCATGGACTTCAAGCCCGACATCATCATGGTCACGCCCTCGTACTCGCTGGTGATTGCCGAGGAGTTCGAGCGCCTGGGCGTGGCGCCCGAGGACATTTCGCTCAAGGTCGGCATCTTTGGCGCCGAACCCTGGGGCGAGGGCATGCGCGGCGAGATCGAGCGCAAGCTGGGGCTGGACGCCATCGACATCTACGGCCTGACCGAGGTCATGGGCCCGGGCGTGGCCTCCGAATGCATCGAAACCAAGGACGGCCCGGTGATCTGGGAAGACCATTTCTACCCCGAGATCATCGACCCCGAGACCGGCGACGTGCTGCCCGACGGCGAGAGCGGCGAGCTGGTCTTCACCTCGCTGACCAAGGAAGCCTTTCCCGTCATCCGCTACCGCACGCGCGACATCACCGAGCTACTGCCCCCGACGGCGCGATCGTTTCGGCGCATCGGCAAGATCACCGGCCGCTCGGACGACATGCTGATCATTCGCGGCGTGAACGTCTTCCCGACGCAAATCGAGGAAATGATCCTGCGGGATGCACGCCTGGCAGGGAATTACCAACTCGTCGTCACGCGCGACGGCCACCTGGACAGCATGGAGGTGCGCTGCGAGGTGCAGCACACACTCTCGGGCCAGCTCTCGCCCGCCGACATGCAGCTTATCGGCAAGGAGCTGCAACAGCGCATCAAGACCAATATCGGCGTGTCCACTCAGGTGCATGTCATGGCCTATGACTCGATTCCGCGTACCCAGGTCGGCAAGGCCCGGCGCGTGATCGACGAGCGCCGCCGCAGCTGACCCACCACTGCCCTTTTGCGTTTCACCCCACCACAACCCAAGGAGACAAACGATGAAACACCCTCTCGTAAAGCTGGCCGCCGCCGCGCTGGCGTTTGGCCTGGGCAGCAGCTTTGCCGCTGACCCGATCAAGATTGGCTCGGTGCTATCCGTCACCGGTCCTGCTGCGTTTCTGGGTGACCCCGAACTGAAAACGCTGCAGCTGTATATCGACGACATCAACAAGAAAGGCGGCGTCGACGGCCGGCCACTGCAGCTGGTGCACTACGACGACGGCACCGACGCCAACAAGGCCAACAGCTTCACCAAGCGCCTGATCGAGGATGACAAGGTAGACGTGCTCGTGGGCGGCACAACCACCGGCTCGACCATGTCGTCGGTGCCGCTGGTGCAAAAAGCCGGCATCCCGTTCATCTCGCTGGCCGGCGCCGTGGTCATCGTCGACCCGGTCAAGAAATGGGTGTTCAAGATGCCTCACAGCGATCGCATGGCCGTTGAAAAAGTGTTCGAGGACATGAAGAAGAACGGCATCACCAAGATCGCGCTGCTGTCAGAAACCTCGGGCTTTGGCGCCTCGGGCAAGAAAGAGACCGAGGAAGTGGCCGGCCAGTACGGCATGACGCTGGTGGCCAACGAGACCTACGGCGCCAAGGACACCGACATGAGCCCGCAGCTCACCAAGATCAAGTCCACACCCGGCGTGCAGGCGGTCTTCGTCTTCGGCTTGGGCCAGGGGCCGGCCATCGTGACCAAGAACTACAAGCAGCTGGGCATCACGCTGCCGCTGTACCAGTCGCACGGCGTGGCGTCCAACGCCTTCCTCAAGCTGGCCGGCAACGCCGCCGAGGGCGTGCGCCTGCCCACGCCCGCGCTGCTCATTGCCGACAAGCTGCCCGAGAGCGATCCACAGCAAGCCGTCACCACCGCCTATGAAAAAGCCTACAAGGAGGCCTTCAAGACCGACACCTCCACCTTTGGCGGCTACGCCTACGACGGCCTGATGCTGGCGATGGACGCCATCAAGCGCGCCGGCGGCACTGACAAGGCCAAGGTGCGCGACGCGATCGAGCAGACCAAGGGTTTTGTCGCCACCAGCGGCACGTACAACATGTCGCCCACCGACCACATGGGGCTGGATCTGTCGGCCTTCCGCATGGTGGAGATCAAGAACGGCGACTGGGTCGAAGTCAAGTAAGGCCACCGCCCCGCCGGCGCTTTGCCAGAGGATGCGCGCGCCTGCATCCAGTCCATGGAAGTCGGTGTGCGCGTGCTGCGCGCCATGGCGACGGGCCAGCGCGCGATGATGCTCAAGGACATCGCCGCCGCGGCCGGCATGGCGCCTTCCAAGGCGCACCGCTACCTGGTCAGCCTGATCCGCTCCGGCCTGGTCGAGCAAGACCCGGCCAACGCGCGCTACGACCTGGGGCCATTCGCCCTGAGCATGGGGCTGGTGGCGCTGGATCGGCTCGACCGCATTCGCCTGGGCCAGAACACCATCGCCCAGCTGCGCGACGAGGTCAACGAAACCACCGCGCTGGCCGTCTGGGGCGGCGACGGCCCGGTCATCGTGCGCTGGGAGCGCCCGCGCCGCCCCATCACCGTCAACGTCACCACCGGCACCACCGGCACCACCGGCACCACGCTGGACTTGCTCAGCTCCGGCACCGGCCTGGTGTTTGCCGCCTGGCTGCCGCAGCAGGCCACCGCGGCCCTGCTGGCCAGGGAAATGACGTCCGAGCGCCTGCCCGAGGCGCTGCGCAGCAAGCAGGCGGTGAACGCCCTGCTCGAACGCATACGCAGCCAGGGCTATGCCACCACCGCCAGCTACCACTATGTACCCGGTGTCGCGGGGGCGGCCGCACCCGTGTTCAACGTCAAAAACGAAATCAGCATGGCGCTGCTCACCGTTGGCGTGCAGGGCATGTTTGACTGCTCGGAGGACGGCGCCGTCGTCCACGCGCTCAAGCGCCATGCGCGCCAGCTGTCCGAGCGCCTGGGCGCCACGCTGTACGCGGGCGAACCCATTTCCGCCGTCTATCCCGATCTGTCGCTGCCAGGTTGATGTCTTTGTCCGGGAGAGGCCGCGTCATTCCATTTTCAGATCCGTCGAGCGCGCGAAGACCAAGCGCAGGCCGTGCCGACGCTCGGCCTATACAGCCGGCAAAGCCATCGGTTGATCTGGAAATGGCATCACACCTTGATGGGGTCGGTGCGTGCAAAACGCTGCCACAGCGACAAATCCACCTCCGGGCGGCTGCCATCGGCCAGACAGACCTGCTCGTCCAGGTGGCGGTCCGACGCCTCCTCCAGCCGCTGGTACATCTCCTTGCACAACAGGCGCGCAAGCTGCCCGGGCCAGCGCTGCGGCAGCAGCACCTCCGGCAGCTCCGGGTCGCGCAGCAGCAGGCGGCGGTAGTCGTGGATGAGCAGGAGGCGCAGCAAAAAGGCCTGTGCGTCACTGACGCCGGCCAGTCCCTCGCGGCGCATCACATCCAGCATGGGCTGGTAAACGCCAATGAATTCGGTGTAGGCGGCGGACAAATGGCTCAAATCCCAGGCGCGCGCCACCAGGTCGGCGTCGGTGGCAGAACGCGCCAGCCGCGCGTCCGCAGCGAACAACGGCAGTAGCTTGGGCAGCACCGGCGCCAGGCCGTCGGCAATCAACGCGTCCAGCACATCGGTCAGGTCGGCACCGGGGTGGGCAAAGCAGTCATTGCCCAGCGCGCCAAAACCTTGCCAGAACAGCGCCCGGCGCAACGCGTCGCGCTGTTTGGGCTCCAAGTCACCGACGACCAGAATGACGCGCCAGCGCCTGTCCCACAGCGGAGCACTCGATGCGTAGATGTGGCGCGACGCTTCCTCAAAGCGCCTGCGGCCCGACTGGGTCAGCAAATAGTCGGAACGCCGCCCGACGCTTTGCACGCGCAGCCATTCGTCCTTGACCAGGCGAAACACCGAGGTACGAATCAGCCGCTCATTGAGCTGCAGCGGCTCCAGCAACTGAATCAGGCTGCCCAGCCAGATGCGACCACCGCGCGGCAAGATGGCGTCGCCAAAGGTGGTGATGATCAGCGAGGTCGCGCGCACGCGCTTTTGCTGTCGAAACGACTCCAGTCGCTGATGGACGAGTTGGCTCACAAACAATCGCGCGCAAGTGACCCTGCGCGCGCAGATGAAAAAATCAAGGCGCGTGCCACTCTAAATCGAACCCTGGCACGCAAAGCGGCAAATTATCCCACGCACACCGAACGTCATCAGCTCCAGCGCTGCCTGCTTTCAGCGCTGCGCCGTCGCCAGCCGCAGCGCCAGCCCCAGGAAGACCACGCCGGCGCCGCGGTTGAGCAGCCACTGCGCGCGTGCCGAGCGCAGCAGCAGGCTGCCGAAGGTGCCCGAGAACAGCGCGATGGCGCCAAAGACCAGCAGCGATGCCAGCATGAAGACCAGGCCCAGCACCATGATTTGCTGCGCCATGCTGGCGCGCGCCGGATCGGCGAATTGCGGCAGAAAGGCCAGGAAGAACACCAGCACCTTGGGATTGGTGAGGTTCATCACCACGCCGCGCCCCACCATGCGCCAGGGGTTGGCGCGCGCGCCCTCCTCAAGGGCCTGGCCGTGCGGCACGTGCAGCGCCGGTGCGCGCAGCGCGCCCCAGGCCAGCCAGGCCAGGTAGGCCGCGCCGACGAGTTTGAGCAGCGTGAACGCGGTGGCCGACGCCGCCACCACCGCCGCCAGCCCCAGTGCCACCGCCGCGGTATGGCCGACGATGCCGATGCACAGGCCGACGACCACGCACAGCCCCGCGCGCCAGCCGCGCTGCGCCGACTGCAGCAGCACGAAGATGTTGTCCGGCCCGGGCGAGAGCGCAAGCAGCACCGAAACACCGAAAAAGGCGGCAAGCGTCTGGATGGAAGGCATGCGGCGGGCCTGTCATGAAGCAATGAAACCCGCCATTGTGCGGCCAAGCTGCGCGCAGCCCGCGGCATGGCGCAACCTGACCGACAATGGCCCGCATCGACGCCGCCGCGCCGCACGCCTCACATCGCCCGACATGGATTCCTTCGTACTGCTGATCGTCATCGCCCTGGTCGTCTCGGGCATCAACGCGCAACAACAGCGCCAGCGCATTGCACTGCTGGGGCGTGCGCTCAAGCCCTACCAGGTCGAGCAGCTGATGGCGTCGCTGATCGAAGGCTATCTGCGCGCGATGGGCGAGCAGGACGCCGAGCGCCGCGCCCAGGTGCTGGGCCTGCAGCAGGCGAGCGAGGTGCAGCTCAGCGAGCAGTTCGAGCGCCTGGTGGCCGACTTTCGCCGCACGCCGGCGGCGCAGGCGCGCGTCAGCCGCCTGCCCATCAGCCTGCCCTTCGTGCCCAGGCTGTTTCCTGCGGCCTGCTTTGACATGCGCGCGCTGCTGGCCATCCACGGCGAAGGCATCGCACGCGCCGCGCGCAACGACCTGCAGCTGAACGCGCGCGACCGCGCCTTCATGATGACCGCCGAGCTATTGCTGATGCAGCACAGCTGCCACTGGTTCTGCAAGTCGTTCTCGGTGGCGTCGGCGCGCGTGCTGGCACGCCACCAGACGCACTACGCGCAAATCGTCGAGTCGGTATCGCCGCAGACGCGCCGCGCCTACCTGGCACTGGTGGCGCCGGGCCGCAAGTCCACGCCCTGACCCTGCGCGGTCACGATCGCGCCCTCCAGCGGATCAAGCCCTTCGGGCAAACCGTAGAGCGCATCGCCCGTCGCATGGCGGCGCGCGCCCCAGGCGGCCTGCACCAGGCACAGCACCGCGTCCAGGCAGTCGCCGCGCGCGTCCTGCACCAGCACGTCGCACAGCGCGGCGCCGGCCCGCAGGTGCAGCTCCAGGCCCGTGGCACCGGGTTGCTGCAGGCGCGCCAGCAAGTCCTGGCGCGCGGCCAGGCGCTCTGCGCTCTGCTTCGCCCGCGTGTCGCTCTTGTAGCTGCGCCGTCCGATCAGCGCGCGCGCCAGCAGGCCGGGGTAGGCCTCCAGCGCAACGCGGCGCGCGTCGCCCTCCAACAGGCCCGGCAGGTGCCAGCCGGCGGCGATCAGCCGCGGCACGCCAGCGTGCATCATGAAGGCCACCGGCGGGTTGACCCACTTCATCGACGGGCTGGAGCCGGCCGGGCCGTCGGTGGCTCGGTGGGCAAACTTGCCGCCGGGCGGGCGCTGGGCGCAAAACGCCGCAAAACAGTCGCGAATCTGCGCGCGCGTCAGGCCGGCGTAGTGCGCCATGCAGGCCTGCCATTGCAGCGGCCAGCCCAACGCCTGCACCAGCTCGCGCGGCAGGCCGAACGGCAGGTCGAAACCCGCCACCACCGGTGCGGGCGGCGCCCGCAGCCAGTCGCCCCAATCCTGCAGCGACTCCAGCGCCTGCAGGCGCTGCAGCACGACGGCGTCGCCATCCAGCTGCCCCAGCGCCAGCACGATGGGCTTGCGGCGCGTGGGGCTGCTGGAGAAGTCGCAGCCGGCAAGCAGCGGTGCCACGGCCTACCCCAGCGCCAGCGCCACGACGCCCGCGGCAATCAAGAGCGCACCACCCACGCGCGCGGCGCGGTCGCCCTCGCCCAGCAGGTGGCCGCCCAGCAGCGCGGCAAACAGCATCGACACCTCGCGCGCCGGCGCCACCAGCGACAGCGGCGCGTGCTGCATGGCAAACAGCACCAGCACGTAGGCAATGGGGCTGAAGATGGCCACCATCAGCGCGTAGCGCCACTGCTGATGCCACAGCCGGCGCGCAGTCGGCAGGTCGCGCAGCACGGCCGGCGCCAGCAGCACGATGCGCACCAGATTGCCCATGTAGTCGACCAGGATGGGCGAGAGCAGCGCGACCTTGACCGCGTAGCCGTCGACCACGGTGTAGCTGGCGATGAACACGCCGGTCAGCACGCCGTAGATCAGCCCCTTGCGCACGCGCCGGCGCGCCTGCGGATGTGCCCCCGACTGCGCCGTGCGCAGCAGAGCCGGGCCGCCGGCGATCAGGAAGACGCCGCCCACCACCGCGGCAATGCCGGCCACGCCCCACGGCGTCAGCCGCTCTCCCAGCAGCAGCACGGCGACCAGCGACGACAGCAGCGGCCCGGTGCCGCGCGCCAGCGGGTAGACCACCGTGAGGTCGGCCTTGCGGTAGCCGCGCAGCAGCGTGACGTAGTACACGACGTGCAGCGCGCCACTGGCCATGACCAGCGTCCATTCGCGCGCGCCCCACAGTGGCACGGCAGCGCGCCCCAGCCACCATCCCAGCGGCGCCCAGGCCAGCATCATCAGCACCGAGGTGAAGAAGGCAAAGCGCGCGTCGCCGCCGGCCTTTTTGGCGGCGATGTTCCAGCCGGCATGGATCAGGCCGGCCAAAATGATCAGGGCGAAGGCGGTGGGGGACACGGCTCAATGAAAAAACCGCAGCGCCGGGCTGCGGTTGGTGTGGGTGGCGGCCGCTATCAGCTGCGGCCGTTGGTGCGCCCGGGGATCAGCGAGAGGAATTCGCGGCGCAGCGTCGGGTCGTTCAGGAAGGCGCCGCGCATGACCGAGTTCAGCATCTTGCTGTCCATCTCGCGCACGCCGCGCCAGGACATGCAGAAATGGCTGGCCTCCATCACCACGGCCAGGCCGTCGGGTTCGGTCTTCTTCATGATCAGGTCGGCCAACTGCACCACGGCCTCTTCCTGGATCTGCGGGCGGCCCATCACCCAGTCGACCAGGCGCGCGTACTTGGACAGGCCGATCACGTTGGTGTTCTTGTTGGGCAGCACGCCGATCCAGATCTTGCCGATCACCGGGCAGAAGTGGTGGCTGCAGGCGCTGCGCACCGTGATCGGGCCGACGATCATCAGCTCGTTGAGGTGCTCGGCGTTGGGAAACTCGGTCACCGCCGGCGCCTGCACGTAGCGCCCGTTGAAGACCTCGTGCAGATACATCTTGGCGATGCGCCGCGCGGTATTGCGCGTGTTGTGGTCGTGCGTGGTGTCGATCACCATGCTGTCGAGCACACCCTGCATCTTGTGCTCGACCTCGTCGAGCAGGCGTTCTAGCTCGCCCGGCTCGATGAACTCGGCGATGTTGTCGTTGGCGTTGAAGCGCCGGCGGGCCGCACGCAGGCGCTCGCGGATGCGCACCGAAACCGGCACGCCTTCGTCCTGGCTGTCGGCAGAGGCAGGGGAGGCAGAAGTCATGGCGGCATGGTAACAGGGATGCCCGCGCGCCGCCGCTACGCCTTGATGCCCCCAGAATGCCGGTTCACGGGCGGCGCAAGCTATGAATTCAAGAGCGGCGCGCGCCTCCTCAATAGCGGTTGCCCGTCACCCACAGCGCGGCGCGCATCAGGGCGAACGCAACGCGGTCAAGCACGCGCTCGCGCCAGGGGCGCTGGGCGTACTGCTGCGCATCGATGGGGCCGCTGCCGCCCTGCATGGCCTGCACCAGGCGCGCGCGCAGCTGGCGGGCAAAGCCGGCGTCGCGCACCATCACGTTGGCCTCGCGCGCCAGCAGCAGGCTCAAGGGGTCGAGGTTGCTCGACCCGACGGTGGCCCAGGGGCGGTCGCCGTCGGCGTCGATCACTGCCACCTTGGCGTGCAGAAAGCTGGGCTCGTACTCATGGATGTGCACGCCCGCGGCCAGCAGCTGGCCATAGACCGGGCGCGCCGCGTGGTACTGCATGAAGTACTCGTAGCGCCCCTGCAGCAGCAGGTGCACGCGCACGCCGCGCTGCGCCGCCAGCACCAGCGCCCGGCGCAGCTTGGCGCCGGGGACGAAGTAGGCGTTGGCAATCACGATCTCCTCGCGCGCCCGCGCAATCGCGCGGCGATAGGCGCGCTCGATGCGCGTGCGGTGACTCAGGTTGTCGCGCAACAAGAACGCGGCGTAGACGGTGCCACGCTCGGCAGCGCCGCTGCGGCGCGGGTGGCGCTGCACGGCCGCTGCCGCGCGCAGATCCGCCAGCGCCAGATCCAGGCGGCGCTGGCTGGCGTCGTGCACCGCCTGCATGCGCCACCACAGCCGCTCCATCACGTTGCTGGCGTAGTCCACCAGCGTGCCCTGCACACGCACCGCAAAGTCCAGGCGTGGCGCGGCCAGCCAGCCGTGGTTGGGATCATAGAAGTCGTCCAGCACGTTGATGCCGCCGCAATACAGCACGCGCCCGTCAACCACGCACAGCTTGCGGTGCAGCCGCCGCCAGCGCCGCGGCAGCAGCAGGCCCAGCGGCCCCAGCGGCGAATACACGCGCACCTGCACGCCGGCGCCGGCCAGGCGGTCGGCCCAGTCCTGCGGCAGGCGGCCGGTGCCTACGCCATCGACCACCAGGTGCACGCGCACGCCGCGGCGCGCCGCGCGCGCCAGCGCATGCGCCACGCTGGCGCCGCTGGCGGTGAAGTCGAAGATATAGGTCTCGAACTGGATGTCCGTCAGCGCCCGATCCATGTCCGCGATCAGCGCCGCGAACAACTGAGCCGCCCCCTGCAGCAAGTCCACGCGGTGGTCGGCGCCGGCCTGGCGCGCGCCGGGCACCTCAGGCCTCCACGCCGCCGTGCCGGAGCGGGGGCGGCGCCATTACAGGCGGAACTCCGCGATCAGCGGCAGGTGGTCGGACATGCGCCACCAGATGCGCCCGCGCGGCACCTGCAGGCCCAGCGGCAGCAGGCCGCGCACATAGACATGATCGAGCTGCACCACCGGCAGGCGCGCCGGGTAGGTGTAGGCGCGCTGGCGCGCCGCGTCGAACTCGAACAGGCCGAAGCCGGCCAGCATGCGCTTGACGTGCAGGCCCCAGTCGTTGAAGTCGCCGGCGACGATCAGCGGCTCGTCCTTGGGCACCTCGCGCGCGATGAAGCGCTGCAGCTGCGACACCTGGCGGATGCGGCTGCCCGGGATCAGCCCCAGGTGCACGACGATGGTGTGCACGCGCCGCCCCTGCACCTCCACCTGCACGTGCAGCAGGCCGCGCTGCTCGAAGCGGTGGTCGGAGATGTCCTCGTGCTGGTGCTCGATGACGGGCCAGCGCGTCAGCAGTGCATTGCCGTGCTCGCCATGTCGCGTGTAGGCATTGGTGCTGTAGACCGACGCATAGCCCTCGGGCGCCAGGTACTCGGCCTGGGGCACGTCGGGCCAGCGGTCGAAGTAGCGCGCCTCGCGCCGGTTGAGCCGGCGCACCTCCTGCAGGCAGACGATGTCGGCGTCGAGCTGCTCGACGGCCAACCCCAGGTTGTGGATCTCCAGCCGCCGCGCCGGCCCCAGGCCCTGCACGCCCTTGTGGATGTTGTAGGTGGCCACGCGCAGAATGCCCGCGCGCTCGATGGGCAGTTCGGAGGCAGCGAAGTCGGCAGGCGGAGCGGAAACGGCGGCAGATGTCATACGAAACGGGGCAACCACAAAATGGCTTCGGCATTGGACGGCGAGAAGCACCGGTCGGCGGCTTCGCGCCAATCCAGCCATGCATATGCCGTATGTTCGCGCGGATTCAAGACCACCGGCGTTCCAGGGGGAACCTGCAGGCCCAGTACATGCTCGCGGTTGTGCGTCACGCCCGGAGCATAGCGCCAGCTCCACTGCGCGTAGATCTCGTAGACGTTCTCCAGCCCCCAGTCGCGCAGCACGCAGCCGCCGGCGCGCACGTCGATGCCTGTCTCCTCGCGCACCTCGCGCGCCGCCGTGTGCTCCAGGGTTTCACTCAGCGCCTCTTTGCTGCCCGTGACCGATTGCCAGTACTCCCGCCCCGGGCCCGCGTCGGCACGGCGGATCAGCAGCACCCGCAGTGCCGGCGTGTAAATGACCACCAGCACGGATTCAGGAATTTTGTAAGCCATGGACAGTTTCCTTCAGGTCTGTGCGCACCACCGTCCCACATCGCTGCAAACGATACCCATGGCCGCCATGATTTCAGCCACCCGGCGCAACAGCAAGCACAGGGGTTTTCAACCATGCGGCAGCAGCGGACGGGCGACCGGCATCGCCCGCCTTCCCGTGCTCATTCTTCCGCAAAAAAGTCGGAATCAATGCGTTTGAGCTGGTAACTGGCCGCCACCGACACGCCCAGATCGTGTTCGATCATCAAATCGGCCAGGCGCTGGCCGTCGATCAGCACCACCTTGTACTGGGTGTTGGTGGCGGCGTAGTCGCGCGCCTCCTGTGAAAAGCGCGAGGTGGTAATGAAAACGCCCTTGCTCGCGCGCTGGCCGGCCAGTGCGCCGACAAACTGCTGGATGTCCGGGCGCCCCACGACATTGGTCCAGCGCTTGGCCTGCAGATAAATGGCGTCCAGCCCCAGGCGGTCCTCGTTGATGACGCCGTCAATGCCACCATCGCCGCTGCGCCCGACGGCGCGGCCCGCCTCCTCGCGGCTGCCGCCATAGCCCATCTTGATCATCAGCTGCACCACCAAGCGTTCGAAATAGGCAGGGGAGCAGGAAGCCACTCGCTCCAGGACTTCGTCTGCCAGTGCTGTCAGTGCCTTCTGGTATGCCGATTCAATGATTTCGTCTGGCGTCAAATCCGACACCAATCCGATGGAACTGCCCAGTTGCTCAGGCGCCGCCTTCGTTTTCGAACCGCTCCTGAACGCCATGAAATCCGGATACCGAGTCAGAAACTCCACGTCGATATGACGTGGTTTCTGGTTCACTGCCTCACGACCAAGATCGGTGATTTGCACGTTCCCGCGCTTGGGTTGGCATACCAATCCAGCTTTTTTCAAGTAGGTCTTGGCCCACCCCACACGGGACGCAAAAGTCAAAGTACCGCCACTGGGCAGCAACTGCATCCGCTCTTCCGCAGTCAGGTGAAACTCGTCAGCCAATTCCTGCTGCAGTTCCTTCAAAACGCGCTCACGCCCATCGGACAACCGAAGCAACAAAGGCAACATCAAGGTTTCGTAGTCGGGAATCGCCATCCATCCTCCAAAAACAAAGGGCGCCCGAAGGCGCCCCGGAATTTTGCCCGAAGGCCTACCTGCTATCAGTTAACCGCCGGCAGCGGATTGCGCAGCCGGATATGCAGCTCGCGCAGCTGTTTTTCATCCACCGGCGACGGCGCCTGGGTGAGCAAATCCTGCGCACGCTGGGTCTTGGGGAAGGCGATCACGTCGCGGATCGACTCGGCGCCGGCCATCAGTGTGATCAGGCGATCGAGGCCAAAGGCCAGGCCGCCGTGCGGGGGCGCGCCGTACTGCAGCGCGTCCAGCAGGTAGCCGAACTTGGCGCGCTGCTCCTCGGGCGTGATGTTGAGTGCTGCAAACACCTTGGCCTGCACGTCGGCGCGGTGGATACGCACCGAGCCACCGCCCATCTCCCAGCCATTCAGAACCATGTCGTAGGCCTTGGACAGGCAGGCGCCCGGATCGCTGTCCATCAAGTCCTCGTGGCCGTCCTTGGGCGAGGTGAACGGGTGGTGCACCGCCACCCAGCGGTTGTCCTCTTCGTCGTGCTCGAACATCGGGAAGTCCACCACCCACAGCGGCGCCCAGCGGTCTTCGAACAGGCCGTTCTTCTTGCCGAACTCGCCCAGGCCAACCTTCAGGCGCAGCGCGCCAATGCTGTCGTTGACCACCTTGGCCTTGTCCGCGCCAAAGAACAGGATGTCGCCGTCCTGCGCGCCGGTGCGCTTCAAGATTTCGGCAATCGCAGCGTCGTGAATGTTCTTGACGATGGGCGACTGCAGGCCGTCGCGCCCCTTCGCCACTTCGTTGACCTTGATCCAGGCCAGGCCCTTGGCGCCATAGATCTTGACGAAGTCGGTGTAGCCGTCGATCTCGCCACGGCTGATCGCAGCGCCGCCGGGCACGCGCAATGCCACTACGCGCCCGCCCTTGCTCGTCGCCGGTGCCGAGAACACCTTGAAGTCCACGTCGGCCATCACGTCGGTCAGCTCGGTGAATTCGAGCTTGACGCGCAGGTCGGGCTTGTCCGAGCCGAAGCGGGCCATGGCCTCCTGGTAGGCCATGGTCGGGAACTCACCAAGGTCGACGCCCAACTGCTGCTGGAACACCTCCTTGACCATGCGCTGGAAGATGGCGCGGATCTCTTCCTCGCCCAGGAACGAAGTTTCGCAGTCGATCTGCGTGAACTCGGGCTGGCGGTCGGCGCGCAGATCCTCGTCGCGGAAGCACTTGGTGATCTGGTAGTAGCGGTCGTAGCCGGCCACCATCAGCATCTGCTTGTACAGCTGGGGCGACTGCGGCAGCGCGAAGAACTGGCCGTCGTGGACACGCGAAGGCACCAGGTAGTCGCGCGCGCCCTCCGGCGTGCTCTTTCCCAGCATGGGCGTCTCGATGTCGATGAAACCCTCTTTGTCGAGAAAGTTGCGCACCTGGATCGCTGTCTTGTAGCGCAGCATCATGTTGCGCTGCATCACCGGGCGGCGCAGATCCATCACGCGGTGGGTGAGGCGCGTAGTCTCCGACAGGTTGTCGTCGTCCATCTGGAACGGCGGCGTGACCGAGGCGTTGAGCACCACAAGCTCGTGGCACAGCACCTCGATCTGGCCGCTTTTCAGCTTGTCGTTGGTGGTGCCCTCGGGGCGCGCGCGCACCAGACCCACGACCCGCACGCAGAATTCGTTGCGCACGTCTTCGGCCACCTGGAACATCTCGGGGCGGTCGGGGTCGCAGACCACCTGCACATAGCCTTCGCGGTCGCGCAGGTCGATGAAGATCACGCCGCCATGGTCGCGGCGGCGGTTGACCCAGCCGCACAGGGTGACGGTTTGGCCCATCAGGGCTTCGGTGACGAGACCACAGTAGTGGGAGCGCATGGACATGGTGTTTTTTCTTTCCGGCGCCCCCGCGGGACGCGATTGAAACAAGGCTTAGGCGACGCCGCGGTCGATGGCCGCGACCGGGTCGGGCGGCGTCACGACGCCCATCGAGACGATGTATTTGAGCGCGGCGTCGATGCTCATCTCCAGCTCGATGCAGTCGCTTTTTCGCACGATGACGAAATAGCCGCTGGTGGGGTTGGGCGTGGTCGGCACGTAGACGCTGACGAAGTCGTCGCGCAGCCAGCCGGCCACCTCACCACCGGGCGCGCCGGTAATGAAGGCCACGGTCCACACGCCCTCGCGCGGCCACTGCACTAGCACCGCGGTGCGAAACGCGTTGCCGCTCTCGGAAAACAGCGTGTCAGAGACCTGCTTGACGCTCGAATAGATCGAGCGCACGACCGGAATGCGGCTGACCAGCGCGTCGCCCCACTCCACCAGCTTGCGGCCGGCAAAGTTGCTGGCCAGCGCGCCGACGATCAACAGAATGGCCAGCGTGAGCAGCACGCCAAAGCCGGGAATGTGAAAGCCCAGCAGGCGGTCGGGCTGCCAGGCCTCGGGCAGGATGGCCAGGGTCTGGTCCAGCGCGCCGACGATGGAGGTGAGCACCCAGGCGGTGATGACGCCGGGCACGACGACCAGCAGGCCGGTGAAGAACCACTTGCGCAAGCCACCCATGCCAATGCCCTCGCGTCAGGCCGCCGTGCCCAGGCTGGCTGCGGGGCTGGCGCCGGCCGCGCCCTCGGCAGAAGACGTGGATGCGCCTTCGGCCGGCGCGCTCTTGCGGCCGCTGAAGTCGGTCGCGTACCAGCCGCTGCCCTTGAGCTGAAAGCCCGCGGCCGTCAACTGCTTGGCAAACCCGTCCTCGCCGCAGGCGGGGCACTGGGTCAGCGGGGCATCAGAGATTTTCTGCAGCACGTCGCGGGCGTGGCCGCAGGCGCTGCAACGGTAGGCATAGATCGGCATGGACAGCCCTGGCAATTGCGCAAAACCGCCCATTATAGGCAGCCGGCTGCGTGCCGGCGGGCACGGGGCGGCCCATATTCAGGCCGGGCTGCCCTGGTAATGCGGCGTGCGGCCCTTGTGGTCAGCAATGAACTGCGGCGCCAGCGAACCGCCGATCATGCCGACGAACGCCGCGATCAGGCCGGCCAGCTGCTGCGGAAAGGCCTCGTTGAGCACCGGGCTGGCGACGAACCACAGCCACACCACGATGCCCAGCGCCACCGCCAGCAGCGCGCCCTGGGTGGTGGCGCGCTTCCAGTACACGCCCATCAGCAGGGGCACGAAGGCGCCGACCAGCGGCACCTGGTAGGCGCCGGAGACCAGCTCGTAGATCGACGAGCCCTCCATGGTGATCGAATACACCAGCACGCACAGCGTGAAGACCAGCACGCTGATTCGCATGGCCTTGAGCGTCTGCTGGTCGCTCATGCCGGGCTTGAGGTTGCGCAGGATGTTCTCGACGAAGGTGGTCGACGGCGCCAGCAGCGTGGCCGACGCGGTGGACATGATGGCCGACAGCAGCGCGCCGAAGAAGGCCACCTGGAGCGGCACCGGCATGCGCTCAAGCACCAGCGTGGGCAGAACCTTCTGCGGGTCGTCGTCCAGCAGCGTGGCCACCTCGGGCATGACCATCAGCGCCGAGATCACGACGAACATCGGCACGAAGGCGAAGCCGATGTAGAGGATGCCGCCGATGACCGGACCGCGCTGCGCGGTCGTGGCGTTGTTGGACGACATGACGCGCTGGAACACGTCCTGCTGCGGAACCGAGCCCAGCATCATCGTGATCGCCGCGGCAAAGAAGAAGGTCCACTCCCTGGCGCCGCCCGTGGGCAGCAGGTTGAACTTGCCCTCGCGCGCCGCGTAGTCGACGACCTTGCCCGCCCCGCCGGCCATGTCGGCCGCGTACCAGGCGATCAGCAGCAGGCCGGCGGCGATCACGATCATCTGCACGAAGTCGGTCATCGCCACCGACCACATGCCGCCGTACAGCGTGTAGATCAGCACGACGGCGGTGCCGATCACCATGCCCCAGGACATCGAGATCGCGCCATGGCTCAGGATGTTGAACACCAGGCCCAGCGCCGTGACCTGCGCGCCCACCCAGCCCAGGTAGCTGAAGATGATGATGCTCGAACACATCACCTCGACCGCCCGGCCATAGCGCTGGCGGTAGTAGTCGCCGATGGTGATGATGTTCATCGCGTACAGCTTGCGCGCGAAGAACAGGCCGACCAGCACCAGGCACATGCCGGCGCCAAAAGGGTCTTCAACGGTGCCGCCCAGCCCCTCCTTGACGAACTGCGCCGGCGCGCCCAGCACCGTCTCGGAGCCGAACCAGGTGGCGAACGTGGTGGCGATCACCACCGCCAGCGGCAGGCTGCGCCCGGCCACCGCGTAGTCGGCCGTGTTGTGCACGCGCCGCGCGGCCCACAGGCCGATGGCGATCGACGCCGCCAGGTACAGAACGATGAAAGTCACCAACATGCGCGCTGCTCCGCTCTAGTACAGCAACCTGGAAGTAGAGGAACACAATGAAAGCGATGGATTC
>PGEI01000003.1 GCA_002894305.1 Comamonadaceae bacterium CD01
GGTGAAGCGCAGACAGTGCTGTAGCACGACAAGCGAAGCCGACAAAGTAGTCGGCTGATATAGAAATGGAATAAATCATCATCGCTTCATGAAGTCGATCAGGATGGCCGCGTTCATGGCCCCCTCGAAGACCTTGAAGCGAACCTTGCCCCGGCGGGTCACGCTGGAGATGATGGACAAGCCCTCACGGCGCTGGTTGACACGAATTTCCGGCGTCTGGCCCATCGGGGCATAGGAGCGGCCCCGCACGTCATCGGAGCGCAGTCCGGTTTCGTCGGCCCAGTGAATCTCGGCGCCTTCGGCCTTGGCTCTTTGCTCGATGGCGGGGTACTGTTCATCGAGCCAGCGGCGCACAGCGACGGGTTGCTGCTCGTAGGCGCGCTGGATGGGCTTTTGCGGGGTGAAGCCCCAGCGGCGCAGGTACAGGCCCACGCCCTGCAGCGTCAGACGCACACCGCAGCTGATCGGCCGCGATGGCCTCGTAGGTCCAGCCCGCGCGGCGCAGCTTGATGACCTGGCGGCGTCGCTCTTGCCGCGCCTCAGGCGTGAGTTCTCATGTCGATTATTTCCATCAGGTTGATCTGAGGGCATGATGGACGATTTCAAGATATTTGATTTTCAATCAATAATGCCAAACGCTTGACTGTGGGCTGCGGGCGCGCGCGCCTTCAAGTCAGGGGGCACTCTTCCCAGCCGTCGGGTCTCACTGTTCGTCGCAGCCGACCGCCTACGGCACCGACTGAATTCAGGGCGTTGCCCGCGCACGATCATGAAACCTTACGGGCCTCTCTGCATCCCAGCCCCGTTTGCCATCGCGCCAGCCCTTGACTACAGTTGCCTGTTATGCATAGCCTCTTCCCCGCGCTGGCGCGCGCCTGCTTGGTTTTGCTCGTCGCGAGCGACTTTGCTGCGCTGCCGGCGCGGGCGGGCAACGCCATCGTCCTGGCCGATGAGCCGCCGGTGCTTATGCGCTGGCTTGACGAGGGGTATGCGGCGGAATTTCGCAGCGACCGTGCGCTGGCCACGCAGCGTTACTGCGCCGCCGCGCGCGAGGGCAGCCTGGAGGGGCAGTACCGCCTGGGCCGTCTGCTGCTCAAGGGCGGCGTGACGGGCGAGCAGGCCCTGGCTACCGCCGTGCTGGCCTTGGCCGCCCAGCGGGGCCATGAAAAAGCGCGTGTTCTGCTGGCCGGCCAGCTGCCGGGCAACCGGTTACCCCGCTGCCTGCAGGGTGGAGCGCCGTTCTTGAACGGCCTCAACGCGGTGATCACGCCCGAAGAGGTGGAGCGCTACGTGGTGGCGCTTGCGCCGTGGCAGCAGCGCCAGGCCCGGCTGGTCCAGCGCCTGGCGCCGCACTATGCCGTCGATCCGCGGCTGGCGCTGGCCATTGTGCGGGTGGAGTCCAACTTTGACGCGCAGGCGCTGTCGCCGCGCAACGCCCAGGGACTGATGCAGCTGATCCCTGAAACAGCCGAGCGCTTCGGCGTGCGTGACGTCTGGAATGCCGAGCAGAACGCACGCGGCGGCCTGGCTTATCTGCGCTGGCTGATCAAGCGCTTCGAGGGCAATGTGGAGCTGGTTTCCGCCGCCTACAACGCCGGCGAGGGAGCGGTGGAGCGCCACGGCGGCGTGCCGCCGTACGCCGAAACACGCACCTATGTCCAGCGCGTGCTGGCCTTTTACAGAACCTCACGCCACGTCGCCCCTAGCGCGCCGGAAACTCCCAAAGTCACCGTCCAGGCCCGCGCGCGTCCATGACGCCACGGCTTGTTCCGCCAACCCGGTACATCCATATCGGCACAGGATTTACCATCGGTCACCCGGCCCGCACCCCATTGCCACCTCGCTCCTGCGCCCTTTTTGGTCTCTGCGTGTGGCGACGCGCCGGCCCTGCAGTCCGGTGACCCGCCGCACATACTTCTTTCCGCAGCCGCCCCGATGACCCACCCCGACCTGTCTTTCTTGCTGCGCAACCAGGAGGCTGCGCAAGCGCCCGCGCCGGCTACGCCGCCGCAGGAGCGGCGCGCGCCCGACCGGGTCAAGGGGCCGGTAGCCGACTTGATTGCCCAGCTGCGCACCGCGCAGCGTGAGCTGCAGGCACACAACGAGGTGCTGCGCTACAGCCAGCAGGCGGCCGAGAGCGCCTCCGAGCGCTTCGAGGCGCTGTTTGCCGGCGTGCCGCTGGCGCTCATGGTGCTGGACGAGCACGACATGGTGGTGCAGGCCAATGCGGTGGCGCACCGGGCGTTTCAACCCGGCGAGGGCGATCGGCCGCTGGCCGCGCTGATGCCCTTCGTCAGCGCGGGCGACGCCGAGCGGGTGCGCCAGGCCTTTGCCGCCGCACGGCGCGACGGGCGCAGCGACAGCGCCGAGGTGGTGTTCGAGATCGGCAGCGGCCAGCACATCACCGGCGACCTGCACATCGCCTATCTGGAAACGCCCCAGGCCCAGGGGCCGCTGCTGCAGCAGTTTTTGTGCGCCGTGGTCGACCAGGGCCCGCTGATTGCCGAGCGCCGCGCGCTGCAGCAGCGCAACGACCAGTTGCACTCCAGTGAGCAGCGGCTCGAAGCCATCATCAACTCGGCGCTGGACGCCATCATCAGCGTCGACGCACAGCGGCGCATCACCGTCTTCAACCCGGCCGCGGCCACGCTGTTCCAGTGCCCGGCCGGCCAGGCGCTGGGCGAGGAGCTGACACGCTTTCTGCCAGACGCCGAGCAGGCGCTGTCGTTCGCGCAGCTCACGACGCGGGCGCTGCTGGGCGAGATGCAGGCGAGCACCGCCACCGGTCAGCCGCTGGCGGTCGAGGTCAGCGTGGCGTTCGAGAGCCTGGCCGGCGACAACACGACGACCTTCTTCATCCGCGACCTGACCAGCCAGAAAAAGGCCGACCTGCGCCGCGGCGAGCTGGAGGCGCAGCTGCGCGAGTCGCACAAGATGCAGGCCGTGGGCACCATGGCCGGCGGCATTGCCCACGACTTCAACAACATCCTGCACGCCATTCTGGGCAACGTGGCGCTGGCGCATGCCGACGCCGCCGCATTGCCCGCAGGCAGCGCGCTGCTGGAGAGCCTGGCCGAGATCGAGAAAGCCGGCCGGCGCGCGCGCGACCTGGTGCACCAGATCCTCACTTTCAGCCGCAACGAGCCGCTGGCGCGCAGCGCCGTGCAAGTGGCCGCCACGGTGCACGACACCGCGCGCCTGCTGCGCGTGACGCTGCCGCCCAACATCGAGCTGCAACTGCACCTGCCGGCCACGTTGCCGCCAGTGCTGGCCGACGCCACGCAGCTGGAGCAGGCGCTGCTCAACCTGTGCACCAACGCGGTGCACGCGATTGGCCAGCAGCGCGGCCACATTGCGGTGCAGGCACGCGCGCTGCGCCCCGACGCCGCGCTGCGCGAGCGCCTGCGCCTGGCGCCGGGCAGCTACGTGGCGCTGAGCGTCAGCGACGACGGCCCGGGCATGGACGACGCGCTGCTGGCGCGCATCTACGAGCCTTTCTTCACCACCAAGCCCGTGGGCCAGGGCACGGGCCTGGGCCTGGCCGTGGTGCACGGCGTGGTGCGCAGCCACGGCGGCGCGGTCGACGTGCACAGCCAGCCGGGCGAGGGAACGCGCTTCACGCTGTACTTTCCGGTGGCCTCTGACGACGTGGACGACGACGCCGGTGCAGCGCCAGCGCCCCAGCCTGCCAGTGCAGCGCCGCCGGCCACGAGCGCCGCGCCAGCGGGCGGCCATGTGGTGTACGTCGACGACGACCAGGCGCTGGTCTTTCTGGTGCAGCGCCTGCTGCGCCGCCAGGGCCACCGCGTCAGCGGCTTTACCGACCCGCATCAGGCGCTGGCCTTCCTGCGCGAGCAGCCGCAGGCGGTCGACCTGCTGGTTACCGACTACAACATGCCGGGCTTCTCCGGCGTCGACCTGCTTCAGGCGGTGCGCGCCATACGCGCCGACCTGCCGGTGGCGCTGGCATCGGGCTATGTGACGGCCGACATCGAGCAGGCCGCGCGCGCCGCCGGGGCGCGCGCGCTGATACACAAGCCCAACGACGTGCAGGAGCTGTGCGCCACCGTCGATCGCCTGCTGCATGCCGGCTGACCGCGCCGCGCTGCCGCCCACCGCGCCAGGCGACGTGCACTGCATCTACCAGGATGCCGACCTGCTGGTGCTGGACAAGCCCGCCGGCCTGCTGTGCGTGCCCGGGCGCGGCCCGGACAAGCAGGACTGCCTGAGCGCCCGCGCGCAGGCGCTGTGGCCTGATGCACTGGTGGTGCACCGGCTCGACCAGGCGACCTCGGGCCTGGTCGTCATGGCGCGCAGCCAGGCGGTGCAGCGCGCGCTGGGCCAGGCCTTTGCCGCGCAGCAGGTCGACAAGCGCTACCACGCCTGGGTGCATGGCAGCATGCAGCCGCCGGCGGGCGAGGACGGCTGGGGCGAGATCGACGCACCGCTGGCCGCCGACTGGCCCAACCGCCCGCGCCAGCAGGTCGACTGGCAAAACGGCAAGCCCAGCCGCACGCTGTGGCGCGTGCTGGCGCACGATGCACGGCAACCAGCCACGCTGCTGGAGCTGCGTCCGCTGACCGGCCGCACCCACCAATTGCGCGTGCACCTGGCGCACGTCGGCCACCCCATACTGGGCGACGCGCTGTATGCCGGTGCCGCCGTGCAGGCGCTGGCGCCGCGCCTGTTGCTGCACGCCTGCGCGCTGGCGCTGGCCCATCCGGCGACCGACCAGCCCATGCTCTGGCTGTCACATACGCAGTTGCGCGTACACCGGGCGCCAGTACCATAGTGCGATGACTTCGCACCTGACCAACAACCTGACCATACTCACCGGCGGCTCGCGCGGCATGGGCCTGGCAATGGCGCAGCAACTGCTGCGGCCCGGCCACACCGTGATCAGCATTGCCCGCAACGCCAGCGACACGCTGCAGGCCCCCGACGGGGCAACCCTGCTGCAGTGGCCGCTGGACCTGGCCGACGGCACGGCCGCCGCGCTGCGCCTGCATGACTGGCTGGTCGCGCAGCAACCCGGCCGCTACGCCAGCGCCACGCTGATCAACAACGCCGGCGCCATCCCGCGCATCGCACCGCTGGTGGCCAGTGGCAGCACGGCCGACCTGGCAGGTCTTGCCAGCGCGCTGCGCGTGGGACTGGAGGCGCCAATGCTGCTCACCGCCACCTTCCTGGACGCCACCGAGGGCTGGGGCGTGCCGCGCAAGGTGCTAAACGTCTCGTCGGGCCTGGGCCGGCGCGCCATGGCGTCGCAGGCGGCGTATTGCGCTGCCAAGGCGGGCATGGATCACTTCACCCGCTGCCTGGCGCTGGAAGAGGCGTCTCGCCCCGGCGGCGCCAAGGTGTGCTCGCTGGCGCCCGGCGTGATCGACACCGACATGCAGGTGCAGCTGCGCGGCGCCACCCAGGACGACTTTGCCGACGTGGACAACTTCACCCAGCTCAAGGAGCGTGGCCTGCTCAGCTCGCCGGCCGACGCAGCCGCGCGCGTACTGGCCTGGCTGAATCGCCCGGACTTTGGCGACAACCCGGTCGCCGACGTCCGCGAGGCCTGACGCGGCGCGGACGCCGGCTTTCTTGACAATCCCTTTCCATTCCAACCCTTTGACAGGAGCCCTCCCATGACCCGTGACGTCGTCGTCGTATCTGCCGTTCGCACCGGCATCGGCACTTTTGGCGGCAGCCTGAAGGACGTGCCGCCCACGCAGCTGGGCGCCACCGTGGTGCGCGAGTCGCTCGCGCGCGCGCAGGTCGAGGGCAAGGACGTAGGCCATGTGGCGTTCGGCCACGTGGTCAACACCGAGCCCAAGGACATGTATCTCTCGCGCGTGGCCGCGATCGACGGCGGCTGCACCCAGGAGACGCCGGCGTTCAACGTCAACCGCCTGTGCGGTTCGGGCCTGCAGGCCATCGTGTCGGCCAGCCAGGCCATCCTGCTGGGCGACTGCGACATTGCGATCGGCGCCGGCGCCGAGAACATGAGCCGCGCGCCGTTTGCCAGCCTGACCAGCCGCTGGGGCGCGCGCATGGGCGACTTCAAGATGATCGACATGATGATCGGCGCGCTGCACGACCCGTTCAAGAACGTGCACATGGGCGTGACCGCCGAGAACATCGCCGCAAAGTGGGGCATTACCCGCGAGGAGCAAGACGCGCTGGCGCTGCAAAGCCACCAACGCGCGCAAAAGGCCACCGAGGCCGGCTACTTCAAGGATCAGATCGTCCCGGTGGTGCTCAAGACGCGCAAGGGCGAGATGCAGTACACGGCTGACGAGCACTTCCGCGCCAACGCCACGATCGAGGACATGGCCAAGCTCAAGCCCGTCTTCCTGAAGGAAAACGGCACGGTGACCGCCGGCAACGCCTCGGGCATCAACGACGCAGCCGCCGCCGTCGTGCTGATGGACGCCAAGGCCGCCCAGGCGCGCGGTGCCAAGCCGCTGGCGCGCCTGGTGGCCTACGCGCACGCCGGCGTCGACCCTCAATACATGGGCATCGGCCCGGTGCCTGCCACGCAGCTGGCGCTGAAAAAAGCCGGCCTGACGGTGCAAGATCTGGACGTGATCGAGGCCAACGAAGCCTTCGCCGCCCAGGCCTGCGCCGTCTCGCGCGACTTGGGGCTGGACCCCGCCAAGGTCAATCCCAACGGCTCGGGCATCTCGCTGGGCCACCCCATCGGCGCCACCGGCGCGGTCATCACGGTCAAGGCGCTGTATGAGCTGCAGCGCATCCAGGGCCGCTACGCACTGGTGACCATGTGCATCGGCGGCGGCCAGGGCATTGCCGCGATCTTCGAGCGCATGTAAGAAAAAGCGCCCGCGAGGCAAAAAGGGGAGCGCGGCGCGGGCTGCACTCCCCTTTTTCATGCATGCGTTCGTCATCCCTGCTGCGCAAGCGCTTGATTTATCAATAAAAAGGCCGCCAAGTTATTCCTTGGCGGCCTTTGTTTGGGCGGATGGTGGAGCTGGCGGGAATTGAACCCGCGTCCGCAAGCCTTTACTGGACAGATCTACATGTTTAGCGTTCTGATTTGGATCTCGCCGCTCAAGTCGCGCAGACGCACGCTACCTGAACCGCCAGTACCCTTGGATCTCGCTGCGGGCCAAGGTACCCGGCACGCAGCCAGCTGATGTGAATTCCCTTGCAGCCTGGAGGTATTGCTACCCCCTTGCCCAGCCCATCAGCGTGCTGTTGCAAGGCTCACCGGTGTTTAAGCGGCGAGTGCGAAACGTTCGTCGTTTGCAGTTACTTTGATGAATGGAGATTTACGAGCGTCACTCAAGCTCGACATGCACCGCGCCAATTCCGAACCCACGTCGAAACCAGGACAGCCCCATAGCGCCTATTTTAGTGCAGTCCCAGCAATTTCAAGAGATCGCGCGGGTTTTCTATCAGTGCGTCGGCGCCCCACTGCCGTGGCGTGGCGCCCGGGCCCAGGTAGCCGTACAGCGCGGCGATGGTTTTCATGCCGGCGGCGCGCCCGGCGATGATGTCGCGCTCGTCGTCGCCCACGTAGACGCACTGGCTGGCGTCGATACCGATGCGCGCGGCCGCCTCCAGCAGCGGAGCCGGGTGCGGCTTGGCATACGCCGTGGTGTCGCCGCAGATGATGGTGCCGGCGCTGTGGAACCACGCCATGCGCGTGACGATGGGAAAGGCAAAGCGCTGGGTCTTGTTGGTCACCACGCCCCAGCGCAGGCGCTGGCGGTTCAAGGCGTCGACGATCTGCGGTACATGGCCAAAGGGCTGGGTGCGCTCGTGGATGCAGCGCTCGTAGTTGCTGAAGAACTCTTCGCGCAGCGCATTGAAGTCGGGGTGTTCGGGCGTGATGTCGAATGCGGCGTTCAGCATGCCGCGCGCGCCCATGCCAGCCATGGGGCGGTAGACGTCTTGCGGCAGCGACGGCAGGCCGCGCGCGGTGCGCATGCTGTCAACCGCGTGGCCCAGGTCGGGGGCGCTGTCGATCAGTGTGCCGTCTAGGTCGAACAGCACCGCGCGGATGTTGGCGAAGGCAGCGGCCCTCATGCCGCGGGACGCCGGGTAGCCAGCAGGTAGTTGACGCTGGTGTCGCCGTCGAGCCAGTAGCGGCCGGTCACCGGGTTGTACTGCATGCCGCGCGTGTGCAGCACATCCAACCCGGCGTTGCGGCAGGCAAGGGCCAGCTCGCTGGGGCGGATCAGCTTGTTGTATTCGTGCGTGCCGCGCGGCAGCAGCTTGAGCAGGTATTCGGCCGCGACGATGGCCATGGCAAAAGCCTTGGCGTTGCGGTTGATGGTGGAGAAGAACACCCAGCCGCCGGGCTTGACCAGCTGCGCGCAGGCACTGACGATGGACTGCGGGTCGGGCACGTGCTCCAGCATCTCCATGCAGGTGACGGTGTCGAAGCTGGCCGGGCTTTCCTTGGCCAGCGCCTCGGCACTGATCTCGCGGTAGCTGATATTGGGCGTGCCGGTCTCCAGCGCGTGCAGCTGGGCCACGCGCAGCGACTTGGTTGCCAGGTCGATACCGGTGACCTGAGCGCCCTTGCGTGCCATGGCGTCGGCCAGAATGCCGCCGCCGCAGCCGACATCAAGCACCGTGCAGCCCTTGAGCGGCGCGAGCTGGTCGATCCAATCCAGGCGCAGCGGGTTGATCTGATGCAGCGGGCGGAATTCGCTGTCCGGATCCCACCAGTGGTGGGCCAGGTCGGAGAATTTGGCCAGTTCGGCCGGGTCGACGTTGACGGTTTCGCTCATGGGTCGATTCTCCCATGGCCACAGCGGGCCATGGGAGGTGTGCAGATCAGTCGCGCACGACCAGCACGGGCACGCGCACGACGCCCAGCACGCGCTGGGTGACACTGCCGAGCACCAGCTTTTCCAGGCCGCGGCGGCCGTGCGAGCCCATGACGATCAGGTCGGCGCCCACGCTGTCGACGGCACGCACCACGCCGTCGTGCACCGCGTGGCCCTCGCCCACCATGGTCTCCACCTGCGCGACGCCGGCCTGGGTGATCGCCTCCTTGGCAGTGTCCAGCGCCGCATTGGCCTCGGCAGTAGCGGCGCTCAGGTACTGCGCCTGGCCATAGGCAAAGTCGGCGCCGACGCCGGTGAATGGGTACGGATCAATGACGTACAGCACGGTGACGGCGCTGCCAAAGGTCTTGGCCAGCGCGGCCGCGCGGGCGACAGCCTTCATGGCGGTTTCAGAGCCGTCGACCGGAACCAGGATGTGCTTGAACATGAATACTCCTTGAAAGAGTGGTGGGTGAGGAAGAGACAGTGACAACCCTAGCACGACCACCGTAGTGGCCGCCTTGATTTTCAGCCATCGTCGCCCAAAAAAGTGCCGCGCCGGCAGGTCAGCACCAGGGTGTCGCGCCAACCGCCCTCGTGCAGCGGCTGGATGGGCGTGGTCTCGTGCACCATGCGCGCGTCGTCCAGCAGCAGCAGCGACCAGGGGTCGGTCAGCGTGAAGCGCTGGCCGGCGGGGCGGGCGGCCTCGAAGATGCGTGTCTCGCCGCCTTTGATGCCGTGGCGCCCGACCATGAAGACGGCCACAAGGTCGACTCCATCGCGATGCGCGCCTTCGGGCGTGGGTCGGCCGATGCCGCCGGCGGTGTCGATGCGGAACTGGTGCGCTTCGATGAACCAGCGCTCGGGCTGGGTGGCCAGCGCCTGCTGCGCCACGCCAGCCACGGCCTGCACCAGCCGCTGCCAGGCCGGCTGCGCCAGCGTGGCTGCCTGCATGGGCGCAAACCAGCGCTGCATGCCGCCGTGCAGCGCGTTGTATTCCAGCGGCTGCCAGTGCGCGCGCGCCGGCGCCTGGGTGATCTGAGTGCCGTCGGCGATGAAGCAGGCATGGCGCCGGCGCCGGTAGCGCCCGCCGTCCTTGAGATGCTCGTCAGGTGGCAGGTCGTCCCAGTCGGGGGCGAGTTGCTGCAGTTCGGTCAGCGCGACACCGGCCCAGGCGGCCGTGTCGTGCGGCTGCAGCACGGCAAAGCCGCGCTCGCGCAATTGGGCGACAGCCTCTTCAGGCTGCACATAAGGAGGGGCAAAAGTGGGATAGGCCATGGGTGCCGAGCTTAGCGCCGCTGCGCGCCGCCGGCGCCCTACCCTGCGCCTGCACCCTACAGTTGGCCCTGGTTCTGCGCCTCCTGCAGCGTGCGCCACATCACCTTGCCGCTGCCGCTCTTGGGCAGCGCGTCGGCAAAGTGGATCTGGCGCGGCACCTTGTAGACGGCCATGTGCTCGCGGCACCAGGCGACGAGGTCTTCCTCGCTGACCTTGCCCTTGTGATCCGCTCGCAGCACGACGACGGCCTTGACGGTCTCGCCGCGGTAGTCGTCACTGGCCGAGATGACGCAGGCCTCCTGCACCGCCGGGTGTTTGAACATCAGTGCCTCGACCTCGGCCGGCCAGACCTTGAAGCCGCTGGCGTTGATCATGCGTTTCAGGCGGTCGGTGATGAAGAAATAGCCCTCCTCGTCCACGCGGCCCAGGTCGCCGGTACGGAAGAACCGCTTGCCGTCCATTTCGAAGAACGCGGCGGCCGTGGCCTCGGGGTGCTTCCAGTAGCCGTCGAACACCTCGGGGCCGCAGACGACGATCTCGCCCTGCTCGCCCTGGGCCACCTCCTTGAGCGTCTCGGGATCGACGACGCGCGCGTCGGTGCTCATGAACGGAATGCCCAGGCACTGCTGCTTGGGACGGTCGGGCGGGTTGCTGTGCGATGGCGCGGCGGTCTCGGTCAGGCCGTAGCCCTCGGCGTAGCGCAGGCCGTACTGATCCTGCAGGCGCTGGGCAACGGCCTGGGGCATGGCCGCGCCGCCGCCGCCGATGCTCCTCAGGCTGGACAGGTCGAACTGGGAGAAATTCGGGCTGGCCATCAGGTCGATGATCATCGTCGGGATGTTGGTCCAGGCGGTCACCTTGTGGCGCGAGATCAGGCGCCCGGCCAGTTCGCGATCCCAGCGCGGCATCAGCACCAGCGTGGAGCCGCTGTACAGCGTGGCGTGCATCACGCTGACCATGCCGGTGATGTGGAACATCGGCACTACGCATAGCGCCACGCCGTCGGACGAGCCCGTGCCCCACAGGCTGCTGGCCACCGCGTTGTGCATCAGGCTGCGGTGCGGGTGCATGCAGCCCTTGGGCAGGCCGGTGGTGCCGCTGGTGTAGGGCAGTACGGCCAGGTCGTCGGGGCCTGCATCGTGTGCCGGCGCGGCGCCACTGAATGCCAGCGCGTCGGCCCAGGCATGGGCCTGGCCACCCTGTAATGCCGGCAGCGGGTGCTGGGTGCACAGCCAGTCCTGCCAGGCGGCGGGCATGTCGCCCGCCTCGAGCGCCTGCGGGTCGAAGGCGTCTGTGTACTGGCTGGCCAGCAGGTGGGTGAGCCGCTGGTCGGCCGGCAGTGCATCGCTGGCCTTGGCCATCTCGCCGGCCAGGTCGGCGGTGGTGATGGCCACGCGCGCCTCGCTGTCCTCAATGTAGTGCCGCAGCTCCTGCGCCCGGTTCATTGGGTTGACCGGCACGACCACCGCGTTGGTGCGCAGGATGGCGAAGTGCGCCACCACCCATTGCGGGCAGTTCTGCATGTACAGCAGCACCCGGTCACCCTTGCCCACGCCCCAGGCGGCCAGCTGCGCGGCCAGGCGCTCGGCCTCGTCGTGCAGCTGGCGGTAGCTGGTCTCGCGCCCCATGAACACCAGCGCTGCCTTGTCCGGGTAGCGCCAGGCGTTGACGGCGACGTTGAACCACAGCGAGGTGGCGGGGGTAGTGATGGCGTGGGGCAGGCGCGCGGGCCAGAAGGCGTAATGGGGGCGGGTCAAGACAGACTCCAGGACAGGGAACAAAAACCGGCACCCAGCGTAGGAGCAGGTTCGCCGACGGGCATCGGGAACAGTCCCAGTGCGCAGTCCCGCATGTGACGGGCCGACGGGCGCCGCGGGGCGGCATGCGGACTGCATTTTTTGTAAGCGAGTGTCCGCGCAACGGCGCGAAGCCGGCTGCTTGCGCACGATGGACGACAATGCGCGTTTTTGATTCACGTTGCCGCCCGGCCCCCAGGCGCTGCAACGGCGGCGCCCACGGGCGCCCGGCACGTAGGGCAGTGGCATGAACATCATCATCCTCGACGATTACCAGGACAGCGTGCGCAAGCTGCAGTGCGCCGAGCGCCTGCAGAACTACCCGGCCAAGGTGTATACCAACACCGTCAAGGGTCTGGGGCAGCTGGCGGTGCGCTTGCGCGACGCGGACATCATCGTGCTGATCCGCGAGCGGACCCACCTGCCCCGCCAACTGCTGGAAAAGCTGCCGCGCCTCAAGCTCATCGCCCAGACCGGCCGCGTGGGCGGCCACATCGACCTGGCGACGTGCACCGAGCGCGGCATTGCGGTGGCCGAGGGTGTGGGCTCTCCGGTGGCGCCCGCCGAGCTGACCTGGGCGCTGATCATGGCGGCGATGCGCCGCCTGCCGCAGTACATCACCAACCTCAAGCACGGCGCGTGGCAGCAGTCGGGGCTGCGCGCCGCGTCAATGCCGCCCAACTTCGGCCTGGGCATGGTGCTGCGCGGCAAGACGCTGGGCATCTGGGGCTATGGCCGCATTGGCCAGATCGTGGCCGGCTACGGCCGGGCGTTCGGCATGAACGTGTGCGTGTGGGGCAGCGAGGCCTCGCGCGCCCGGGCGCTGGCCGACGGGCTGCAGGCGGCGAGCAACCGCGGCGATTTTTTTTCCAACTGCGACGTGATCTCGCTGCACCTGCGCCTGACCGACACGACGCGCGGCATGGTCACACTGGAAGACCTGTCGTGCATGAAGCCGACCGCGCTGCTGGTCAACACCTCGCGCGCCGAGCTGCTGGAGAACGATGCCCTGATCACCGCGCTCAACCGAGGGCGCCCGGGCATGGCGGCAATCGACGTGTTCGAGAGCGAGCCCATCCTGCAGGGCCACGCGCTGCTGCGGCTGGAAAACTGCATCTGCACGCCGCACATCGGCTATGTGGAGCGCGACAACTACGAGCTGTACTTTGGCGCTGCCTTCGACAACGTGGTCAATTTCATCAAGGGGCGGCCGACCAACATCGTCAATCCGGGGGCGCTGCAGGTGCGCCGCTGAGCGCGGCGTCCAGCTCCTGGGCAACGGCCTGCGAGACGCATTCGCGCACCAGCGCCTCCACCTCCTGGTGCAGCAGGCCCAGCAGCGGGCGCATCTGCTCGGCCACCACCCGGTTCAGCGAGGCCTGCATGCGCTCTTGCAGCTGTACGTCCACGCGCTGCATCACGCGGTGGATCAGCGCCTCTTCGTTCAGCGCCGGCAGCGCGGGTGGCTCGCCGGTCTGCTGCGCGGGTGCGGCGAATGGCGGCTCCTCGGTGGCCGGCGCCTCGTACTCCAACTCCCAGGCAGGTTCCGGCGCACGGCCGGGTATATCGGTCTCGTCCAGCAGCGCTTCGTGCGGCGGGTCGCCGTGCTCGTCGCCAACCGCATCCGGCACCACGGGCACAGCCAGCACGGCGTCGTCCGGCAGCTGTACGACCTCGGTCAGCGTCGGGATGAAGCGCGGCGGCGGAGGGTTGCTGCCGACCATGGTCATGCCGGATCGCGCCGCGGCGCCACGTCGTAGGTGGTGATGGTGTGGCCCTGCTCCTGGTACTGGCGCCAGCGCTGGCGCGCGCCGGTGCGGTCTTCGGCGTCACCCTGGCTCACGACCTCGACCAGCCGCTCGTACTGCGTAAAACCGTCCGGGATCTGCTGGCCCAGGTTGAGCAGCTGGCCACGCTCACCCCAGGCGCTCGGGTCGCGCACCAGCACGATGGGCGAGGCGCGCACCACGTCGGGCGGCGCGTCGTCCAGGCAGTGGGCGACGAAGTCGGTGGGCGCCATCTCCCACAGCGTGCGCTCCAGCCACTGCAGGTCGGCCTCGCTGCCAGTGATGGCCAGGCCCGCGCCGTTGCGCAGCGACTTGCGCGCGTAACGGCAGGCGTAGATGCGCCGGTCAGGCACGTTGAAATGGAACACCACCTCGGTCATGGCTTGCGCGCGCTTCAGACGGTCTTGCGCGGGCGGCGCGTGGCCTTGGCCGGCGCGGCCTTGGCCTTGTCGGCGGCGGTCTTTTTGGCGGCGGCTTTGGCCGTGGGCTTGGCGGGCGCCTTCTTGGCCCGAGTGCCCTCCTGTCCCGCCAGACCCAGCAGGTAGTGCACCAGCAGGCCGACCGGGCGGCCCGTCGCGCCCTTGGCGGCGCCGCTCTTCCAGGCCGAGCCGGCAATGTCCAGGTGCGCCCACGGCGCGTCGCCGACGAAGCGCTGCAAAAACTTGGCCGCGGTGATCGAGCCCGCCGGACGGCCCGCGACGTTGGCCACGTCGGCAAACCGGCTCTTCAAGCCCTGGGCGTAGTCCTCGTCCAGCGGCATGCGCCAGCACAGATCCAGCGCCTCGTCGCCGGCGTCGGCCAGCTGCCGCGCCAGCGCGTCGTCGCTGGCGTACATGCCGCTGCGCAGAGCGCCCAGCGCGATCACGCAGGCGCCGGTGAGCGTGGCGATGTCGACCACCGCTGCTGGCTTGAAGCGCTTGGCATAGGCCAGCGCGTCACACAGCACCAGGCGGCCTTCGGCGTCGGTGTTGAGAATTTCGATGGTCTGGCCGTCCATGCTGGTGACCACGTCGCCGGGCTTGACCGCGCGGCCGTCGGGCATGTTCTCGCAGGCGGCAATCAGGCCGACGACGTTGATGCGCGGGCGCAGCAGCGCCAGCGCCTGGAAGGTGCCCAGCACGCTGGCGGCGCCGCCCATGTCGTATTTCATCTCGTCCATCTCGGCGGCGGGCTTGAGCGAGATGCCGCCGGTGTCGAACGTGATGCCCTTGCCCACCAACACGACGGGCGCGTCCTTGGCATCGGCGCCGCTGTAGTGCAGCTCGATGAACTGCAGCGGCTCGGCCGAGCCTTGCGCCACCGCCTGGAACGCGCCCATGCCCAGCTTGGCCACCTCGGCTGGCCCGTGCACGCGGCAGCGCAGGCCCGGCGCCTTGGCCAGCGCCCTGGCGGCCTTGCCCAGTGCGGTGGGCGTGGCGTGGTTGGCCGGGCGGTTGGCCCATTCGCGAGCGAACTCCACGCCTTGGGCGACTGCGACCGCCGCGTCGAACGCGGTGCGCACCGCGGCAGTCCTGGCGTTGGAAGCGCCCACGCTCACGCGCGAGAGCGCCCGCGGCTCGGTCTTGGTGGTCGTGGCGGTGTAGATGTAGCTGGCAGCTGCCGCCTCGCGCACCGCGGCGGCCACGGCCTGCGGCGCGGGCTCCCAGGCAAAGACGACGGCTGCGCGCGCGACGGCGCCGTCCTGCAACACGCCGGCGCAGCCCTGCAGCGCCTGCTGCACGCCGCGCGCGTCGCCGCTGCCGCAGCCCAGCAGCAGCACGCGGCGCGCCGCGATGCCCGGCGGCGCGTACAGCGCCAGCTGCTTGCCGGCCTGGGTTTTCCAGTCCTTGTGCTTGAGCGCCAGCGCCGCCAGCGACGACAGAGGATCCATCTGCGCGGCGAAGTCATCGCTGACCAGCACCAGCAGCGCGTCGCATGGGTGGGCCGCGGCATCGGCAAGCGCCATGGGCTTGAGTTCAAAGTTCATAATCGGCGCTTTCCTTTTGAATTCCGTACAAAAAACGCTGCCGCAAGGCGTGCGGCAGTGCCCCGGCGGTTGCGGGCGCTGCCCTGACGCAGGACGCGCGCAGCCGTGTCGAGCCAGTCAATGTTATTCGATTCATCCTTGCGCAAGGAGCTCTCGCGCGGCTTTGGCGCCACCCTGGTCGTGCTCGTCACCGTGGTGATGACCATGATGCTGATCCGCACGCTGGGCCAGGCCGCGCGCGGCAACGTCGGCCCCTCGGATGTGATCCTGATCATGGGTTACACCGTGCTCGGGCAGTTGCCGACCATCTTGAGCCTGAGCCTTTTCATCGCCGTCGTCGGCACGCTGTCGCGCATGTACCGCGACAGCGAGATGGCGATCTGGTTTGCCGCCGGCCAGGGCCTGGCGCGGCTGCTCGCGCCCATGCTGCGCTTTGCCGCGCCCATCATGCTGGCCGTGGGCGTGCTGGCGCTGGGCGTGTGGCCCTGGTCCAACCGTCAGATCGACGAGCTGCGCCAGCAGTACGAGCAGCGCGGCGACATCGACCGCATTGCGCCGGGCGAGTTCCAGGAGTCGTCGGACGGCTCGCGCGTGTTCTTCATCGACCGCGAGACGCCCGGCGCCGACGCGGCCAACAACGTCTTCATCGCCACGCGCGACGCCGGCAGCGAGACCGTGACCTCGGCGCAGAGCGCGCGCCTGCGCATGATCGACGGCGAGCGCACGGTCGTGCTCTACAACGGCGAACGCATGCAGGCCGCCAACGACGGCTCCCAGCTGCGCGTGAGCACGTTTGACGAATACCGCACACGCATCGACCCGGGCGGCAGCGCCAGCCGCAGCGACGGCGGCGTGCGCACCATCGACTCGCTGCAACTGCTGCACGCCGACCAGCCAGTGCTGCGCGCCGAGCTGGGCTGGCGCCTGGGGCTGATGGCCGCGGTGCTCAACTTCGTCGTGCTGGGCCTGGCCGTGGCCAGCGCCAACCCGCGCGCCGGGCGCAGCACCGGCCTGATGTTTGCACTGCTGACCTTCGTCGTCTACTACAACCTGATGACCGTGGGCCAGAGCTGGGTGGGCGCGGGGCGCCTGAGCCTTGCGTCGTTCATGGCGCTGCTGCACGGTGGCGTGCTGGCGCTGGGCCTTCTGGTGCTGGCAGCGCGCCACAACCGCTGGTCGCCGCGCATGCCGTGGCGCCGCAGGAGCGCCGCATGAAGACGGTACGCCGCTGGATTTTTCGCGAAGTGCTCGTCGGCGTGGGTTTTGCCACGCTGGCCTTCATCGCGCTGTTCTTCTTTTTCGACATGGTCGACGAGATGCGCCGCGTGGCCCGCCTGGGCGCGCAGGTCTACCCGGTCTCGCACGCCCTGCTCTACGTGGCGATGCGCCAGGCACAGCATGTCTACGAGCTGCTGCCCATCACGGTGCTGATCGGCACCATCTTCGTGATGGCGCGGCTGGCGCAAAGCTCGGAATTCACCATCCTGCGCACCAGCGGCCTGGGCCCGGGGCGGGCGCTTGGCACGCTCTTGCTGCTGGGCCTTGGCTTCACGGTGCTGACCTTCGTCGTGGGCGACTACGTGGCGCCGGCCACCGAGCGCGCCGCGCAGCTGGTGCAGTCCAGCAGCTCGGGGCCGCTGAGCAGCGGCGCCACCGGCGCCTGGCTCAAGGAGCGCCAGGGCGAGCATTCGCTGGCCGTGAACGTACGCAGCATCACGGCCGAGGGCCACATGCGCGGCATCCAGGTGTTCGAGTTCGACGGCCAGGGCCGCCTGGCGCAGACGCTGAAGGCCGCCGAGGGCGACGTGGCCAGCGACCACTGGCAGCTCAAGCAGGTCACGCGCACCACCCTGGTACCCGCCGGCGGCGACCAGCTGCGGGTGCAGCGCAGCCAGGACGCGCAGTGGGACTGGCCCAGCCGCATCTCGGCCGGCATGGTGGCGGCCGCCGTGGTCAAGCCCGACAAGATGGCCACCATCGAGTTGTACGGCTTCATCCGCCACCTGCAGGCCAACGGCCAGGCGGCGCAGCGCTACGAGATCGAGTTCTGGCGCAAGGTGTTCTACCCCTTGAGCTGCCTGGTCATGGTGGTGCTGGCGCTGCCGTTCGCCTATCTGCACTTTCGCTCGGGCGGTATTGCCGGCTATGTGTTCGGCGGCGTGATGGCCGGCATCAGCTTCTTCTTGCTCAACAACGTCTTCGGCTTTGCCGGCAACCTGCAGAACTGGTCGCCCTGGCTGACCGCGGCCGCGCCGGGGTTGATCTACACCGCGCTGTCGCTGGCGGCCTTTGGCTGGCTGGTGCTGCGACGATAGCGGCGTATGGCTGCATGCTGCATTCGTTAGATGGATAACGCATAATTAAAGCAATCGTTATTTTTGTTTGGTTATGAACCTTCACCAATTCCGCTTTGTCCAGGAAGCCGCGCGGCGCAACCTCAATCTGACCGAAGCCGCCAAGGCGCTGCACACCTCGCAGCCGGGCGTCTCCAAGGCCATCATCGAGCTGGAAGACGAGCTGGGCATCGACATCTTCGCGCGCCACGGCAAGCGGCTCAAGCGCATCACCGAGCCGGGCCAGCATGTGCTGCGCAGCATCGAACTGATCATGCGCGAGGTAGGCAACCTGCGGCGCATCGGCGAGCAGTACAGCGCGCAGGACAGCGGCACGCTGTCGATCGCCACCACGCACACCCAGGCGCGCTACGTGCTGCCGCCAGCGGTGGCGCGCCTGCGCGAGATCTACCCCAAGGTCAACATCAGCCTGCACCAGGCCACGCCGCACGAGGTGGCGCGCATGGTGCTGGACGAGGCCGCCGAGATCGGCATGGCCACCGAGTCGCTGGCCGACTACCCCGACCTGGTGACGCTGCCCTGCTACGAGTGGCAGCACGTGCTGATCGTGCCGGCCGCGCACCCGCTGGCGGCCAAGGAGCGCGTGAGCCTGGACGACCTGGCGCACGAGGCCTTGATCACCTACCACCCCTCGTTCACCGGGCGCAGCAAGATCGACCAGGCGTTCGCAACGCGCAAGCTGCAACCCAACGTGGTGCTCGAAGCCATCGACTCGGACGTCATCAAGACCTATGTGCGCCTGGGCCTGGGCGTGGGCATCATTGCCGAGATGGCGATGCGCGAGGCGCCCGCAGGCGACCTGGTGATGCGCCCGTTGAGCCATTTGTTCGGCACCAACGTGGCGCGCGTGGCGCTCAAGCGCGGCGCCTACCTGCGCAACTTCGTCTACAAGTTTGCCGAGCTGATCAGCGACCGCCTGAACCGCGACCTGATCGACCGCGCAATGGACGGCCACGTCAACGACTACGAGCTGTAAACATGACCACCCCCGCCTTCCCCAGCCGCCTGCCCGACGTGGGCACCACCATCTTCACCGTCATGTCGGCGCTCGCCGCCGAGCACCAGGCCGTCAACCTGGGCCAGGGCTTTCCGGACTTCGCCTGCGCCCCGGCGCTGGTCGACGCGGTCACCCAGGCCATGCGCGAGGGCCACAACCAGTACCCGCCGATGGCCGGCATTCCTGCACTGCGCCAGGCGGTGGCGGACAAGACGGCGGCGCTGTACGGGCGCAGCTATGACGCCGAGCACGAGATCACCATCACCGCCGGCGCGACCCAGGCCATCCTGACCGCGGTGCTGTGCTGCGTGCAGCCGGGCGACGAGGTCATCGTGCTCGATCCCTGCTACGACAGCTACGTGCCCAACATCGAGCTGGCCGGCGGTCGCGTAGTGCGCGTGCCGCTGACGCCCGGAACCTTCCGCCCCGACTTTGCGCGCATCGCCGCGGCCATCACGCCGCGCACACGCCTCATCATCGTCAACAGCCCGCACAACCCCAGCGCCACCGTCTGGAGCGACGCCGAGATGCGCCAGCTCGAGGCGCTGCTGGCGCCCACCGACGTGCTGCTCATCAGCGACGAGGTGTACGAGCACATGGTGTACGACGGCGCGCCGCATTGCAGCGCGGCGCGCTACCCGGGCCTGGCCGAGCGCGCCTTCATCGTCTCCAGCTTCGGCAAGACCTTTCACGTCACCGGCTGGAAGGTGGGCACGGTGGCCGCGCCCGCCGCCCTGACGGTGGAATTTCGCAAGGTGCACCAGTTCAACGTGTTCACCGTGAACACGCCGATGCAGCATGGCCTGGCGCGCTACCTGGCCGACCCCACGCCCTATCTGCAGCTGCCCGCGTTCTACCAGGCCAAGCGCGACCTGTTCCGCCAGGGGCTGGAAGGCTCGCGCCTGCGCCTGCTGCCCAGCCAGGGCAGCTATTTCCAGTGCGTGGACATCTCGGCCGTCAGCGACCTGGGCGAGGCCGACTTCTGCCAATGGCTGACCCGCGAGGTGGGCGTGGCCGCGATTCCACTGTCGGCCTTCTACGGCGACGGGTTCGACCAGCGCGTGGTCCGTTTTTGCTACGCCAAGAAGGACGAGACGCTGCGCGCGGCCATCGAGCGGCTGCGCAGGCTGTGAGTGGCATGACCGACACCGCGCCGCCGACGATCGCCTGGGACGACTTCACCCGCGTGCAGTTGCGCGTGGGCCGTGTGGTCTCGGCCGAGGTATTCGCCCAGGCGCGCAAACCCGCCTACATCCTGCACGTGGACTTCGGCCCGGAGCTGGGCGTGAAGAAATCGAGCGCGCAGATCACCGCGCTGTACCAGCCCGAAGACCTGGTCGGACGGCTGGTGGTGGCCGTGGTCAACTTTGCGCCCAAGCAAATCGGACCCATCATGTCCGAATGCCTGGTGACCGGCTTTCACGACGCGCAAGGCGCCGTCGTGCTGTGCGTGCCCGACGGCGAAGTGCCGCTGGGCACCCGGCTGCTGTAGCTCTCATACGGTTTTGTATTCAAGCGCAGAACAAGGCGAACCAACGCAGTTATACGTTTGAAGGCGAAACCGTATCAGGCGCGGCGCAGGCCGCGCACGAGCAACGCCACCAGCACCAGCGCGAACGCGACGAACCACAGGAACGACCAGTTGGCGATCGAGCCACCCAGAAAGGTCCAATCAATCGCCGAGCAGTCGCCCGAGCCGCGGAAGATCATCGGGATGGCGCGGCTGATCGGGTAGCGCTCGACCAGTCCGTAGAAGTCGCGCCCGCAGGTGACGATCTCGGGCGGAAACCACTGCAGCCAGCTTTGGCGCGCGGCGGTGAAGGCGCCCAGCCCGCACGCCGCGATGGCCAGCACGCTGGCACCCATCCACCACGCGCGCGACGGCCGCAGGCTGCCCAGCAGCGCCAGCACCGCCAGCAGCACCAGCGCATAGCGCTGCACGATGCACATCGGGCAGGGCTCAAGCCCCACCACATGCTGCAGGTACAGCGCAAAGCCCAGCATGGCGAAGCAGGCCAGGCTGATCAGCGCCAGCGTGCGCCGCGGCGCGTTCAAGATCCAGTTCAACACAGAAAATCCTTGGCAGGGACCGGCTGCGGGCCCCTGGGGATGAAGGCTTCACCCGTGTCAGATGCCCGCGCCGTAATCGAGAAAGACAGTGGCACGCCTGGGGGTCACGACCAGGGTCTCGCCCTCGCGCAGCTCCATGTCGTGGAACTGCTGCGCCGGGATCTGCGCCTCGATCAGCGTGCCAGCCTGCGTATTGTCCTCGTCTTTGTACGCGCTTTGCGCAATGAGTTCCAACCGCGCCATGCCGCCGACGACGATGGCACGATCCAGCTGCGCGAGGATGCCCCGGCCGCCGCCGGCCGCCGCCTCGGCGCCCTGGGCGGCGGGCCGCGCCACGTCCAGCTCGTGCGGGCGCACATAGGCCAGCGCGTCCAGTACCTCGCCCTGCTGCGCCCCTTCGCCCGAAGTTGGCATTGCCAGCTGCGTGCCGGCCAGCGTGTGGCCGTCGTCCAGCACCATGCGTCCGTCCTGGGCGCGGCCCCGGAACAGGTTGACGTCACCGAGAAAGCCGTAGACGAAGGGGCTGGCCGGGTGGTTCCACACCTCCTGCGGCGTGCCCTGCTGCTCGATGCGGCCCTGGTTGATCACGACGACGCGGTCGGCCACCTCCATGGCCTCCTCCTGGTCGTGCGTCACGAAGATGCTGGTCACGTGCAGCTCGTCGTGCAGGCGGCGCAGCCAGCGGCGCAGGTCCTTGCGCACCTTGGCGTCCAGCGCGCCAAAGGGCTCGTCCAGCAGCAGCACCTGCGGCTCGACGGCCAGCGCCCGCGCGAGCGCAATGCGCTGGCGCTGGCCGCCCGACAGCTGCGAGGGAAAGCGGTCGGCCACCCAGTCCAGCTGCACCAGCGTGAGCAGCTCCATCACGCGGGCGCGGATCTGCGCTTCACTCGGGCGCTCGCGCCGCGGCTTCATGCGCAGGCCGAACGCGACGTTCTCGAACACGCTCATGTGCTTGAACAGCGCGTAGTGCTGGAACACAAAGCCCACGCCGCGCTCGCGCACATGCACCGGCGTCTGGTCGCGCCCGCTGAAGTGGATGCTGCCGGCGTCCGGCTGCTCCAGTCCCGCAATGATGCGCAGCAGCGTGGTCTTGCCGCAGCCCGACGGCCCCAGCAACGCCACCAGCTCGCCCGAGGCGATGTCCAGGTTCACGTCCTTGAGCGCGTGAAAGCGCCCGAAGTGCTTGTCGATATGGCGAATTTCGATGCTCATGCTCTTGAGCCTTTCAATGGGTATGCGTGGCCGCCACTCAGGCAGCAGCCACCCAGCGCGCGGCGCCGTTCTGGGGCGCTGCCGTGTCGGGCTGCGCCTGTGCATGGGGGTTTTCCGGCGGCAGGTCGACGGCCGCCAGCTGCTGCGCAGCCTTGAACTCGGCCACGGTCTTGATCGCCAGCGTTACCAGCGCCAGCAGCGCCAGCAGCGAGGCCGCAGCAAAGGCTGCCACCGACTGGTATTCGTTGTAGAGAATCTCCACGTGCAGCGGAATGGTGTTGGTCTGGCCGCGGATGTGGCCCGAGACCACCGACACCGCACCGAACTCGCCCATGGCCCGCGCATTGCACAGGATGACGCCGTACAGCAGCCCCCACTTGATGTTGGGCAGCGTGACGTGCCAGAAGGTCTGCCAGCCGCTGGCGCCCAGCACGGTGGCGGCCAATTCCTCGTCGTTGCCCTGGGCCTGCATCAGCGGGATCAGCTCGCGCGCGACGAAGGGGAAGGTGACGAACAGCGTTGCCAGCACGATGCCGGGCACCGCAAAAATCACCTTCAGGTCGTGCGCGGCCAGCCAGGGGCCGAACCAGCCGTTGGCGCCAAAGACCAGCACGTACATCAGGCCGGCGACGACCGGCGAGATGGAGAACGGCAGGTCGATCAGCGTCACCAGCAGGGACTTGCCGCGGAACTCGAACTTGGCCACGCACCAGGCGGCGGCCACGCCGAACACCAGGTTCAGCGGCACGGCAATTGCCGCGGTGATGAGCGTCAGGCGGATGGCGGCCAGCGCGTCCGGATCGGCCAGGCCGGCCAGGTAGGCGGCCCAGCCCTGGCGCAGCGCCTCGGCGAACACTGCGGCCAGCGGCAGCACCAGGAACAGCAACACAAAGGTCAGCGCCAGCGCAATCAACAGCCAGCGCACCCAGCGCGGCTCGGTCGTGGCGCGCGCGCCCGGCGAAGAAGCGGCGGCGCGGCTCATGCGGTCATCCCCGTGCGTTTGCGCTGCCAGGACTGCAGCGCGTTGATCACCAACAGCATGGCGAACGAGATCACCAGCATCACGCAGGCCACCGCGGTGGCGCCGGCAATGTCGTACTGCTCCAGCTTGCCTATGATGATGAGAGGCACGATTTCCGAGACCATGGGCACGTTGCCCGCGATGAAGATGACCGAGCCGTACTCACCCAAAGCACGCGCAAACGCCATCGCAAAACCGGTGAGCAGCGCCGGCGCAATGCCCGGCAGCAGCACGTGCACGAAGACCTGCAAGCGCGACGCGCCCAGGCTGGTGGCGGCCTCTTCCAGCTCGGCCTCGCTGTCCTGCAGCACCGGCTGCACCGTGCGCACGACGAAGGGCAGGCTGATGAAGACCAGCGCCACGACAACGCCCGCCGGCTCGAACGCCAGCTTGATGCCCAGCGGCTCCAGGTACTGGCCCACCCAGCCGTTGCCCGCCAGCAGCGTGGTCAGGGCAATGCCGGCCACCGCCGTGGGCAGGGCAAAAGGCAGGTCGACCAGCGCGTCGACCAGCTTCCTGCCCGGAAAGTCATAGCGCACCAGCACCCAGGCCAGCAGCAGGCCGACGACCAGGTTGATGCCCGCCGCCAGCAGAGACGCGCCAAACGTCAGCCGATAGGCCGCCAGCACGCGCGGTGCGCTCACCGCCTGCCAGAACTCCTGCCAGGTCAGGCTGGAGGACAGCGCCACCAGCGCGACCAGCGGCACCAGCACGACGACGCTGAGCATGAACACCGTGTAGCCCAGCGTGAGCCCGAAACCGGGCAAGGCGCGCCGCCCCCGCGGGCGCGCGCCCACGGCACGGCCGCCGCCCCATGTCAAAGTACCCATGGCAAAAAACCTGTAATCAAGCCGTATCAGCCGCGCGCGGCCTTATTGCGCCTGGTAGATCTGGTCGAACAAGCCGCCGTCGTTGAAGTGCACCTTCTGCGCCTCGCTCAGGCTGCCGAAGTACTTGGAGACCGCGAACTGCGTGATCGGCTTGAACTGGTCCTGGTGCTTCTTGAGGATGGCCTCGGAGCGCGGGCGCACGGCGTGCTTGGCGGCAATCTCCTGCGCTTCGTCCGAGTACAGATAGTCCAAATAGGCCTTTGCCAGCTCGCCCGAGCCGCGCTTGGCGACCGTGCGCTCGACGACGGCCACCGGGTTCTCGGCGGTGATGCTCACCGACGGGTAGATCGCGTCGACCTTGCCCTTGCCGAATTCACGCTCGACCGACACCACCTCGGACTCGAAGGTGATCAGCACGTCGCCCACGCCGCGCTGCAAAAAGGTGGCCGTCGCGTCGCGCCCGCCCTTGGCCAGCACCTGCACGTTCTTGAATACCTGGGTCACGAAGTCCCTGGCCTGGGTGTCGTCGCCGCCTTGCTCACGCACGCTGCCCCAGGCAGCCAGGTAGGCGTAGCGGCCGTTGCCGCCGGTCTTGGGGTTGACCACGACGACCTTCACATCCGGGCGCACCAGATCCTTCCAGTCCTGGATGTTCTTGGGGTTGCCATGGCGCACCAGGAACAGCATGGTCGACGCGGTGGGCGCCGCGTCGTGCGGGAACTTGCTGGCCCAGTCCTTGGCAACGACTCCCTTGTCGGCCAGGAACTGCACATCGGTCGTGGTGTTGAAGGTCACGACGTCGGCCTCCAGGCCGTCGTTGACCGCGCGCGCCTGGGCGCTGGAGCCGGCGTGCGACTGGTCGATCTTCACGTCCTTGCCGGTCGTCTTCTTGTAGTGGGCGACGAAGGCCTGGTTGTAGTCCTTGTAGAACTCGCGCGCCACGTCGTAGGAGACGTTGAGCAGCTTGTCCTGCGCCAGGACGGAGCCGGCCAGGGTGAGCGCAAAGGCGGCAACGGCGGTGGAGAGAAGGTGTTTTTTCATCACAGATCGCATGCAGTCAAAAGGAATGCAGCGATTGTGCGAAGCGCGCTTCAAAACTCAAACGACTGTATTTTTGTTTGTTTATGTTCGATTCGAATATGAAACCCTGGCCGCGCCATCACCCAGCGGATGCAGCCAGGCTGTTGCGCCCGGGCATGGTCTCGCCCAGAAAGTCCAGAAAGGAGCGCACCGACGGCGCCAACCCGCGGCGCGTGGCGAACACCGCGTGCACGATGCCCTGGGGCGGCGACCACAGCGGCAACACGCGCAGCAGGCGACCGTCGGCCATCTCCTCGTGACACATGTAGTCGGGCAGCATGCCCACGCCGGTGCCCGCCAGCGCGGCAAACTTGAGCGTCAGCAGGTCGTCGACCACGTAACGCGGGCTGTGGCGCACCGTCTGCGGCGCGCCATGCGGGCCCACCAGCTCCCAACTGGCCTGGCCGTCCTGGCTGGAGGAGGCAATGCTGTCCATCTGCGCCAGCTCCTGCAGCGTGATGGGCGTGCCCTGGCGCTCCAGCAGCTGCGGGCTGGCCACCAGCACCTGGCGCGCAACGTCAAGCCGCTTGACGACCAGGCTGGCGCTGTCGTCCAACGAGCTGCGCACGCGCAGTGCAATGTCAACGCCCTCCTCGACGACGTTGACCGGGCGGTTGTTCACCTCCATCTGCACGCGCACCTCGGGGCAACGCTGCAGATACAGCGGCATCAGCTCGCCCAGCACCGTCTGCGCCAGCGTGACCGGGCAGGTCACGCGCAGCAGCCCGCGGGGCTCTGACTGCACCTGCGTCACCGCGTCGTGGCCGGCCTGCGCCGCCTCGCGCACCGTCAGGCAGTGCTGCAGAAACAGCCGCCCGGCGTCGGTCAGCGACAGCTGGCGCGTGGTGCGCTGCAGCAGCCGTGCGCCCAGGCGCGACTCCAGCTCGGAGATGCGGCGCGACAACCGCGACTTCGGGATGCCCAGCGCGCGCCCGGCAGCGGCAAAGCCTCCGCGCTCGGCCACCTCGGCAAAGTAATACATGTCGTTGAGATCCTGCATGGCCGCATTATTGTCCTACCTGCAGAACAATCAATCACAATTTCACGTGCTTATCACCAATTCAAAGCCAATCGATAATTGCTGCATCGCAACATCCTCCCGCCCTTCGGGGCGTCTTGTTTTTCAGGAGCTTTCATGAAACTGCTGCACATCGACTCGGCCATCACCGGCGAACAATCGGTCTCCCGTCAAATCACCCAGGCCATCGCCAACGCATGGCACAAGACCCACCCGACGGGACAGGTCGAGCACCTGGATCTGGTGAAAGATGCGCCGGCGCACCTGACCATGGACGCCATGTCGCCGCGCACCGGCCAGACCGATGGCTTCACCGAAGCGCAGCTGCGCGAGAACGCCCTGTCCGAGCAGCTGGTGTCGCAGTTCCTGGCCGCCGACGTCGTGGTGATCGGCGCGCCGCTGTACAACTTCAGCATCCCGACGCAGCTCAAGGCCTGGATCGACCGCATCGCCCAGCCGGGACGCACCTTCCGCTACACCGCCAACGGCCCCGAAGGCCTGGCCGGCGGCAAGACCGTGATCGTGGCGCTCAGCCGCGGCGGCATCTACTCGACCACCGAGGAGGGCCGCGCACGCGAGCACCAGGAAACCTATCTGCAGACCATTCTGGGTTTCTTCGGCGTGACCGACGTGCGCATCGTGCGTATCGAAGGCACGGCTCTGGGCGCGCAGGAGCGCGAGCAGGCGATTGCCAAGGCGCTGGGCACGGTCGATCAACTCGTCAAGCCGCAGGCCGCCAACCAGGAGCAGATGGCCGAGGTCGCGTAAAAATCATTGGCCTTACCCGCCAGCAAGCCAGCCCGCCGGGCTGGCTTTTTCATGGGCGCGGCAGCGCAAAGACCGCAGGACGGCACGGCCCATGCCGCGTGCTTACCATCAGCCTATGAACGACAGCGAAATGCCCGGACCCAGCCCGACAGACGGCGCCCCTGCGGCAGGCGGTCAGCCCCCGGTGCGCCGGGTACTGGTGTTTTGCATCGTCTCGCTGGCGCTGTTGATGATGTCGGTGGATTCGACCATCGTGGCAACCGCCTTGCACGCGCTGCAGCAGGATCTGGACACCAGCGTCAACTGGGCCGGCTGGACCATCACCGCCTATGCCTTCGGCTTCGTGCTGATGCTGCCCATCAGCGGGCGCATGAGCGAGCGCTACGGTCGCCGGCGGGTATTCCTGGGGTCGGTCGTCGTCTTCACCATCGCATCGCTGCTGTGCGGGCTGACCAGCAACATCGTGGTGCTGGTGGCGCTGCGCGCGCTGCAGGCCGCCGGCGGCGCCGGCTTCACGCCGTCGGCCACAGGCATCGTGGTCGACCACTTTGGCGACGCGCGCGACCGCGCGGTCGGGCTGTTCGGCAGCATCTTCCCGATCGGCGCGATGATCGGCCCGATTTTTGGCGGCCTGTTCGTCAACTACTGGAGCTGGCGCGGCGTGTTCTTCGTCAATCTGCCACTGGGCCTGGCGGTGCTGGCGCTGTCGCTGCGCTACATCCCGCGCGACCCGCCACTGCAACTCAAGGCCGCGCCGCCGCTGGATCGCCTGGGCATGGTGCTGCTGGCCGTGGCGCTGCTGGCCGGCATGCTGGTCACCAGCTTTCTGGGCGAGCACCATATGCCGCTATCGCCTCTGCAGCTGCTGGCGCTGGCCGCCGTGGCGCTGGCCTGCGGCTGGTGGTTTTTGCGCCATATCGACCGCACGCCCGAGCCCTTCATCGCGCCGCGCCTGGTGCACGGCACGGGCTTTGGCGCGGTCAACCTGGTCAACATGATTTACGGCGGCATCACCATCGGCTCCATGGTGCTGCTGCCGCTGTACGCCACCAACCGCTACGGCATGGACGCGCTGGACGCGGGCACGCTGCTGATGGCGCAGGGCGCCGCCTCCATCACCATGTCGACGCTGGCCACTGCGGTACTGCGGCGCACCGGCTACCGCGCGCCGCTGTACCTGGGCGGCACGCTCAGCGCGCTGGGCATGGTGCTGGTGGCGCTGGCGCCACCCTGGGGCCTGGGCGCGCACGGCTGGCTCACCGCGGCGGCGCTGATCGTCGGCGTCGGCGCCGGCGTGGTCAACCCGGCCAGCCGCAACGCCGGGCTGCAACTGGCGCCGGAGCAATCCTCATCGATCGCCGGCCTGCGCTCTCTGTGCTTTCAGGCCGGCACCATCGTCGTGATCTCGCTGGCCACCGCCGTGCTGGCCCACTCCGCCACCCCGGGCAGCGGCCAGGCCTGGGTCTACGCGGGCGTCGCGGCGCTGCTGCTGGTCTGCCTGCCGCTGATACGCCGCATTCCGGAGCACCATGGCGCGTGGTAGATGGGTTAAAAAACAAAGGGCCGCATCGCGCGACCCCACATCACGTCCGTAGTCAGCGCTACATCCGTCGGCGTCTCACCACCCCGCCAGCACCGAGCCCTTGAACTGCTCGTTGATGAACTTCGCAATCGTGTCGTTCTGGTAGGCCTTGCGCAGTTGCGCCACCCAGGGCTTGTCCAGGTCGGCCTGGCGCACCACCATGATGTTGACGTAGGGGCTGTCGGCCGCTTCCATCGCGATCGCGTCGGTCTTGGGGTTGAGCCCGGCCGAGATCGCAAAGTTGGTGTTGATCGCCGAGGCGTCCAGGTCGTCGAGCGAGCGCGGCAGCTGGGCGGCGTCCAGCTCGATGAACTTGAGCTTCCTGGGGTTGCTCACCACGTCCAGCGGCGTGGCCTTCAGCCCCGCGCCGTCCTTGAGCTTGATCAGCCCCTGCGCCTGCAGCAGCAGCAAAACGCGCCCGCCGTTGGTCGGGTCGTTGGGGATGCCAAAGCGCGCGCCTTCCTTCAGGTCGGCGAGCTTCTTGATCTTCTTGGAGTACAGCCCGATCGGGAAGTTGACCGTATTGAACGCGACGGCGAACGGGTAGCCGCGATCCTTGACCTGCGCGTCCAGATAGGGCTTGTGCTGGTAGCTGTTGGCATCCAGGTCTCCGGCGGCCAGCGCGGCGTTGGGCTGCACGTAGTCGCTGAACTCGATGATCTGGATGTTCAGCCCCTCGCCGGCGGCCACCTTCTTGACCTGCTCCATGATCTGCGCGTGCGGGCCGGCGGTCACGCCGATCTTGAGCGTCCTGTCCTGCGCCACGGCGCCCAGGGACAGGCCCGAAGCCAGGGCCAGCGCCAGGCCCGACTGCAGCAGGGTTCGTTTGGAAATCACGTCTGTGCCTTTCTCGTTCAATCACAACCAAAACGACGCCCATGATAGGCGCCGCGCCGGCCCGAAACCGTGCCAGGATCAGACCGTTTGGTGATAAGCAAATGTGGAGGCAGCCGCCTCAGCGGTGCGACAGCCGGCGCACCGCCCAATCGCCAAAGCTCTGGATGATCTGCACGAAGACGATCAGGATCACGACGACGGCCAGCATCACGTCGGGCAGAAAGCGCTGGTAGCCGTAACGGATGCCCAGGTCGCCCAGGCCGCCGCCGCCCACGGCGCCGGCCATGGCCGAGTAGCCGGTCAGGCTGACGAAGCTGATGGTCAGGCCCGCGACGATGCCCGGCAGCGCCTCGGGCAGCAGCACCTTCCAGACGATCTGCCAGGTACTCGCGCCCATCGACTGCGCTGCCTCGACCAGGCCGTTGTCCACCTCGCGCAACGCGGTCTCGACCAAACGCGCGATGAAGGGCGCAGCCGCCAGCGTCAGCGGCACGACGGCAGCCCAGGTGCCGATCGAGGTGCCGGTGATCAACCGCGTGAACGGAATGATGGCCACCAGCAGAATGATGAAGGGCGTGGAGCGCACCGCGTTGACGATGCCGCCGACGACCGCGTTGAACGGCCGGTGGGCCAGAATTCCGCCCGCGTCGGTGAGCCGCAGAAACACGCCCAGCGGAATGCCGACCAGGCCGCCGATCACGCCCGACAGGCCGACCATCAGCACCGTCTCCCACAGCGAGACGGCAAACAGCTCCAGCATCATTGCGGAAAAATTCTCGAACATCTGCCGCTCCCCCTATGCACCCACTTCGACCGTGCGAACCTGCACGCCCTGGATGCGCAGGTAGTCGATTGCCGCGCCGATATGCGCCATTGCGCCGCTGGCGTAGACCGCCAGCGAGCCAAACGTCTGCTCCTGGATCTCGTCGATCTGCCCGTGCAGGATGGACAGATCCAGCCCCAGCTCGCGGATCAGGTGCGACAGGATGGGCTCGTACGCCTGCTCGCCCGCATACGACAGGCGCAGCAGCTGCCCCGACTGCCCCGGCGCCAGCCGCGCGGCCAGCTGGCGCACGCGCGCCAGCACGCTGGCGGGCAGTTCCTGCGGCACGATCTCGTCGATCAGGCTCTTGGTGATGTCCTCGCGCGGGCGGGTGAACACGTCGATGACCGAGCCCATCTCGACGATGCGCCCGGCCTCCATCACCGCCACGCGGTCGGCAATCTGCTTGACCACCTGCATCTGGTGCGTGATCAAGACCACGGTCACGCCCAGGTCGCGGTTCACCTGCCGCAGCAGATCCAGGATGGAGCGCGTCGTCTCGGGGTCGAGCGCACTGGTCGCCTCGTCGGATAGCAGCACCTTGGGGCGGCTGGCCAACGCTCGGGCAATGCCCACGCGCTGTTTCTGCCCGCCGCTGATCTGCGCCGGATAGCGGTCTGCCAGATGCGCCAGGCCCACCAGGTCGAGCAGCGGTGAGATGCGCTCGCGGATCTGCGCCGCGCTCATGCCGGCCAGCTCCAGCGGCAGCGCCGCGTTGTCGTAGACGGTGCGCGACGACAACAGGTTGAAGTGCTGGAACACCATGCCGATCTCGCGCCGCGCCTGGCGCAGCTGGGCGCCCTGCAGCTGCGTCAGCTCGCGCCCGTGCACCGTCACGGTGCCGCGCGTGGGCCGGTTGAGCAGGTTGATCACACGCACCAGCGAGCTCTTGCCCGCACCCGAGCGCCCGATGATGCCGAACACCTCGCCCGGCGCGATGTGCAGGTCGACGCCGCGCAAAGCCTCGACCGGGCCTTGCGGGCCCTGGTAAATCTGGGTAATACCCTTGAGATCGATCATGGATGGTGACAATGCCGCGGCGCGCAGGACGGCCCGCGCGGCCGGGGCAGAGGAAAGACGGGCCATCGACAAAGCGCCGGCAATGCAGCTGCCGCCCGTCGTGGAAAAGCCGGCTATTTTAGCCAGGTCACCGCCAAGACACCTGCCACGGCATGCGGCACCAAGCACCGCGGGCGCAATGCGACAATCGGCGCAAACCCTGAAACCGCTCCACGACAAAGGATTCCCATGGCACGCATGGTTCACTGCATCAAGCTCGGCCGCGAGGCCGAAGGCCTGGCCGCCCCGCCCTACCCCGGCGAGCTGGGCAAACGCATCTGGCTGCAGGTGAGCAAAGAGGCCTGGCAGGACTGGCTGCGCCACCAGACCATGCTGGTCAACGAAAACCGCCTGAACATGGCCGACGCCAGCGACCGCAAATACCTGGCCGCGCAGATGGAGCGGCACTTCTTCGGCGACGGCGCCGACGCAGTGGCCGGCTACACCCCACCCGAGGCCTGAGAGGCTGAGAGGAAATTCCCCGTGCCCGCTTTACACGCCAAAACACCGCCACTCTGCGTTGCAAATACTCGCCATAGCCCGAGCTATGGCTGCGTTTTGCGCCTCGATTGGCGGCATTTTGACGCGTCTCTCGGGCTCGGCCAATTTACTCTCAGCCTCTGATTCCCGCAAAGGCGCACAACGCCCCTTCGCATGAGCGAACCCCTCTCCTGGCTGCCCGACGGCACGCCCTACAGCCCGCGCTTTTCCGACCGCTACCGCAGCAGCGCCCACCACGGGCTCAATCAGGCGCGCCAGACCTTTGTGGCCGGCTGCGGCCTGCCCGCGGCCTGGGCCGGCCAGGCGCAGTGGCGCGTGCTGGAGACCGGCTTTGGCCTGGGCCTGAACTTCCTGGCCACCTGGGCCGTCTGGCGCGCCGACCCCGCGCGCCCTGCCCTGCTGCATTACAGCGCCTGCGAGGCCTGGCCGGTGGCCGCGGCCGACCTGCTGCGCGCCGCGCCGCCCGACCCCGAGATCACCGCGCTGGCGCAGCAACTGGCCGCGCAGTGGTGGGGACTGCTGCCGGGCGTGCACCACCTGCAGTTCGACCGCGGGCGGGTGCAGCTGACGCTGCTGGTCGGCGACGCGCAGGCGCTGCTGCGCCAGCAGCAGCCCCCGGCCGACAGCGTCTACCTGGACGGCTTTGCCCCGGCACACAACCCCGAGCTGTGGAGCATGCACACCCTCAAAGCCGTTGCGCGCTGCTGCCACCGCGGCACGCGCGCGGCCACCTGGTGCGTGGCGCGCAGCGTGCGCGAATCGCTCACGCAATGCGGCTTCGAGGTGCGCAAGGTGGATGGCACGCCGCCCAAGCGCGCCAACCTGCAGGCCAGCTACAACCCGCGCTGGGAACCTAAAACTGGCCACCCGCCACTGCCGGCGGTCACGCTGCCCGCCGGGCGGCGCGCGCTGGTCGTGGGCGCCGGCATCAGCGGCGCCTGCGTGGCCGCGCAGCTGGCGCAGCGCGGCTGGCAGGTGCAGGTGCTGGACGCCCGCGCCGCTGCGGCGCAAGGCGCGTCGGGCATTCCGGCCGGCGTTTTCTCGCCGCACGTCTCGCCCGACGACAGCCTGCTGTCGCGCCTGACGCGCGCCGGCGTGCGCGCCACGCTGGCCACGCTGCAGCAATGGGCGGGCGACCTGTGCGGCCAGGCCTGGCTGGACAGCGGCGTGCTGGAGCACGGCGTCGAGGCGCCGCCGCGTCTGGCCTGGAGCGACGGTGAGGGGCTGGAGTGGAGCGCCCCGGCCACGCCAGAGCAGCTTGCCGCCAGCGGCCTGCCCCTTGACGCGCCCGGCTGCTGGCACGCACGCGGCGGCTGGATTGCGCCGCACGCGCTGGTACGGCGCCTGCTGGCGCAGCCCGGCATCACGCTGCACACCGGCGCCGCCGTGCAGCAGTTGCAGCGCAGCGCACACGGCCTGTGGCAGGCACGCGATGCGCAAGGCACGGTGCTGGCCGAGGCCGACCTGGCCGTGCTGTGCGCCGGCGCCGGCAGCAACGCGCTGCTGGGCTGGCATCTGCAGCCGTTGCGCGGGCTGATGAGCTTTGGCGCCTGGCCAGCGGCAAGCGCGGCGCCGCGCCCGCAGCACCCGATCAACGGCCATGGCAACTTTCTGCCCACCATTGCACTGCCCGACGGCAGCAGCGGCTGGGCCGTCGGGTCGACCTTCGAGCGCGACGAAGACCGCCTGCCGCTCACCGCTCGGGAAGTCGAACAGGCCCACGGCGCCAACCACGAACGCCTTCTCGCCCTCGCGCCGCAGCAGGGCGCGGCACTGGCCGCCGCGTTCGGCCAGGCCCAAGGCTGGGCCGGCGTGCGCTGCGCCGCGCCCAACCACCTGCCCGTCGTCACGCCACTCGATGAGAGCGCCAGCCTGTGGGCCTGCACCGCCATGGGCGCGCGCGGCCTGACGCTGGCACCGCTGTGCGCCCAGCTGCTGGCCGCGCGCCTGCACGGCGAGCCGCTGCCGCTGGACAGCCGCCTGGCGCGGGCCATGGACAAATGCCCCACATGAGTGCCATTGCCCACCCCGCTTTGCGCCGCGCCGCCGGTGGTGCCACACTCGACGCCAGCCATGAACCGACAGGAGAGCGCACCATGAGCACCGCCGACACCGTTTTTGCCTGCCTCGATGGCCTGGACACGACCGACGCCATCGTCGACGGCGCACTGTGGGCCGCCCGGCGCCTGCAGGCGCCGCTGACGCTGCTGCACACCCTGGCGCGCCCCGAGCCGCTGCCGCCGGTGGGCGACTACAGCGGCGTGATCGGCATGGGCGCGCAGGACATATTGATGCAGCGCCTGAACACGCTGGACGAAGAACGCGTCAAGCTGGCGCAGGAAGCGGCCGAGCGCATGCTCGACAGCGCCAGCGCCCGCATTGCCGACGAGCCCCTGCCCGCGCCGGTGCAGACGCTGCTGCGCCAGGGCGAGCTGACCGAGGTGCTGCTGGAAAACGAAGCCGCGGCGCGCCTGTTCGTGCTGGGCAGCAACCGCCGCCCGGGCAAGGCGCGCAAGCTGCGGCTGGACCACAACGTCGAGAGCGTGGTGCGCAACGTGCGCCAGCCGGTCATGGTGGTGACCGAGCCCGGCTTCATCGCGCCCGGGCACTTCGTCATCGCCTACGACGCCAGCGCCACCGCGCAGCGCGCGGTCGAGGTGCTGGCGCGCAGCCCATTGCTGCGCGGCATGCCGGGCATGCTGGTCATGGTGGGCGAGGCCACGCCCGAGATGCTGCAGCGCCTGGAAGACGCGCAGGCGCACCTGAAGGCAGCGGGCTTCGAGGTCGGCACGCGCATACTCCCCGGCCTGCCCGAGGAGGTCATTCCCGCGCTGCTGCAGGACATGGGCGATGCGCTGCTGGTGCTCGGCGCCTACGGCCACTCGCGCATCCGCCACCTGATCGTCGGCAGCACCACGACGGCGCTGCTGCGCCTGTCCAGTGCTCCGGTGCTGGTGTTGCGCTGATCCACCTTCCCCCCGTCCACAGTCGGGCGCCCGGTCAAGGCGCCCGCGCCGCCTCCACCAGCGTGCGCGTATAGGGGTGGCGCGGCGCGTCCAGCACCTGGCGCCAGGGGCCCGCTTCCACCACTTCGCCGTCCTTCATCACGATGACCTGGTGCGCCATGGCGCGCACCACGGCCACGTCGTGGGTGATGAGCAGATAGGCCAGGCCGCGCTCTTTTTGCAGGCGCTGCAAGAGCTGCAGCACCTGCTGCTGGATGGTCACGTCCAGCGCGCTGGTGGGCTCGTCGAGCACCAGCAGGTGCGGATCCAGCACCAGCGCGCGCGCGATCGCCAGGCGCTGGCGCTGCCCGCCCGAGAATTCATGCGGGTAGCGCGACAGCAGCGCCGGGAACTGCGCCTCGGCGAGTCCCACCTCGGCCAGCAGCGCGCGCACGCGCTCGCGGCGCTCGTTCACACTCAGATGACGCTGGTGCACGCGCAGGCCCTCGCCGACGATTTCCTCGACCGTGAGGCGCGGCGACAGCGACGAAAACGGGTCCTGGAACACCACCTGCACCCGCCGACGCAGCGCCTGGTTGTGCGTGCCGTTGTGCTGCGCCGGCTGGTGCCACTGCTGGCCCGCCACCTGCAGCTGGCCGCTGCTGGGCAGCAGCCCCAGCAGCGCCTGCGCCAGCGTGGACTTGCCCGAGCCCGACTCGCCCACCACGCCCAGGGTCTGCCCTGCGTCGATGCGAAAGCCCGCGCCCTTGACCGCGATGAACTCGCCCTTGGAAAACCACCCGCGCAGGCCAGCGATCAGTACCGGATAGGCCACGCGCAGCCCCTGTGCCTGCGCGGCCGGCGCATCGCTGCCGCCGGGCAGGCCGGCCGCCTCGACCACGTCGCGCCTCGGTGTGCTGCTGATGAGCCGCCGGGTATAGGCGTGCCGGGGCTGCTCGAACAATGTGCTGCACGGCGCGGTTTCCACCAGATGGCCGGCCTCCATCACCGCGACGCGGTCGGCAAAACGGCGCACCAGCAGCAGATCGTGGGTGATGAGCAGCACCGCCATGCCGGTCTGGCGCTGCAGGTCGGTCAGCAAATCAAGAATCTGCCCGCGCAGGCTCACGTCCAGCGCGGTCGTGGGCTCGTCGGCCAGCAGCAGCTTAGGCGCACTGGCCAGTGCCATGGCGATCACTGCGCGCTGGCGCTGCCCTCCCGACAGCTGGTGCGGGTAGCTGCCGGCGCGCCGCGCGGGCTCGGGCAGGCCGGTGCGCGCCAGCAGCTCGATGGCTGATTGCAGTGCCTGCGCGCGCGTGAGCGCCTGCTTGAGCACCAGCACCTCGACGATCTGCGCGCCCACGCTCATCAAGGGGTTGAGCGCGGTCATCGGCTCCTGGAACACCATGGCCACGTCGCTGCCGCGCACGCCGCGCAATTCGCGCTCGCTCAGCTGCAGCAGGTCGCGCCCTTCAAACACGGCCTTGCCGCTGATCTGCGCGTCGGCCACCAGGCGCAGCAGCGCCAGCGCGGAGATGGTCTTGCCCGAGCCGGACTCGCCCACCAGCGCAAGTTTTTCGCCAGCGGCTATGTCGAAGTCCACACCGTGCACCACCTCCTTGGCACCAAAGCGCACGCGCAAATCGCGCACCTGCAGCAGCGGCGCGCCCGCGCCCTGGACCGGCTGTGCGGCGGCGCTCATCGGTCGGCCTTTCGCGGATCGAGCGCGTCGCGCAGCGCGTCGCCCATGAAGGTCAGCAGCAGCAGTGTGATGACCAACACCGCAAAGGTGAAGATGGAGATCCACCACGCGTCGATGTTGTTCTTGCCCTGGCTGAGCAGCTCGCCCAGGCTGGGCGTGCCGGGCGGAACGCCCAGGCCGAGGAAGTCCAGCGAGGTCAGCGCCAGAATGGCCGCGCTCATGCGAAACGGCAAAAAGGTGACCACCGGCACCATCGAGTTGGGCAGGATGTGGCGCCAGATAATGTGCCGGTTGGGCACGCCCAGCGCCCGCGCCGCCTTGACGTAATCGAGCTGGCGATTGCGCAGAAACTCGGCGCGCACATAGTCCGACAGCCCCATCCAGCCGAACAGCGACAGCAGCGCCAGCAGCAGCGCCACGCTGGGCGCGAACACCGCGCTGAAGATGATGAGCAGGTACAGCTCGGGCATCGAGCCCCAGATCTCGATGAAGCGCTGAAAGGCCAGGTCGACCTTGCCGCCAAAAAAACCCTGCACCGCGCCGGCCGCAATGCCCAGCACCACGCCAACGGTGGTCAGCGCCAGGCCGAACAGCACGCTGACGCGAAAGCCGTAGATCAGCTGCGCCAGCAGGTCGCGCCCGCGGTCATCGGTGCCCAGCCAGTTGTCGCGCGACGGGCCCGACGGGTTGGGCGCCTTGGCAAAGTAGTTCAGCGTGTTGCTGCCGTAGGGGTTGACCGTGTAGAGCGCCCAGTTGTCGCCCTCGGTGATTTTTTGCCGGACATAGGGGTCGAGGTAGTCGGCGGGTGTGCTGAAGTCGCCGCCAAACGTCGTCTCCGGGTAGTCGTGCAGCATCGGAAAGTAAGTCTGCCCCTGGTAGCGCACGACGAGCGGGCGATCGTTGCTCACCAGCTCGGCGCACAGGCTGAGCAGCACCAGTGCGCAAAACAGCAACAGGCTCCAGTAACCCAGGCGGTTGCGCTTGAAACGCAGCCAGGCGCGGCGCGCGGGAGACAGGCTGGGCGTCGGCGCGTCGTCAGCCATGGCTCGCGTCCGCCAGCAGGTTGTGAAAAGGCTCACGGCTCTTGAAGCGATAGGCGCCGAGGCCGCGCTCGTCAGTGGTCAGGATGCGACCGTGGCCCAGGTGCTCGGCCAGCAGCACCAGCGAGCCGTCGGCCAGGTCCATCGGCAGACTGGCGTAACGCTGCATCAGGTGCGCCAGTCGCTCGGTTTGCGGCGCGTCCCACTGCCAGACGGCAATGCCGCCGGCCGCCACATCGCGCAGCAGGGCCTGCGCGGCGTCGGTGCCAATCCAGCGCGTAAGCAGGTGCGTGGCTTTGGTCAGCACCGGCCAGGTGGTAATCCAGCCCTCGCCCTGCGTGTGCAGTACCCCGGTGGCGCGGCTGTGCCAAGCGTCGTCGGAGTCTGCCAGCGCGTAGAAGAAGCCAGCGTCGACGATGATCACGCGTCGCCCGCCCGGGACGGTTTTTCAGGTTTGGAGGCGGCAGGCGGCTGGGCTGCATAGGGCGTCACCGGCTCATGCACAGCTGGCGCGCGGTCGTGGTGCTTGTTGCCCCATCCCTCGGCCAGACGCGTCTTGTAACTGCCGGCCACGTCGGTCCGGCCGCTGCGGCCCTTGCCGACGAACGCCGCGAAGTGCGCCAGGCCCCCGCGTCGCGCCCGCACCTGTTCATAGTAGTACTGCACGCTGGTGCGCAGCACCTCGCTCACGCCCAGACCAGTGGCTTCGGCCAGGTAATTGAGCTGCTGCTCGGCTTCGCCCTCGAAACGCGCATTGACCCGCATGGCCGACTTCCCGGAAAGATGTTTGTCATGCATTGTATGACGAACTCAGTCGAATTTCACGCGCGGATCGACCCACACGTAGCACAGGTCGCTGATCAGCTTGGTCACCAGGCCGATCAGCGTGAACAAATAGAGCGTGCCCAGCACCACCGGATAGTCGCGGCGGATCACGCTCTCATAGCTCAGCAATCCCAGGCCGTCGAGCGAGAACAGCGTCTCGATCAGCAGCGAGCCGGTGAAGAACGCGCCGATGAAGGCCGACGGAAAGCCGGTGACGATGGGAATCAAGGCATTGCGAAACACATGGCCCCACAGCACCTGGCGCTCGCTCAGCCCCTTGGCGCGCGCGGTCAGCACATATTGCTTGCGGATTTCTTCGAGAAACGCGTTCTTGGTCAGCATGGCCGTCACTGCAAAACTGCCCGCCACCATGGCTGTGACCGGCAGCGTGATGTGCCACAGATAGTCGACGATGCGCGCGCCCCAGGCCAGCTCGTCCCAGTTGCTGGAGGTGAGCCCGCGCAGCGGAAACCACTGCAATTGCCCGCCAAACACCACCAGCAGCGCCACGCCCAGCACAAAACCCGGAATGGCATAGCCCACGAGGATGATCAGCGTCGTCACCAGGTCGAAGCGCGAACCCGCGCGCACCGCCTTGGCCACGCCCAGCGGCACGGCCACCAGGTAGCTGATGAAGAAGGTCCACAGCCCCAAGCTGATCGAGACCGGCATCTTCTCCTTGACCAGCTGCCACACGTCCTTGTTCTGAAAGAAGCTGCGCCCCAGGTCGAAGCGGGCGAACTGCCCCAGCATCTGCACGAAACGCTCGTGCGCCGGCTTGTCGAAGCCGTAAAGCTTCTTGATCTGCGCGAGGCGCTGCGTGTCCACCCCCTGAGCGCCGCGGTAGGCCATGCCCGCCCCCTCGGCACCGCCGTGGCCCGCAGCGCCAGCCTTGGCCTCGGCCAGGTACTGCTCCACCGGCCCGCCGGGTACAAACTGAATCACCACAAAGGTGAGCAACAGCACGCCAAGCAGCGTGGGCAGCATCAGCAGCAGGCGTTTGACGATATAGGCCAACATGGGTGGTCATTATCATGACAAGCCGGCCCCGCCAGCGGCAAGGCGTGTGCCATGCACCGCGCACGGGCGCATCCCCCGATGCGCGGCAAGCCGCAGCGAATGACCTTGTTTGACAAAAATGGGCAGCCACCGGGCGCACGCACTTCTACACTTACGCCGCCCATGCCCCTGTCCACCGCCACTACCGCCATGCGCCGACGCTTCGTCGGCTGCGTCGCCGAAGCGTGCGGCCTGGGCGCGCGGGCCGCCCACTCACCCTGGCACTTCGTGGCGCGCACGGAAGCCTCGCTGGCCCATGCCAACGCCCTGGTGCACGCAGCGCTGCAGGCGGGCTTCGACCAGATTAGGCGCGACGGGCAATTCGTCCGCACCTGGGAATACCGCCGCAAGCGGCCCACACGCCACCTGCTGCTGCAGCCGGTCGGGTGAGCGGCAGAAAGCCCTGCGCCGTGCCCCATTCGTCCCGAACGCTCCACGCCCGCTTCGTGCGCCAGCTGCTGCCCGTGCTGACGCTGGCCTTCGTGCTGGCGGCGCTGGGCACCGCGTGGGTCAACCTGCGCCACCAGCGCAGCGACGCAGAAAACCAGCGCCAGCAGACGCTGCAGGTCTTTGGCACCGCACTGTCCAAACCGCTGCGGGACTGCGACAGCGCCACCGCCACCAGTATTGCCCAGGCCATGCTGCTGCAGCCCCAGGTGCGCAGCGTCACCGTCGAAGACCAGTGCGCGCAAAGCCTCATCCAGACCGGCGCCGCAACGCGAGCGCCCTCGTCCGACCTGCTGCATGCCCCCCTGCACTACGTGGACGAGGCGGGCGCCCGGCACCCGGTCGGCGAGCTGCGCATCGGCTTTGCACCCGTGTCGTTCATCGACTCCGCCTTCGAAACCCTGGCCCTGCAACTGGTGATCTTCATCGCCATGCTGCAAGCGGTCATCACCAGCGCCGCCTGGGCGCTTGAGCGCATCATCGGCCAGCCCCTGCACCTGCTGCGCCAGGCCATGCGCAGCCACCGCACGCTCGAATCCGTGCCCGCGCATTGGGCCGCCGAGATCACCGAAGTCGCACAGACCTACAACACCCAGGTCAACGAACTGCAGCGCCTGGCGCACTACGACGCGCTGACCGGCCTGGCCAACCGCACCCTGTTCGACTCCCACCTGCAGCGCTGCCTGCGGCGCGTGCAACGCCGCGAAAATGCGCTGCACGTCCTGGTGCTGGACCTGGACGACTTCAAGCCCATCAACGACCGCCACGGCCACCAGGCGGGCGACCTGGTGCTGCAAACCATTGCCGCTCGCCTGCAGGCCATGGTGCGCCCCACCGACATGGTCGCGCGGCTGGGCGGCGATGAATTCGTCATCGTGCTGAGCGGCGGCGAAACCGACCCCGCGCTCGACGCGCACGCCCTGCTCCAGCGGCTGCAACACAGCATTGCCCAACCCATCGCCCATCGCCATGGGCAACTGCAAGTCCACGCCAGCGTGGGCCTGGCCACCTACCCGCACGACGGCAATACCGCCCAGGCCCTGCTGGCGCACGCCGACCAGGCCATGTACGCAGCCAAGGGCGGCGCCACGCCGCGCGCCGGCATCCCAAGGCAAGACGCCGCGTGGACACGGCAGCAGGTTGGCAATCGTTGACCATGTCCGCCCGTGCCTTGCTGCAACAATGCGCGCTTGCAGCCGCGCCATGGGGCGCGGCGCAGCACAACCCAGGAGAAAACATGGCTGGCAAGTTCGAACTCAAGAAATCCAAGAACGACAAATTCCACTTCAACCTGCACGCCGGCAATGGCCAGGTCATCCTGACCAGCGAGATGTACGAGGCCAAGGCCAGCGCGCTCAACGGCATCGAGTCGGTCAAAAAGAACGGCGCCGAAGCCGCCCGCTACGAAAAGCTCACCGCCAAGGACGGCTCGCCCTACTTCGTGCTCAAGGCCACCAACGGCCAGGTCATCGGCCAAAGCCAGATGTACTCCGGCGAAGCAGCGCGCGACAACGGCATCCAATCCTGCATCAACAACGCGCCGGGCGCGGTGGTGGACGATCAGACCGCTGCCGCCTGAGAATTGGCGGGGGCGAGTACAAAAGACGGCAAGGCCGCTTCCTCGGAGAGGACAGCGGCCTTGGTTTTTGGCGCAGCGGCGCAAATCAACCCGTATTGCGCAACCCCGCCGCAATCCCATTGATGCAGATGTGAATACCGGTGCGCACGCGCTCGTCGCCCTGGCCGGCGCGCCAGCGGCGGATCAGCTCGACCTGCAAGTGGTGTAGCGGGTCGATGTAGGGAAAGCGGTGGCGTATCGAGCGCGCCAGCGCGCTGTTGTGCGCCAGGCGCACCTTGTTGCCGGTGATGCGTTCCAGCGCCTCGGTGGTGCGCTGCCATTCCTGCTCGATGGCGCCAAACACCTGCTTGCGCAGGCGCGCGTTGCCGACCAGCTCGCTGTAGCGCTTGGCCAGTGCCAGGTCGCTCTTGGCCAGCACCATGTCCATGTTGGACAGCAGCGTGCTGAAGAATGGCCACTGGCGGTGCATCTTGCGCAGCAGCGCCAGCTGCGCCTTGGGGTCTTTGCCGGGCGCGTCGATGAAGGCCTGTACGGCCGAGCCAAAGCCGTACCAGCCGGGCAGCGTCAGGCGGCACTGGCCCCAGCTGAAGCCCCAGGGAATGGCGCGCAGATCCTCGATCTTCTGGCTGGCCTTGCGCGACGCGGGGCGCGAGCCGATGTTCAGTTCGGCGATCTCGCGGATCGGCGTGGCGCTGAAGAAGTAGTCGGTAAAGCCCGGCGTGTCGTACACCAGCGCGCGGTAGGCGGCCATGCTGGCGCGCGACAGCTGCTCGGCCGCCGCCAGAAACGCGGGCGTGGCGGGCTTGGTGGGCTGCAGCAGCGTGGCCTCCAGCGTCGCGGCGACCAGCGTCTCCAGGTTGCGCCGGCCGATCTCGGGGTTGGCGTATTTGCTGGCGATCACCTCGCCCTGCTCGGTCAGGCGGATCTGCCCGCGCACCGTGCCCGGCGGCTGCGCCAGGATGGCCTGGTAGCTGGGGCCGCCGCCGCGCCCCACGGTGCCTCCGCGGCCATGGAACATGCGCAGGCGGATGTCCTGGCCGCTGTTGCGTGCGTTCACTTCGTCGAACAGCGCCACCAGCGCGATCTCGGCGCGGTACAGCTCCCAATTGCTGGTGAAGATGCCGCCGTCCTTGTTGCTGTCGCTGTAGCCCAGCATGATGTCCTGCTCGGCGCCGCCGGCGCGCAGCAGGTCAAGCACGCCGTCGATGGCGTAAAAGCCCCGCATGATGCCGGCGGCGTTGCGCAGGTCTTCGATGGTCTCGAACAGCGGCACGGCGATGAGCTCGGCGCGCGCGTCGGCGTCGCCCAGCGCGCCGTGCATCAGGCCCACCTCTTTTTGCAGCAGCAGCACCTCCAGCAGGTCGCTCACCGTCTCGGTGTGGCTGATGATGTAGTGGCGAATCGCCTCGCGCCCGTGGGCGCGCAGCAGGTCGCGCGCGGCCTCGAAGATGGCCATCTCGTGCGCCGTGTGCTCCGAGTACTGCAGGCCGATGACGCGCAGCGGCCGTGCGTCGCGCAGCAGGCGCTGCAGCAGCTGCTGGCGCGCGTCCTCGTCCAGCGCGCCGTAGTCGGGCGTGATGCGCGCGCTGGCCAGCAGCTCGGTGATCACGCGCTCGTGCTGGTCCGAGCTTTGGCGCAGGTCCACCGTCGCCAGGTGAAAGCCGAAGACCTCGGCCGCGCGGATCAGCGGGTGCAGGCGCTGCAGCGCCAGCGCGCTGCCCTGGTGCGAGTCCAGCGACGCCTCGATGACACGCAGGTCGGCCAGAAAGTCCTGCGCGCTGGCATAGGCCGGGCGCTGCGCCAGCGCATGCAGCGCCGATTCGCCCCCGGTCAGCTGCGTGAGCGTGGCCGCCAGGCGCGCGTAGATGCCCGACAGCGCGCGGCGGTAGGGCTCGTCGCTGCGGTGCGCGCTCAGGTCGCCCGAGGCGTCGGCCAGCGCGGCCAGCGCTGGCGTGACCTGCACCAGCTTGGACGACAGCGACAGCTCGCGCCCGAGCTGGTTGACCTCTTGCAGATAGTGGTGCAGCGCCACGGCGCACTGGCGCCCCAGTGCCAGGCGCAGCGTGTCGGCGCCCACGTTGGGGTTGCCGTCGCGGTCGCCGCCGATCCACTGGCCCATGCGCAAGAAGCTGGCCACGGGCTGGCCGGCGCCCAGTGCCGCCTCCAGGTCGGCGTACAGCCGGGGGATTTCCTGCAGGAACGTGTATTCGTAATAGCTCAGCGCGTTCTCGATCTCGTCGGCCACCGTCAGCCGCGTGTAGCGCAGCAGCCGTGTCTGCCACAGCTGGGCCACGCGTGTGTGCAATTGCTCGTCGTTGGCCTGCAACTGGCGCGGGGTCAGCGTGTCACGCGCAGCGTTGTACAGCTGGGCGCGCGCCTGGATGTCGTCGCGCTCGGCCAGCAGCTGGGCGATGTCGCGCTCCGAATCCAGGATGCTCTTGCGCTGCACCTCGGTGGGATGGGCGGTGAGCACGGGCGATACATAGCTGGTCGCCAGCGTGCGCGCCACCGCGTCGGGCGTGATGCCGGCCCAGCGCAGGCGCGACAGCGCCACCTCGATGCTGCCCTCCTGCTGGCTGCCGGCGCGCTCGTGCACCGCGCGGCGGCGGATGTGGTGGCGATCCTCGGCCAGGTTGGCCAGGTGGCTGAAATAGGTGAAAGCGCGTATCACGCTCACCGTCTGGTCGCCGCTGAGCGACTTGAGCAGTTTTTTGAGCGCGCGGTCGGCCGCCAAGTCCTGGTCGCGGCGAAACGCCACCGACAGCTGGCGCACCTGCTCGACCAGCGCATAGGCGGCCTCGCCCTCCTGCAGGCGGATCACGTCGCCCAGAATGCGCCCCAGCAGGCGGATGTCGCGGATCAGCGGAGCGTCCTTGTCGGCCTTGCGGACGGGCGTCTCCTGCGGTGCTGCGTCGTTGGGTGCTGCCATGGCGGGTCTCTCGGGTCAGTGTCGCGATATTGCAGCGCAGCATGCTAGCATTCCCGGCGGCCCTCGCCCGTGAAGGCCGCAGTCTGTTTGCAGCCGTTCCATGACCTCCAGCCCCACTCCCCCTTCCCGCATCACCATCGCCACCCGCGAGAGCCAGCTGGCCCTGTGGCAGGCCGAGCACGTGCAGTCACTGTTGATCGCGCGCGGCCACCAGGCCGGCATTCTGGGCATGACCACGCGCGGCGACCAGATCCTGGACCGCACGCTGTCCAAGGTGGGCGGCAAGGGCCTGTTCGTCAAAGAGCTGGAGGTGGCGTTGCAAGAGGGCAACGCCGACATTGCGGTGCACTCGCTCAAGGACGTGCCCATGGAGCTGCCCGCCGGCTTTGCGCTGGCCTGCGTGATGCTGCGCGAAGACCCGCGCGACGCTTTCGTCTCGCCGCACTACGCGCGCCTGCAGGATTTGCCGCAGGGCGCGGTGGTCGGCACCTCCAGCCTGCGCCGCCAGGTGCTGCTGCAGGCGCTGCGCCCCGACCTGAAGATAGAGCCGCTGCGCGGCAATGTACAGACGCGCCTGCGCAAGCTCGACGAGGGCCAGTACGCGGCCATCGTTCTGGCGGCCGCGGGCTTGAAGCGCCTGGGCCTGCACGAGCGCATCCGCAGCGTGTTCGAGCCCACCGAGATGCTGCCCGCCGCCGGCCAGGGCGCGTTGGGCATAGAGATTCGCGCCGACCGCCAGGATCTGATCGACACGCTGGCACCGCTGGCCGACGAGCGCACCTGGCTCACTGTGACCGCCGAGCGCGCGGTCAGCCGCGCCATGGGCGGCAGCTGCTCCATGCCGCTGGCCGCGCACGGCCAATGGCAGGACGACACGCTGGCGCTGCACGCCGCCTGGGGCGACCTGGAAGGCGGCCAGCCGCTGGTGCGCGCCCAGGGCCAGGCGCCGGTTGCCACGCTGGCGCAGGCCGACGCGCTGGGGCTTGAAGTGGCCGCGCGCCTGCAGGCGGGCGGCGCGCGCAAGGCATGAGCCCGGTCGTCGTCACCCGGCCCGCGCGCGACGCCGCGCAATGGGTGGGCGACCTGCAGGCGCTGGGCATAGACGCGCTGGCGCTGCCGCTGATCGACATCCACGCGGTCAGCACCGCGCCGCTGCAGCAGGCGCTGGTGCAGGCCCGGTTGCACGCACAGGCCGGCCGCTACCAGGCCATCATGGTCGTCAGCGGCAACGCGGCGACGCATTTCTTCACGCCCGCACTCGTGGCGGCGCTGGCCGCACAGCCCGGGGGCGGCACCCGCATCTGGGCGCCCGGCCCCGGAACGGCCGGCCAGCTGCAGGCGCTGGGCCTGCCGCCCGGCTGCATCGACAGCCCCGCCGCCGACGCACGGCAGTTCGACTCCGAATCCCTGTGGCAGTCCGTCGGCCCGCGAGTGGGCACGGGCACGCGCGTGCTCGTCGTGCGCGGCACCAGCACCCCGGCGCTCGAAGGCGGCAACGGCCGTGACTGGCTGGCCGCTCGCATTGCCGCGGCTGGCGGCCAGGCCGACTTCGTCGCCGCCTACGAGCGCGCCGCCCCCGCCTGGAGCAGCGCCGACCTGCAGCAGCTGCGTGCGCTGCTTGCCAGCGACCCGCTGTGGCTGCTGAGCAGCTCCGAGGCGCTGAGCCACCTGGTCGCCGCGCTGCCCAGGCACGACTGGAGCGCCTGCCGCGCGCTGGCCACCCACCCGCGCATTGCGCAAAGCGCCACCGGCCACGGTTTTGGCCGGGTGCTGCAATGCCGTCCCACCCTGGCCGACGTGGCCGCATCGATAAAATCCGAGCATGAGCGCCGATAACCCCCTGCCCTCCCCGCCGCCACCGGCGCCCTCCTCCACGCATGGTGGTGGCGGCTCCGCGCTGGCGATGGCCATCATTTCCCTGCTGGCCGTGGGCGCGCTGGCGCTGTCGGCACTGCTGTGGCAGCGCCTGGCATCCATCCAGGAGCAGCTGGCGCGCCAGAGCGCCGAGACCGGCGCCCAGGCCATCGAGGCGCGTACCGTCGCGCGCGAGGCGCAGGATCTGGCGCGCGACAGCTCCGCCAAGCTCACCGTGCTGGAGACGCGCGTGGGCGAGGTGGCGCTGCAGCGCAGCCAGCTCGAAGAGCTGATGCAAAGCCTGTCTCGCTCGCGCGACGAGAACCTGGTCGTCGACATCGAGGCCGGCATTCGCCTGGCGCAGCAGCAGGCGCAGCTGACCGGCAGCCTGCAGCCGCTGCTGGCCGCTCTGCACAGCGCCAGCCAGCGCATCGAACGCGCGTCGCAGCCGCGGCTGACGCCGGTGCTGCGCGCCATGGCCCAGGACACCGAGCGCCTGGAGCGCGCCAACGTCACCGACACCGCCGGGCTGCTCGGCCGCCTGGACGACCTGGTGCGCCAGGTGGGCGATCTGCCCCTGCGCAATGCCGCAACCACGGCCCAGGCACTGCACGGCCCGGCGGCGCGGCCGGGCGGCGAGGCTGCCGATGAGGCGCCCGCGCAGGACAAGCCCGCCGACGCTGCCGCCACGCCGCCGTGGCAGGCCTGGCTGCAGCGCGCCTGGACCGGCGTGCGCGACGAAGCGCTGACGCTGGTGCGCATTCAGCGCATCGAGCACCCCGACGCGGTGCTGCTGGCGCCCGAGCAGGCCTTCTTCCTGCGCGAAAACCTGAAGATGCAGCTGCTCAACGCCCGCCTGAGCCTGCTGGGCCGGCGCACCGGCGCGGCGCGCGCCGACCTGGCCTACGCCTACAGCGTCATGGTCAAGTACTTCGACCCCACGTCGCGGCGTACCCAGAACGCGCTGCAGGCGCTACAGCAGCTGCAAGAGCACATGACCGCGTCCGACACGCCCACGCTGGACGACACCTTTGCCGCGCTGGCCACGGCCGCCGCCGGCCGCTGACCCCCCCGCTCTCCCGCCACCTCTTTCACGGACAGGACACACCCCCATGCGCGCAGCTCTCTGGTTTCTGGCCCTGTTTGGCGCCGCCGTCGCGGTGGCGCTGTTTGCCGGCAACAACCAGGCTGTGGTCACCGTGTTCTGGCCGCCCTGGCGCATCGACCTGGCGCTCAACCTGGTGCTGATCGCGCTGCTGGTGGGCTTCATCGTCGTGCATTCGGCTCTGCGCGGCATGGCGGTGCTGCGCGCGCTGCCCCAGCAGACCCGGCGCTGGCGCGTGATGCAGCGCGAGCGCACCATGCACGGCGCGCTGCTGGGCGCCTACTCCTACATGCTGTCCGGGCGCTACCTGCGCGCGCGCAAGGACGCGCTCACTGCCATAGGCCAATCACAGGCGCTGGAGCAGCTGCGCGAGAGCGACCCGCACACGCGCCAGATGCGCGCGCTGGCGCACCTGATCGCGGCCGAGTCGTCGCACGCGCTGCAAGACCGCGAAACCCGCCAGACGCACCTGGAGCAGGCGCAGCAGACGATTGCCGAGCACACCAGCGACAGCGAGCGCGAATTTGGCGAAGGCCTGCAGCTGCGCGCCGCGCGCTGGGCGCTGGACGACCGGGACGCCGAGTCCGCGCTGGAGCAGCTGGCCAGCCTGCCCGCCGGCACGGCCCGGCGCACGCTGGCGCTGCGCACCCGCCTGAAGGCCGCGCGCCACACCCAGCAGACCGACCTGGCGCTGGAGACCGCACGGCTGCTGGCCAAGCATGGCGCCTTTGCCCCGTCCGTGGCCGACACGCTGACGCGCTCGCTGCTGCTTGAACAAATCCGCGGCACACGCGACACGCACCAGCTCCTGCGCATCTGGCAGCAGCTGGACGCCGCCGAGCGCAGCCACCCCGACATCGCCACGCGCGCGGCGCAGCAGCTCTCGCGCCTGGGCGGCGAGCCGGCGCAGGTGCGCCAGTGGCTCACCCCCGTCTGGCAGGCGCTCAGCGGCCAGGGCGAGCCGGACTTCAACGACGCGCAATGGCTGCGTCTGGTGCGCACGCTGGAGCGCAACATGCAGGATCTGGAGGACGACTGGCTCGCCCGCATCGAGTCGGCGCAGCGCGCCCGCCCGCGCGAACCCCACCTGCAATACCTGGCCGCGGCAGCCTGCATGCACCGCCAGCTGTGGGGCAAGGCCCAGCAGGGCTTTGCCCGCGCGGTGCAACAGCTGCGCGACGAGCGCCTGCGCGCCAGCGCCTGGCGCCATCTGGCCGAGCTGGCCGAGCAGCGCGGCGACGGCGACGAGGCGGTGCACGCCTGGAAGCAGGCGGCACTGCTGCGCTGACCCCGGCGGGCTTTTCCCGCCTCCACCGCAGGGCGCTCGCCCGGCCAAAAATCAAGGCGATTTGCCGCGCGCCCGCTCCGGCCCGCTTTCCCGCTCGGCCGGGCGCGTGCGCTTGCCTGGCCACTCCACTCGATATTGCGCCGCAGCACTACCACATTGCGGCCAAACGGTACTTGGCATAAGTCAATGGAGACAGCGCCATCAACATGGGCATGTTGCACTGCATCAAGGCCGATTGAGGCGCAATCTTAGAATCGCTGGCACCATGCGGTAACAGGCTTTGTTGCTCCGTTATTTGCAGTGGATCAAAACCAGGCGCATGCATGCGCCTGCAGGGTTAAAAAACGAAAGGAACCACAGCGATGGACAGCGCCCTCCTGAGCCTGTTGGCTGCCTTCCTGCTCTCGATCATTGGACTGTTCGTCTTCATATGGTCGTTGCGCAAGGGGCTGCTGGTCGAAAATCCCAAGGCCGCATCGGCCATCTTCGTCAAGGGAGAGATCGGTCATATCGACGATCCCGCACTGGGCACCCAGCAGCAGGAGCGCTTCCAGCACGCGGCGGCCGAGCCGGGCGACGAGCGACACGTCCCGGACGCCCAGGAGCTGCAGGACCGCCTGGCCGCCGACCGCTCCAGCGCGTTTCCGGTGTTCATGTTCATCGCGTTCGCCTGCATGTGGCTGCTGTTCGGCGGCATCGCCGGACTGACGGCATCGCTCAAGCTGCACCTGCCCGACTGGCTGGTCAGCGAAGCCTGGATGACCTTTGGCCGCATGCGCACCATGCACCTGACGGCCGTGCTCTACGGCTGGATCACCAACGCCGAGCTGGGCATCATCATCTGGCTGATGCCGCGCCTGCTGCGCACGCCTCTGTTCGGCTCGATGTGGATCATGATGGGCGGCGCGCTGGTCAACGTGGCCATTGCCGCGGGCGTGGGCGCGATTGGCGCGGGCTGGACCGACGGCCTGGAGTACCTGGAAATGCCCTGGCAGATCGGTATCTTCTTTGCCGCCGGCATGGTCTGCATCATCGGCCCGGTGCTGTACACGCTGGTCAACCGCAAGGTCGAGTCGCTGTACGTGACCACCTGGTACCACACGGCCGCGCTGCTGTGGATCACCTCGCTGTTCATCGTCGGCAAGATTCCCGGCGTGCAATTCGGCGTGCAACAGGCCGCGATGAACTGGTGGTATGGCCACAACGTACTCGGCCTGTGGTTCACGCCCGTGGCCGTCGGCGCCATCTACTACTTCCTGCCCAAGATCATTGCGCGGCCGATTCGCTCGTACAACCTGTCCATCCTGGGCTTCTGGACGCTGGCCTTCTTCTACGCCCAGGTCGGTGGCCACCACCTGGTGGGCGGCCCGGTGCCGGGCTGGCTGATCACGCTGTCCATCGTGCAGAGCATGATGATGATCATTCCGGTCCTGGCCTTCGCGATCAACATGGCGCTGACGATGAAGGGGCGCATGCACCTGTCACGCTACTCGCCGGTGCTGCGCTTCATGATGTTCGGCGGCTTCATGTACATGATGTCGTCGCTGCAGGGCTCGTTCGAGGCGCTGCGCTCGGTGCAGCAGGTGGCGCACTTCACGCACTACACCGTGGCCCACGCCCACCTGGGCGCCTATGGATTCGTCACCATGGTGCTGTTCGGCGCCATCTACTTCATCATGCCGCGCATCGTGCACTGGGAATGGCCGTACCCGCGCCTGATCTCGCTGCACTTCTGGCTGGCCGCCATCGGCATCCTGATCTACTTCATCTTCCTGTCCTACGGCGGCTGGCTGCAGGGCCTGGCCATGCTCGATCCGGCGCGTCCGTTCATCGACTCCGTCCTGGTCACCATGCCCTATCTCAAGTGGCGCAGCCTGGGCGGTGCCCTGATGGTGGCCAGCCACATCGTCTTCGTCTACCACTTCCTGGTCATGGCGCTGCGCTTTGGCCCGGATCGCACGGGCGCAGCCCTGTTCTCGAGCCAACCCAAGGCCATGGAGATCGTTCATGGAAAATGAAGTCAAACTGACCGCAGGCGCGATGGCCACTTTTGCCATCGCGGTCTCCGCCCTGGTCATCCTGCCCTACATCCAGGTGCACGACGTCAAGCCGACCGAGGGCGTCAAGCCCTATACCAGCGCCGAGCTGCGCGGACGCGCCAGCTACATCGCCAACGGCTGCATGTACTGCCACAGCCAGCAGCCGCGCTCGGAGAGCTTTGCGCCTGCCGACTCCCAGCGCGGCTGGGGCCGTGCCTCGGTGCCGGGCGACTACGTGTACGACAGGCCCCACCTGCTGGGCAGCATGCGCACCGGGCCTGACCTGCTGAACATCGGCGTGCGCCAGCCCAGCAAGGACTGGCAACTGGGCCACCTGTACCAGCCGCGCGCCTATGTGCAAGAGTCCATCATGCCGTCCTACCCCTATCTGTTCGACATCAAGGACAAGGCCGAGCAGGATGAGGAAGTCGTCAACCTGCCGCCGGGCGTGGCGCCTGCGGGCAAGGTCGTCGTGCCCAAGCCTGAGACACTGGATCTGGTGAAGTACCTGCAGGCGCTCAAACGCAATTACCCGGTGCTGCCCCCGCAGCCACGCGAGGCCGAAGGTGCCAAGAGCTCCGCGGCGCCTGCGGGCGACACGGCTGCGCCTGCAGTCTGAAAGGAGGGTCACGATGAGCCAACAACCAGATATCGACGCACAAAAACGCGAAAACGAAGACCCCGAAGAGGCCATCCGCCCGATGCCGATCAGCGCCTTGCTGATCGCGCTGGTGATGGTGGTCTGGGCCGTGGTCTACATCATCCGCTCCGAACCGCTGGGCCTGTCGCAGTATGGCGACCAGCGCACGCTGGCCGAGCTCTCGGGGCCGGCCGCACCTGCTGCCGGCGCCGCCGTCGACGGCAAGGCCATTTTTGCCGCGCAGTGCGCCGCCTGCCACCAGGCCAACGGCGCCGGCCTGCCGGGCGTGTTCCCGCCGCTGGACGGCTCCGAATGGGTGCACGGCGAGCCCCGCGTGCTGGCCAACATCCTGCTGCACGGCATCACCGGCGAGATCACAGTCAAGGGCAACAAGTACCAGGGCGCCATGCCCAGCTTTGCCCAGCTGTCGGACGCCGAGCTGGCGGGCGTGGCCACCTACATCCGCACCAGCTGGTCCAACAAGAACGACCCGCTGGACGCCGACCTGTTTGCCGAGGAGCGCAAGGCCGGAGCCGACCGCACGACACCCTTCGAGGGTGAAGACGCGCTCAAGGCCTTGCTGAAGTAAGCATGCTGCGCACCGCCCTGGCCTGCCTGCTCACCCTGCTGGCCGGCTGGGCGGCGGCCTCCTGGCTGACCTACGACTTTCAGGCCTGGACCGACGAGGATGCACGCCGCCTGGAGGTGGCGTTGCGCCCGGTGCCCGCTCCGTCCGTGGCCGTCGACGGCGCGGACGTACCCGCAACCACCCTGCCCGCACTGTTGGCCGGTGGCAGCGGCACGGACGGACACGCGGGCGTGACGATCGCCGACTTCTTCTACACCCGCTGCCAGACCGTCTGCCTGTCGCTGGGCAGCAGCTTCCAGCAGCTGCAGCAGGCACTGCAGCAAGAACCCAACCCTGGCGTGCGCCTGCTGTCGATCAGCTTTGACGGCGCCCACGACGCACCGCAAGTGCTTGCCCCCTATGCTGACAAGCTGCAGGCCGACCCGCGGCTATGGCGTTTCGCACGCGTGCCCGACCCGGCGCAGCAACAGGCATTGCTGGCACGCCTGGGAGTGGTGGTCATTCCCAACGACTTTGGCGACTACGAGCACAACGCCGCACTGCTGGTCTTTGACGGCCAGGGCCGCATGGTGCGCGTCTTCGATCTGGCCGAGCAGCAGCTGGCGCTGAACTACGCCCGCCACCTGGCACGCCAGCAGCACGCCGGCGCACCGCAATCATGATGCGGCCACCATGGCCGCAAGCGGCCCGCCTGACCGCCTGGCTGACGCCACGGCGTCAGGCGCTTGCCGGCCTGTGCCTCGCCGTGGTGCTGCTATGGCCTGCCGCCCGTCACGCACTGGAAGCGAGCATGTGGCGCCACATGGTGCTGCAGTTTCCCCTGCTGATGGCCAGCGGCGCGCTGCTGGCCGTCGCCCTGCCCGAGCGGCTGCGTCGCTGGGTGATGAGCTGCAACACCCACGGCATTGCCGGCCTGGTCTGGATCAGCGCGGCGCTGGCCGTGCTGATGATCCCCCGCGTGCTCGACCTGGCCCTGTACCGCAGCGACATCGAAGTGGCCAAGTGCGCCGCGCTGCTGCTGGCCGGCGTCGCCCTGCGCCTGTCCTGGCGCCCCGCCGGACTGATCATCCAGGGCTTTTTTCTGGGCAACCTCCTGATGATGATGGTCGTCGTCGGCCAGCTCTACATCGACTCGCCCCTGCGCCTGTGCAACGCCTACCTGCTCGACGACCAGCAGCGGCTGGGCCAGTGGCTGATCTCGTTGGCCGCTTTTGTGGGCCTCACTTGGCTGGCAAACGCCACCTGGCGGCTGATCCAACGTGACGAAGCACGGCTGGCGCAGCAGTCCTGACGAATACAGCTTCACGACAGCGCGCTCACGCTCCAAGAAGCCGCCATACGCTACGCGCCCAAGGATAGGTTGAAAAAATCCGCCATGGCCATTAATTGACCATCCAGCATGTGCTGCCCCGCATGGGCCTGGGCGCCGCATGCGCACGCGGCGGCCAGCAGCGCGGTGTCGCGCATCACGGCCTCGCACACCAGCATGCCCGGCCGCAGTGTCTCGAGCGGCAGCGGCGCGGGATCATCGTCGTGCAGCCCGAGGGCCGTTGCGTTGATGACCACGTCAAAGCCCCTCGCATCGGCCGCCCCGCCGCGCATGGCGACGCCCGGCAGCGCCGGGGCGATGCGCGCCAGCGCCTCCTCGGCCCGCGCCATGGAGCGGTTGTAGAGCACCAGCTCGGCCGGGCGCTCGCGCCCCACGGCGTAGGCGATGGCCTTGCCCGCCCCGCCCGCGCCCAGCAGCAGCACGCGCTTGCCGGCCAGGCCGTGGCCCTGCTGCCTCAGGCCCGCGACGAAGCCGTCACCATCGAGGTTGCCGCCCAGCCAATGGCCGCGCGCGCCATCCCAGCGCAACACGTTGGCGGCGCCGACCAGGCGTGCCGCCGGGGTCAGCTCGCCGCAATGCGCGACCACCGCCTCCTTGTGCGGGATGGTGACCACCAGCCCGGCCAGGTTCTGGCAGCCCGCCAGTCCCGCCAGCAGCGCCGGCAGCTGCGGCGGCGCCACATGCAGCGGCACGCACACGGCGTTGTGGCCCTGGCGCGCCATGGCCGCGTTGAAGAGCTGCGGCGTGCGCACATGGGCGATAGGGTCGGCGACGATGCCGACCACCCGGGTCTTGCCGTCGATCTCCATGGCTCAGATACCGGCCATGTTGATGTACTTGACAACGAGGTAGTCCTCGATGCCGTAGCGCGAGCCCTCGCGGCCTATGCCCGACTGCTTCACGCCGCCAAACGGCGCCACCTCGTTCGAGATCAGGCCGGTGTTCACACCCACCATGCCGTACTCCAGACGCTCGGCCACGCGCCAGACGCGGCCCAGGTCGCGCGCGTAGAAGTAGCTCGCCAGGCCGAACTCGGTGTCATTGGCCAGAGCCACAACCTCGTCCTCGGTCTCGAAGCGGAACAGCGGCGCCAGCGGGCCAAAGGTTTCCTCCTTGGCCACCGCCATGCCCTGCGTGACATCGGCCAGCACCGTGGGCTCGAAGAACGACTGGCCCAACGCGTGGCGCTTGCCGCCCGTGAGCACGCGCGCGCCCTTGGCGGTTGCGTCGGCAATATGCTCCTCGACCTTGGCCACGGCCTTGGCATCGATCAGCGGACCTATGCGTACGCCGTCCTGCAGGCCATCGCCCACCTGCATAGCCTGCACGGCGGCGACCAGCTTTTGCGCGAACGCGTCGTACACCTTGGCGTGCACGTACAGGCGGTTGGCGCATACGCAGGTCTGGCCGGCATTGCGGTACTTGGAGACGAGAGCCCCCTCCACGGCGGCGTCCAGGTCGGCGTCCTCGAAAACGATGAAGGGCGCGTTGCCGCCCAGCTCCATCGACACCTTCTTGATGGTCGCGGCCGTCTGCTGCATCAGCGTGCGCCCCACCTCGGTCGATCCCGTGAAGGTGAGCTTGCGCACCAGCGGGTTGGTGGCCAGCTCGGTGCCGATGTCGCCCGCCGCGCCGGTCACCACCGACAGCACGCCAGCCGGAATGCCGGCGCGCTCGGCCAGCACGGCCAGCGCCAGGGCGGTAAGCGGCGTCTGCGAGGCCGGCTTGACCACCATGGTGCAGCCTGCGGCCAGTGCCGGCCCTGCCTTGCGCGTGATCATCGCGGCTGGGAAGTTCCACGGCGTGATGGCGGCGCACACGCCGATCGGCTCCTTGGTGACGACGATGCGCTGGCTGGCCACCGGCGCCGGAATGGTGTCGCCATAGACACGCTTGCCCTCCTCGGCAAACCATTCGATGAAGGATGCGGCGTAGGCGATCTCGCCCTTGGCCTCGGCCAGGGGCTTGCCCTGCTCCAGGGTCATGATGGTCGCCAGATCATCCTGGTGCGCCATGATCAGCTCGAACCAGCGCTTGAGCAGGGCCGCGCGCTCCTTGGCCGTGCGCGCGCGCCAGGCGGGCCAGGCGCGGTTCGCGGCCTCTATGGCCTGGCGCGCGTGGGCGGCACCGAGCTTGGGCACGCTGGCGATATGCGCGCCCGTGGCGGGATTCGTCACGGCAATGGTCTGCTGCGCGCCCAGCCACTGGCCGTCGATGAAGCACTGCTCGCGCAGCAGCGATGGGTCTTTCAAATTCCACATGGTGTTGCTCCTTGAATGCGTCAGCCGGCCATGTACAGGCCGCCGTTGACATGGATGACTTCGCCGGTGATGAAGCTGGCGGCGCTGCTGCACAGGAAGCCGATCACGCTGGCGATTTCCTCGGGTTGTCCCAGGCGCTTGAGCGGTGTTTGCTCTATCGACTCCTGGCCGCGCCTGGCGATCAGCTCATTGGTCATTGGCGTGGCGATGACGCCGGGCGAGACGGCGTTCACGCGCGTCTTCGGGCCCAGCTCGCGCGCCAGCGAGCGGGTCAGGCTCAGGATCGCCCCCTTGGACGCGCTGTAGTGCGCGTTGTAATAGGCGCCCCGATGCGCGGCCAGCGAACTCAGGTGCACGATGGAGCTGCCGTCGCGCAGCACGGCAATGGCGCGCTGGCACAGATAGAACACGCCGTCGAGGTTGATGGACAGGGTCTGGCGCCACTGCGCGTCGGTCATCTCCCTGACCGGCTGCGCCAGGTACAGGCCGGCCGAGGGCACGAGGTAGTCGATGCCGCCAAAGCGCTCACGCGCCACATCCACGGCCTTCTGCGAATCCTCGGGGTCGGCCGCATCCATGCGCAGGCAGGCCACGCGCCGCGCTACATCGCCGCCCAGGGTCTGGGCAAAGCCCTCCAGCCCGGCCAGGTCGATATCGGTCAGCACCAGGTTGGCGCCATGGGCATAAAACAGCCTGGCCACCTCGCGGCCAATGCCGCCGTTGGCACCGGTCAGCAGCAACGTCTTGTCCTGAAAGTCGTACATAAGAAAATCTCCTGGTCAGATATGCAGGGCCCGGCCGTAGGCAGCCAACACTGCCTCGTGCATGGATTCGGACATCGTGGGGTGAGGAATGATGGTGGCCATCAGGTCGGCCTCGGTGGTCTCCAGCGTCTGCGCGATGGCAAAGCCCTGGATCATCTCGGTGACCTCCTCGCCCACCATGTGCGCGCCCAACAGCTCGCCGCTGCCCGCGTCGAACACCACCTTGGCAAAGCCAGCGGTGGCGCCCATGGCAATCGCCTTGCCGTTGGCGCCAAAGGGGAACTTGCCCACCTTGACCTTGTGGCCCGCGGCCCTGGCCTGGGCCTCGGTCAGGCCCACACTGGCCACCTGCGGGTGGCTGTAGGTGCAGGCGGGCACGCGCCTGGGGTCGAGCGCGTGCGGTGCCAGGCCGGCAATATGCTCCACGCACATCACCCCCTCATGGCTGGCCTTGTGCGCCAGCCAGGGCGGCCCCGCCACATCGCCTATGGCGTACACGCCCGGCTCGGCGGTGCGGCATTGCGCATCGGTGACGATATGGGTCTTCTCCACCTGCACGCGGGTCTTTTCCAGGCCCAGGTCTTCCACGTTGCCGACGATGCCCGCGGCTACCAGCACCACGTCGGCCTGCAGCTGCAACCGGGCCTTGGCGGCGTCCTGGGCCTGCAGCGTCACCTCCCAGCCATTTTTGCCGCGCTGCGCCTGGGCCACGGCCATGCCGGTGTGAATGGCGATGCCCTCGCGCTGCAGACTGGCGGCCACCTGGGCGGAGACTTCCTCGTCCTCCACCGGCAGGATGCGCCCCGCCATTTCCACCACCGTGACCTCAGCGCCCAGCGTGCGGTAAAAGCTCGCGAACTCTATGCCTATGGCCCCCGCGCCCACGATCAGCAGGCGCTTGGGCAGGGCGGGCGGGGTCAGCGCCTCGCGGTAGGTCCACACGCTCTGGCCGTCGCTGGGCAGCTGCGGCAGCTGGCGCGCCCTGGCGCCCGTGGCCAGCACGATGTGCTTGGCCCTGAGTGCCGGGGACACGCCATCCGCGCCTGAGACGGACACCGCGCCCGCGCCCTGCAGGCGGGCATGGCCGGTAAACACCTTGACGCCGTTCTTCTTCATCAGGTGCGCGACGCCCTTGTTGAGCTGCACCGCGACGGCGCGCGAGCGCGCCACCATGGCCGCCAGATCGGCCTGGGGCGCGGCGGCCTGCACGCCGAACTGCGCGGCATTGCGCACCAGGCGCAGCACGTCGGCCGAGCGCAGCAGCGCCTTGGTCGGTATGCAGCCCCAGTTCAGGCAGATGCCGCCGAGCTGCGCCTTTTCCACCAGCGCGGTCTTCATGCCCAGCTGCGCGGCGCGGATGGCGGCCACGTAGCCGCCCGGGCCACCGCCGATGACCAGCAGATCGAATGTTTCCTGTGCCATGACGCGCCTCCTCAGACCAGCATGGACAGCGGCGACTCGATGGCGCGCTGGAACGCCGCCAGCCACTGCGCTGCCAGCGCGCCATCGATGGCGCGGTGGTCCACCGACAGCGTGCAGCGCATCACCGTGCCCACCTTGAGCTCCCCGCCCTCCACCACGGGCTGCTGCCGCGACGCGCCCACAGCCAGGATGGCGGCCTGCGGCGGGTTGATGATGGCGGCGAACTCGCCCACGCCGTACATGCCCAGGTTGCTCACGCTCATGCTGCCGCCCTGGTATTCGTCGGGGCGCAGCTGGCCGGCACGGGCGCGCGCGGCCAGGTCGGCGATCTCGGCGCTGATCTGCGACAGCGTCTTGCCGTCGGCCGCGCGCACGATGGGGGTGATCAGGCCGGCGTCGGTGGACACGGCCACGGCGATGTCGGCCTGCTGGTACTGGCGCATGGCTGCGTCGGTCCAGCCCACGTTGGCCTGCGGCACCTCGCGCAGCGCCACGGCCACCGCGCGCACGATGAAGTCGTTGACCGAGATCTTGCGGCTCGCGCCGGCATTGATCTCGGCGCGCAGCGCCAGCAGGCGCTCCATGCGGCAATCGACCGAGAGGTAGAAATGCGGGATGGTGGACTTGCTCTCGGCCAGGCGCCGGGCGATGGTGCGGCGCATAGTGCTGTGCGGCACCTCGGTATAGCCGGCGCCGCTGGCGGGCGCAGGCGCAGACACTGCGGCCGCGGCCGCAGGCTGGCTGGCTGCGCGCTCGATGTCGATCTTCACGATGCGGCCATTCGGGCCACTGCCGGCCAGGCCCGCCAGCGCTATGCCGCGCTGCGCCGCCAGGCGCCGCGCCAGCGGGCTGGCGCGCAGGCGCTGGCCTGCATCGCTTGAGGCCGCGGTCACGGGGGCAGTCACGGCGGCAGGCGCGGGTGCCGCGGACTGCTGCTGGGTCGGTGCGGCCGTAGGCGCTGCGGCGCCGGCGGCCTGCAGCAATGCGTCCACATCCGCAACCGTCTCCCCCTGGGCCAGCAGCACGGCGATGGGCGCGCCCACCTCGACCTCCTGGCCCGCCTGCACCAGCAGGCGCCCCAGCACGCCGGCGGCTTCGGCGTTGAACTCGACCACGGCCTTGTCGGTTTCGATCTCGGCCAGGCAGTCGCCCGCGGCCACGGTGTCGCCCTCCTGCCGCGTCCAGGCGGACAAGGTGGCATGAGTGGAATTGGCTGCCACTTCGGGCATGCGCAGCAAGGTAGCCATGTCAAACGCTCCTGTTCTTCAAATCATTGCGGTAGCTGGCGATGTCGGCGTACTGCACGAGCTCCAGCACATGGCCCTCGGGGTCGCGGCAAAACGCCAGGTAGGTGCCGGGGCGCACCTCGACGCGCTCGGGGCCGGTCAAAAACTCCACCCCCTCGGCCCGCAGCCGCGCCATGGCGGCGTTGATGTCCTCGACGATGAACGTCAGGTAGCTGGCATTGGGTTGGGCCAGGATGGGGCCCACTTGCTGGGCAGCCGGCGCGGAATCCACCGGGGCCAGCAGCTTGATGCGCTCGCCATGGCTGGTCTGCAGGCGCACCACGGTGTAGCCGCCATCGGCCAGCGCCGCCTGGCGCGCCTTGTCGGCGGGCACGAAGACCTCGCTGACAAAGCGGCAACCCAGCGCGTTTTCATAAAACGCCCGCATGCGCGGCAGATCCCGCACGCCCAGGCCCACTTCCAGGGGGGCCATCATGTTCATGCTCATGCTGTACTCCCCTGCCCTCAGGCGCGGCCCTGCTCACGCATGACCAGCCGCAGCCCGGCGACGACCTCCTCGGTGCGCGCCGCGGCGGCGCGCTCCAGCACCTTGGAGATGCTGGGCGAGGCCTCGGCGCCGGTCACGCGCTGCACCGGCTGGTCCAGCCAGTCGAAGCAGCGGCGCTGGATCTCGTCGGCCAGCCAGCCGCCATACGATGTGCCACGCGCGCCCTGCTCCACGATGAGCACGTTGTTGGTCTTTCGGATGCTGGCCTCGATGGTGTCCCAGTCCAGGCTGGCACGATCGAGCCAGCGCAGATCCACCACCTCGGCATCTATGCCGGTCTGCTCCACGGCCTCCAGCGTGTGCTGCACCATGGACAAATAGGTCAGCACCGTGACGGCCTGGCCGCCACGGCGCACCGCGGCCTTGCCTACGGGAATGATGTAGTCCAGGTCCTCCACCGGCGCCGCGCCCTGGCTGTTGTACAGATCCACATGCTCGATCACCAGCACCGGATCCTTGCAGGCCAGCGCAGCGTTCATCAGCCCCACATAGTCGAACGGCGTGGACGCGGCCACGATGCGCCAGCCCGGTGCGGTGGCGAAGATGCCGGCCGGGTCCATGGAATGCTGCGAGCCATAGCCCGTGCCCATGGCCACCTTGGTGCGCAGCACCAGAGGCACCTCGAAGCCGCCGCCGAACATGTGGCGCGCCTTGCCGATCTGGTTGAACACCTGGTCGGCCGCCACCCACATGAAGTCGGGGTACATGAATTCGATCACCGGCTTGTAGCGCCCGTCCATGGCGAGGCCCCCGCCCAGACCGGCGAAGGCGTTCTCGCTGATGGGGGTGCCCAGCACACGATCCGGGAAGCGGTCGCGCAGGCCCCGCGTGGCGCCGTTGGTGCCACCCTTGAGGCGGTGCACGTCCTCGCCCATGACGACGATGGAGGCGTCGGTCTCCATGCGGCGGTTCATCACGTCGGCCACCACGTCCACGAACTTGCGCTGCTCGGTCTTGCCGGCAAAGCTGCCGGCTTCCTCGGCGCGCAGGCCCTGCAGCTCGCTCAGGTCGCCACGCACGCCCACGTCGCGGAAGTCCGGGCTGGGCCAGAGTTCGGGGCGGATGCGGCGCTTGCCCGGCTTGCCCGTGGGATCCATCTCCAGCAGCTCAGCGCTGGCCTGGGCCATGGCGTCCTTGATGCGCTGGCGCAGCGCCTGGGCATCGTCCTCGGTGAGCAGGCCGCGCTCCTGCATCCGGGCTTCGAGCAGCGCGATCGGGTCGCGCGCACGCCACTGCTGCTCCTCATCCTTGCTGCGGTAGCCAAAGGCGCTGCCGGGGAAGGGGCCGTTCTGGTGGAAGAAGCGGTAGACATCGGCCTCGATCACCGTCGGACCCTTGCCCGCGCGCATGTGCGCCAGGGCCTCCTGCATGGCCAGGTGCACGGCCAGCGGGTCCATGCCGTCAACCTTCCAGCTTTGGATGTTGAAGGCCAGGCCGCGTGCCGACAGGCGCGTCTCGGCCGTGGACTCCTCCACCTTGGTAGAGACGGCGTAGCGGTTGTTTTCGATGAAGAAGCACAGCGGCAGCTTCCAGGCGGCCGCCAGGTTCATGGTCTCCAGCACCGACCCAATGTTGACCGCGCCGTCGCCAAAATAGGTCACGGCCACGGCATCCGTGCCCGCATGCCTATGCGCCCAGGCCGCGCCGGCCGCCAGCGGCACGCCTCCACCCACGATGGCGTTGGTGCCCAGGGCGCCGGCCTCCACCCACTGCAGGTGCATGGAGCCGCCGCGGCCATGGCAGAAGCCCTGATCCAGCCCCAGGATCTCGGCCAGCGTGCGCTGCAGCAGGTTCTGCACCTCGCCGCTAAACCCTGCCTTGGGATCGAGCCCCTGCGGTGCAATATGGCCCAGCGCCTTGGAGAGGAACTGGTGATGGCCACGATGCGAGCCGTTGATCTGGTCGGCCGTGGTCAGGCCGACGATGGAGCCAGCCGCGCCACCCTCCTGACCAATACTGGAGTGCGCGGGGCCGTGCACCAGGCCCTCGCCCGCCAGGTCCAACACGCATTCCTCGAAGCCGCGGATGACATGCATGTGCGTCAGCAGCGTGCCCAGGAGGACGGGATCGGCCTGCGCCCAGTCCTCGGCGGTGGTGGCAATCTCGACCCAGTCGCTTGCGGGGGTCAGCGGTGTACGTATCGTCATATCGTGTTCCTGTCTGTTTTGCGTGAGCGGATTCAATAGCCTTGCGCCAGCCAGCCGCCGTCGGAGACGAGGGCATGGCCGGTGATGAAGGCGGCGGCGTCCGAGGCCAGGTACAGCGCGGCCTCGGCCATTTCCTCGGGGCGCCCGAGGCGGTTCATGGGCGTCTTGCCGCACAGCTCGGCACCATTGATGACGCCGCGCGCCATCAGGTCGTCCATCAGGGCCGTGTGCGTGTAGCCGGGGCAGATGGCGTTGACGCGGATGCGGTGCTGCGCCCATTCGGCTGCCAGGCATTTGGTGAGCGAGACCACGCCGGCCTTGGCCGCGCAATAGGCCAGGCGATTGGCCGAGCTGGACAGCCCCCAGATCGAGGCCGTGCTCAGGATCACGCCGCCGCCCTGGCTTGCCATGCGCCGGCCGGCGGCCTGCGCGCAGTAAAAGACGCCGGACAGGTCGATGTCGATGGCACGGCGCCATTCGGCGGGCGTGAGCTCCAGCGAGGGCTTGTTCATCGAGATGCCAGCGTTGTTCAGCAGGATGTCGATGCGGCCGAAGCGCGCCTCGGTCGCGGCGCAGGCGCGCTCCACCGCCTCGTCGTCGGCGATCGAGGCCTGCACGATGTCCACCTCGACGCCGGGAAAGGCTTGCTGCAGCTGCGCGCACGTCTGCTCCAGCGCCGCCTGGTCAATGTCGAGCAACATCAGGCGTGCGCCGTGGCGGGCGAAGGCATGGGCCATGGCGCGGCCTATGCCGCTGCCCGCGCCGGTGTTGAGCACCACCCTGCCCGCCAGGCCAGGATAGCTGGCCGTGGCAAAGGGCTGGGCGCCGGGGTAGCCAAGGGGGATAGGGGTAGGAGTCGTCATACGGCAAGCCAATCGGTCATGAGTTGTGGGTTGGAGGTGAGCTCTTGCGGCGTGCCTTCGAACACGATGCGGCCATGGCCCATCACGCACACGCGGCTGGAGACCTTGAGCGCGATGGCCAGCTTCTGCTCGACCAGCACCACCGACACGCCCTTGCTGTGGATGTCCTTGATGACCTCGCCCACCACCTGCACGATCTTGGGCGCCAGGCCCTCGGTGGGCTCGTCGATCAGCATCACCAGCGGATTGCCCAGCAGCGAGCGGCACATGGTCAGCATCTGCTGCTCGCCGCCCGACAGGCTGCCGGCCCGGGTGTTGCGCCGCTCCTTGAGGCGCGGGAAGTAGTCGAACATCTGCTCCACGCTCCAGCGCGTGCGCCCGGCGGGCGCTTTTTGCTCGCCCATGCGCAGGTTCTCGTCCACGGTGAGGTTGTGGAACACCTCGCGCTCCTCGGGCACGAAGGCCACGCCGGCGCGGCAGATCTCGAACGAGCGCGCACCGGCTATCTTTTTGCCCTGCAACGTGATCTGGCCATCCGAGGGCTCGACCAGCCCCATGATGGTCTTCATGGTGGTGGAACGGCCAGAGCCGTTGCGCCCCAGCAGGCTCACCACCTCACCCGGTGCGACGTGAAAGTCCACCCCGTGCAGGATGTGGCTCTTGCCATAGTGGGCATGCACACCCTTGAGCTGCAGCAAGGCTTGTGTGTTGATGCTCATGCCGCCACCTCCTCGCCCAGATAGGCTTCCTTGACCTTTTGGTTGTTGCGGATCTCGTCGGGCGTGCCGGTGGCGATCACCTGGCCATAGACCAGCACGCTGATGCGGTCGCACAGCGAGAACACCACGTCCATGTCGTGCTCCACGATGAGCAGCGAGCGGCCCTGGGTCACCTGCTTGATGAGCTCGACCGCATAATCGGTCTCCTCGTGCGACATGCCGGCCATGGGCTCGTCCAGCAGGATGACCTGGGGGTCGGAGGCCAGCGCCATGGCGATTTCCATCGAGCGCTGCTCGGAGTACGACAGCTCTCCGGCAATCGCGTCACGCCGCGCGGCCAGGCGCACCTGCTCCAGCAAACGCTCGGTCTCCTCGCGCACCTTGGGGTAGCTGCCGATGAAGCGCCACAGCGTGTTCTGCACGCCATGGCGGCGCATCACGGCCAGGCGCAGGTTCTCGTATACCGACAGCTTGGGGAAGATGTTGGTGATCTGAAACGAGCGCGCCAGTCCCAGGCGATTGATGCGCTGCGGGCTTGCGCCCTGGATGTCGTGGCCGTCGAAGTGGATGCGCCCGCTGGTCGGCACGTAGTGGCCCGAGATCAGGTGGAACACCGTGGACTTGCCCGCGCCGTTGGGGCCGATCAAGGCATGGCGCTCGCCGGCGCGCAGCTCCAGGTCCACGCCGCGGATGATCTGCGTCTCGCCGAAGGCCTTGTGCACATCGGTCAGGGTCAGAATGGGTTGCATTGCATTCACAGCACACCTCCTTGCGCGCCGGCCATCGCACTGGCATCCGCGCGCTGCGCCTCGGCACGCTCGAGCAAAGCCGCCCACATGCGCCGTGTTGCAACCACCAACGCCGCACCAACACCGCACAGCACGAGGGGAACGGCCCAGGTCGCCACCGCCGTCGGCAGCCAGTCACGCCCGAACAGCGCAATCGCCGTCCAGCCGGCATCCGGCTGCAGCGCCACCAGCGAGCGGTAGTCCTGGGAGAAAAAGCGCTGCAGCAGTTCGACCGTGAACACCGTTGCCGCCGTCAGCAGCGTGGCAGCAATCGCACCCAGCAACAGCAAGGGCAGCAGGCGTGCGAAACCGTGGGCTCTGCGGGTGCTTGCCAGCAAGCCGAAAAATCCCGTCAGCCCCGTCGGCATGAACATCATCACCAGCACGAACAAAATGCCCTGGTACAGCAGCCACGCACGCGTCAGGTCGGACACGGCGTAGCCAAAGAAGGTCATGAGCGATGCACCCAGGGCTGGCCCCAGAAATACCGAGACGCCGCCGATGTAGCTGTTGAGCACCACCGCCGCCGAGATATGGCCTTCAAGCAGCACATAGTTGGCCGACTCGGTATTGAGCGCCTGCAGGCCTCCGGCGACGCCGGCGAACATGGCAGAGATGGCGAACACCGTGACGTTCAGGCGGTGCACCTCGTAACCGAGAAAGCGCAGTCGCTGCGTGTTCTCGCGCAGGCCCAGCGTCAGGCGCCCCACGGGAGTGAGGGTGAACAGGTACAGCAAAGCGAGCGACAGCAGCACCCAGGCCAGAGTCAGGTAATACACCTCGATGGAAGAGCCGAAAGTGAAGCCCCAGGCCGGCATGCGCATGGTGGAGATGCCTGCCTCGCCGCCGAACACATCCTTGAGGTGGGGGGCCAGCGCATACAGCAGCTCGGCCAGCGCCAAGGTGATCATGGCGAAGTAAGCGCCGGTGCGCTTGGTGGCGAACCAGCCGGCAAAGATACCGACGAGCAGTCCCACGACGGCGCCCGCCAGTGGCATCAGCGGCGTGGGCAGCAGACCCGCGCCGTTGAAGGCGTTCATGGCATGCACCGTGGCAAAGGTGCCGACACCGAAGTAGGCCGCATGGCCGAAGGACAGCATGCCGCCCTGCCCGCACAGCACGTTGAAGGCGCAGGCGAAAAGCGCCGCGATCAGCATTTGGATGGATGCGTTGAGAAGCGCTGGCGTGGTCAGTGCCGGCAGCGCCAGCAACAGCGCCACGCCCACTGCCAACGCGATCCAGGTACTTGATTTCATGATGAGAATTCCTGCTTGGTGCTCAGTTTTTGTCGCCCATGAGGCCCGAGGGGCGCACCATGAGGACAAGCAACATCAGGGCAAAAGGAATCGTCGCGGCAATGCTGGACAGCTTGAGCGTGAGCAGTCCGCCCACCCGCTCGGCCCAGTCGCCCGCCCCCACCCAGGCCAGCGCGTCGGCCAGGCTGTAGTCCACGCCGACGGCGAGCGAGGTGATGACACCGATGAGCAGCGACGCCAGCATGGCGCCACCCATAGAGCCCAGGCCGCCGACAACGACGACGACGAAGACCATTACGCCCAGTTCCAGCGCCATGTTCGGGTTGGTGGTGTAGAACGCACCGGCCACGGCGCCAGCCAGGCCTGCGAGCGCCGCGCCCACGCCGAACACACCCATGAAGACCACCGGCACGTTGTGGCCCAGCGCCTCGGCCATGCGCGGCTTGTAGATGGCAGAGCGCACGACGATGCCCACGCGGGTGCGCGTCAGCAGCAGGTACACCAGCACGAACATGACGATGGCCACCGTCCCCATCAGGATGCGATAGGCCGGATAGTTGGAAGCGCCCAGGCGAAAGAGCGAGAAGTCCAGGCTCGCTGGAATCCGGTAGTCGACAGGGAAATTGCCGAAAAACAGCTTGACGAGCTCGGCAATGATGAAAGACAGGCCAAAGGTGAGCAGCAGTTCATGGGCGTGCCCGTAGTGGTGCACGCGACGCAAGAAATACTTTTCGACCACCACGCCAACCACGCCGACCAGGATGGGGGAAGCGACCAGCGCGCCCCAGAAGCCGAGGCTGTCCTGCAAGGCATAGGCAAAATATGCGCCCAGCATGTAGAACGACGCGTGCGCGAAATTGAGCACGCCCATCATTCCAAAGATGAGCGTCAGGCCGGCCGAGACCATGAACAGCAGCAATCCATAGATGACGCCGTTGAGCAGTGAAACGATCAGGTTCTCCATGATGGTGTTCCCGTAAGCAAACGCGCATGCAGCGGCCGCGCCTGGTAGCGGCAGGCATGTACAGAAGTGAAAGATAGGAAGGCGCCTCGCCCGCCTCCCTCACGGGAGGCCAGGGCTTGGCAGATCGCTCAGGAGGGGCGTTTCATCTTGCAGCTGGCCTGGGGCGGCACCGCTGCTTCCTCAGCCGTGAAGAGCTTGATGGTCTTGAAACCCATGTCGGTGTTGTCCGCCTTGTACCTGGCGTCCTTGGCGACCTTGGAAACCACGATGGGCAACAAAATCTGGTGATCGTCCGCGCGCATTTGCGACTCGCCCAGGGGCGAGTTGAACTTCGCCTTCTCCAGCGTCTTGGCAAAGGTATTGGTGTTGAGCTTGCCGCCCTCGGCCTTCACGTTCTTCAAAACCGATGCGACCATCTGCAGGCCAAACACCGTCTGCCCTTCCACGTACACCGGGTAGTGGCCGGTCTTGGACTTGTAGTCCTCGGCAAACTGCTCGCTTTGCGCGCCATTGGCGTCGGCATTGAAGGGATGGACGACATAGTTCCCCAGCGCTACGTCGCCCGCATTGGCGATATTGCCGGGCTGGTCAAGAAAAGTTGTGCCGAAACGCGCATTCAAGCCCGCCGCCTTGGACGCCTTCATCAGCAAAAGCAAGTCGTTGGACCAATTGCCCGTGAGCACCGTGTCGGCCTGCGATGCGATGATTTTGTTGACATAAGGGGCAAAGTCCTGGATCCGGTTGGTGTCGTGCAGCGTCTTCTCGACGACCTTGTAGCCACCCACCTCGGCATTGGCGACGATGGCCGCCTCCATGTCGTGGCCCCAGGAGTAATTCTGGTTGATCGAATACACCTTGGTACCCAGACCATGGTCGAGCTTCATGGCCCCGACCAACGCCTTGACACGCACCTGGGCGTTGGGGTTGAAGCGGAAATGATGGAAGTGGCAACGGTCACCGGTCAGCTCCAGCGCCTCGCCGCCCACATTGAGAAACACCACCTCCTTGCCCGGATTGCGCAGATTGAACTTGCGCACGTCTTCGGTGATCTGGCCGCTCACGGCCGACGATGAACCCTGGATGATGAGTTGCACGCCGTCGGCCAGCGCCGCCTTGACCTTGTCGGACGCGCCGGCGGGCCCGCCCTGGTTGTCATATTCGACCAACTGCACTGGCTCACCGTCCCAGCCGCCATCGGCGTTGATCTGATCGATGACGTAACGCGTGGCCGTCTTGAACATCAGGCCGGTCGATGCCTGCGAGCCCGAGAGAGTCTCCACCAGCCCAATTTTCAGCGGCGCCGCCTGGGCGCCCGCAGTCACCGCGACCAGGGCAGCCAGGGCAATGTGTTTTGCGCGAAAAGGTACGAACATAAGGTCTCCAAGGATGTAGCGGTAAAGGGACTCCAGTGAACAAGAGCGAGTAATTCATCCAATGATGTCTGACATGAATTGCATACTGGCCTGACAACTTAGTTTAGTAGTCGGACAGCATGAGAGCAAGCAAATAACATCCAATCAAGGGTAAACACCGACTGATGTTTGACCGGTTGGCTTGCCTGGAATCCACGGAGTCGAGTGGCTCCAGACCAATTTCATGATTTGGATTAGCATGTCTGACAACTTTCGCATTGGTTCACTATCGCTTTATGTCCACAGACCTCATGGCTGCCGCGCAAATGACCGCTTCCCCTCTATCGCAGGTAGACAGGCGCCTCCTGCCCGACGAAATCGCCGCCAGCATCAACGCCCGGGTGCAACGCGGCGAGCTGCAACCAGGCGATCGCCTACCGAGCGAGCGCGAGTTGTGCGAGCAGCATGGGGTCAGCCGTTCCGTTGTCCGCGAGGCGCTGTCGCAGCTCAAATCCGACGGCATCGTTGAAACGCGCCGCGGCAGCGGTGCCTACGTGCTCGAACGCGATCAGCGTCAGTCCTTTCGCATGCAGGACGTGGCTATCGACGAACGCGACAGCCTGGCGCTGGTGATGGAGCTGATCGTGACCGTCGAAGTCGCGGCCACCCGCCTGGCCGCCATGCGCCGCACCGAGCAGGATCTGAAAATGATCCGGCGCGCGCTGATCGGCATGGAATACGAAATCGCCAACGACCGCCTGGGCGACGAACAGGACTTCGCCTTCCACCAGGCCATCGTCGAGGCCACGCACAACCCGCACTTCATTGCCCTGAGCTCGCATCTGGAGCAAGGCGCGCGCCGTGTCATTCGCCAGGCTCGCACCAACACGCGCGACCGGCACACGACTTCGGTGGAAGCCGTGCAACAGGAGCACCAGGCCATCTACGACGCCATCAAAGAAGGAAGCCCCAAGGCGGCGGAGCGCGCCGCCTACGCGCATCTCGAAAATGCCGCCAAGCGCCTGGACATGTACCTCAAGAGCTGAGAGGGTGGGAGGCAATCCCCCATGCCCGCTTTGCACGCCAAAACACCACCACTCTTCGTTGCAAATACTCGCCATAGCTCGAGCTATGGCTGCGTTTTGCGTCTCGATTGGCAGCGTTTTGGCGCGCCTTTCAGGCACGGGTAATTTCCTCCCACCCTCTGAGAAGCTGCTCTTTCGCCCACCGATCCGAGCAAAGCCCAGCACGGGGAATAAAATGCCCGCATCTTCCGATTTACTGCCATTCAAGCGGCATCCCGCGGGATGCCGTTTTTCATTTCCCTGCGCACCATGAGCGACACCCCAGAACAACCCGGCCTGCAGTCCCTGTCCAAATCCTTTGAACCCGCCCAGCTCGAAGCCCACTGGGGCCCCGAGTGGGAGCGCCGCGGCTACGGCCGCGCCGGCGTGCGCGGCACGGGCCAACCCGATGCAGCAGCGCCGTCGTTCGCCATCCAGCTGCCGCCGCCCAACGTGACCGGCACGCTGCACATGGGCCACGCGTTCAACCAGACCATCATGGACAGCCTGACGCGCTACCACCGCATGAAGGGCTGCAACACGGCGTGGATCCCCGGCACCGACCACGCCGGCATCGCGACGCAGATCGTCGTCGAGCGCCAACTGCAAAGCGAAGGCACGAGCCGCCACGACCTGGGGCGCAAGAACTTCGTCGCCAAGGTGTGGGAGTGGAAGGAGCAGTCGGGCAACACCATCACCACGCAGATGCGCCGCCTGGGCGACACCGTGGACTGGAGCCGCGAGTACTTCACCATGGACGACAAGCTGTCCAAGGTGGTGACGGAAACCTTCGTCACGCTGTACGAGCAGGGCCTGATCTACCGCGGCAAGCGCCTGGTGAACTGGGATCCGGTGCTGCAGTCGGCCGTGTCCGACCTCGAAGTGGAGAACGAGGAAAAAGACGGTTCGCTGTGGCATATCGCCTACCCGCTGGCCGATGGAGCCGGCCAACTGGTGGTGGCCACCACCCGCCCCGAGACCATGCTGGGCGACGTGGCGGTGATGGTGCACCCCGAGGATGAGCGCTACGCGCACCTGATCGGCAAGATGGTCAAGCTGCCGCTGTGCGAGCGTGAGATCCCGGTGATTGCCGACGAATACGTCGACAAGGAATTCGGCACCGGCGTGGTCAAGGTCACGCCGGCGCACGACCAGAACGACTATGCGGTCGGTCAGCGCCACGGCCTGCCGATGATTTGCGTGCTGACGCTCACCGCCACCATCAACGACAACGCGCCCGAGAAATACCGCGGCCTGGATCGCTTTGCCGCGCGCAAGGCCGTGGTCGCCGACCTCGACGCCCTGGGCCTGCTGGTCGAGACCAAGAAACACAAGCTGATGGTGCCCATCTGCACCCGCACCGGCCAGGTGATTGAGCCCATGCTGACCGACCAGTGGTTCGTCGCCATGAACAAGGTGGGCGTGGGCGACGCCACGGGCAAATCGATTGCGCAAAAGGCGATTGACGCCGTGGCCAGCGGCCAGGTGAGCTTCGTACCCGAGAACTGGGTCAACACCTACAACCAGTGGATGAACAACATCCAGGACTGGTGCATCAGCCGCCAACTGTGGTGGGGCCACCAGATTCCGGCCTGGTACGACGAGGACGGCAAGGTGTATGTGGCCAAGAGCGAGCAAGAGGCCCAAGCGCAGGCCCCGGGCAAAACGCTCAAGCGCGACGAAGACGTGCTCGACACCTGGTATTCCAGCGCGCTGGTGCCGTTTTCCACCATGGGCTGGCCGCAGCAGGGCGACAGCGCCACCGATGATTACAACCTCTACCTGCCCAGCAGCGTGCTGGTCACGGGCTATGACATCATCTTTTTCTGGGTCGCCCGGATGATCATGATGAGCACGCACTTCACGGGCCGCGTGCCGTTCAAGCATGTCTACATCCACGGCTTGGTGCTCGACGCGCACGGCAAGAAGATGAGCAAATCGGAAGGCAACGTGCTCGACCCGGTGGATCTGATCGACGGCATCGAGCTCGAATCACTGCTGGACAAGCGCACCCAGGGCCTGCGCCGCCCCGAGACCGCGCCCACCGTGCGCAAGAACACGCAAAAGGAATTCCCCGACGGCATTCCGGCCTACGGCGCCGACGCGCTGCGCTTTACCTTTGCCGCGCTCGCCAGCCTGGGGCGCTCCATCAACTTCGACAGCAAGCGCTGCGAGGGTTACCGCAACTTCTGCAACAAGCTGTGGAACGCCAGCCGCTTCGTGCTGATGAACTGCGAGGGCTTTGACTGCGGCTTTGACGGCGATGGCAGCTGCAGCGAGGCCTATCTGCACTTCAGCCAGCCCGACCGCTGGATCGTCTCGCAGCTGCAAAAGGTGGAGGCGCAAGTGGCCCAGGGCTTTGCCGAATACCGCCTGGACAACGTCGCCAACACCCTCTACGACTTCGTCTGGAACGAGTTCTGCGACTGGTACCTGGAGATCGCCAAGGTGCAGATCCAGGCCGGCAGCGCCGCCCAGCAGCGCGCCACGCGGCGCACACTGATCCGCGTGCTCGAAGCCATCCTGCGCCTGGCCCACCCCATCATCCCGTTTGTGACCGAAGCGCTGTGGCAGGTGGTCGCGCCCGTGGCGCGCATCGAAGGCGCGTCCATCGCCATCGCCCCCTACCCCCAGGCGCAGCCGCAGAAGATCGACGAGGCGTCCATCGCCTACGTCGAGCGGCTCAAGCACATGGTCGACGCCTGCCGCCAGCTGCGCGGCGAGATGGGCGTCTCGCCCGCGCAGCGCCTGCCGCTGCTGGCGGTTGCCGACACGACAGAAGAAGCCGCCTTCCTGCGCGCCAACGCCGCCGTTCTGCAAAACCTGGCCAAACTCAGCGAGGTCAAGGTGTTCGACGACGCCGGCGCCTGGGCGAAAGAAGCGCAGAACGCCCCGGTCAGCGTGGTCGGCGACATGCGCCTGGCGCTGTTCGTCGAGATCGACGTGGCGGCCGAGAAGGCCCGCCTGGCCAAGGAGGCCACTCGTCTACAAGGCGAAATCGCCAAGGCCAACGCCAAGCTTGGCAACCAGGCCTTCGTCGCCAAGGCGCCGCCGGCCGTGATCGAGCAGGAGAAAAAACGCGTGGCCGACTTTGGCGCGACGCTGGCCCGCATCCAGGAACAGCTGACCCGCCTGGGCTGAATGGCTCAACTCCTTTCCCCCTCTGGGGAAAGGCCGGGATGGGGGCTGTCTGCACCGCCGCCGCTGCCCCCCACCCCACCCCTCTCCCACAGGGGGAGGGAGTAAAGACACCCAAAGAGAGGAATCCGCATGACAACCACCCGCGTTCGCAAGGCCGTCTTCCCCGTTGCAGGCCTGGGCACCCGCTTTCTGCCTGCCACCAAGGCGTCGCCCAAGGAGATGCTGCCCGTCGTGGATAAACCCCTGATCCAGTACGCCGTCGAAGAGGCGTATGAGGCTGGCATCCGCGACATGGTCTTCGTCACCGGCCGCAGCAAGCGCGCCATCGAGGATCATTTCGACACCTCCTACGAGCTGGAAAGCGAGCTGGAGGCCGCGGGCAAGAAGGAAATGCTGGAGCTGGTGCGCAGCGTCAGCCCTGACGACATGAACTGCCTGTTCGTGCGCCAGCCGCGTAGCCTGGGGCTGGGCCACGCGGTGCTGTGCGCCGAGCCGCTGGTGGGCAATGAGCCCTTTGCGGTGCTGCTGGCCGACGACCTGATGGTGGGCGAGAACGGCGGCCCCGGCGTGATGGCACAGATGACCGCCGCATTTGAGAAACAGGGCCGCTCGCTGCTGGCGGTGCAGGAGGTGCCTGCGGAGCACACCAAGCGCTACGGCATCGTCCGGGGCGAGGCGGCAGGCGGTCCGCTGCTGCGCGTCGATGAAATCGTCGAAAAGCCTGCTCCCGAGGTCGCACCGTCGCGCATGGGCGTGGCCGGCCGCTATGTGCTGACGCCGCGTATCTTCCAGGAGATCCGCAACCAGCCGCGCGGCGTGGGCGGAGAGATCCAGCTCACCGACGCCATTGCCCGCCTGATGACACACGAGGCCGTCTACGCCTTCCAGTACAGCGGCAAGCGCTACGACTGCGGCAGCAAGGAAGGCTTTCTGGAGGCGAGCGTGGAGCTTGCGCTGCAGCACCCGCAGGTGGGCGGGGCGTTTCGCGCCTATCTGCAGACGCTGGCGCTGTAAAAAAACCTACGTGCCGTCCCGCATGGACAGCACCGGCCCGAGCAACCGGCTGCCGTAGTCCGACGAGCGCTGGTACACCGCCAACCCGAACTCAGGCATCACCGTGATCAGGTGGTCGAAGACCGCGCTTTGCATCGCCTCGTGCTCCACCCAGACGGTGCTGGCGGTATAGCAGTACAGCTGCAGCGGAATGCCCATGGCCGTGGGCTCCAGCATGCGCACCAACAGGTGCATACCAGGCCCCTTGGCAATGCCCGGGTGGGCCCGCAGATAGGCCAGCGTGTAGGCGCTGAACACCGCCAGATTGCTCATCTCGCCGGCCAGCAGCGCACCCTGCGGCTGCTGCGCCTGCTGCTGCCAGAAGTCCTGCAACAGCGCCTGCCCGGCCAGGCTGGTGCGCTGCGCGTCGGTCAGCGGGCGCACCGTCGTCGCGTCGATGTGCAGCGCGCGCAGAATGCGCCGCCCGCCTGCGTCGAACATGCCGCGCCAGTTCTTGAAGCTCTCGCTCATCAGCTTCCAGGTCGGAATCGTGGAGATGGTCTTGTCCCAGTTCTGCACCTTGACGATGTTGAGCGTGATATCCACGACTGCTCCATTGGCTCCCTCCTTGGGCATCTCGATCCAGTCGCCCACGCGCAGCATGTCGTTGGACGCCAACTGCACGCCGGCGACGAAGGACAGAATCGTGTCCTTGAACACCAGCATCAGCACCGCCGACATGGCGCCCAGGCCCGACAGCAGCAGCACCGGCGAGCGATCCATCAGCGTCGCAGCGATCAGCAGCAACCCCACTACCCACGCCAGCAGCTTGCCCAGCTGCACATAGCTCTTGATGGACAGGTCGCGTGCATCCGCACGGCCCTCGCCGCGCTCGTGAAAGGCGTTGAGCTCCTGAAGCAAGGCGCAGACGGCACGCACCAAGTGGTAAATCGTGAACGATACCGCCAGGTTGTGCAGCGCCGTCGACAGGCCAAGCGGCAGGTACTCCACCCAACGCAGTCCCAGTTGCACCACCACCGAGGGGGTTGCCTTGGCCAGGTGCACCAGCACCGGGTCATGCAGCAGGACTTGCGCCCACCCCTTGGGCAACCCCAGCCGCCACCCGCGCACCGCGTGCAGCAGCAGCACCCGTGCCAGCACGCCCGATGCCATGGCAACCAGCGCCAGGGCCAGCAACTCCACGCCGACCTTGGCCCAGGGCTGCAGGTTCTCCAAAAACGCCAACACGACTCCCACGCACGCTCCTCAGTTTCTCGGTCGCGCCTGTGCAGGCCCTGCTGCCTGGAGCAGAACCATCAACGCCGACGCAGGATGTGAATGAGCTCCTCGCCCACGGTCTGCTGTTCGACCAACGCGTGCCCCGTTTGCTTGGTGAAGGCCTGAAAGTCGCGCAGCGATCCCTTGTCGGTGCACACCACCTTCAACAGCTGGCCGCTTTGCATGTCGGCCAGCGCCTTCTTGGCGCGCAGGATGGGCAGCGGGCAGTTCAATCCACGCGCATCGACTTCCTTGTCCACGTCCATGCTCAGTCCTTGGGCAGGCCGCGCCTGCGCTCTTCGTTTTCCTCGGCGGTGAAGAATACCGGCTCGTGTCCGCGCGTGCGCAGCCAATCGGCCAGCGCGTAGCCGGTGCCCGCCGGCCAGCACTTGAGCTCGTGCAGGTCGTACAGGCGCCAGTCGACCAGCTCGGGCGACAGTCGCACCTCGCCGGTGGCGACCACGTGGTAGGCAATGATTACCTGGTTCATGCGCAGGAATTCGTAGGCTCCGACCAGCGCGACCGACTGCGCATCCAGGTTGGTCTCTTCCTTGAGTTCGCGCGCAATGCCTTCCTGGGGCGACTCGCCCGCCTCCATGAAGCCGGTGATCAGCGCGAACATTTTCTGCGGCCACAGCGCGTTGCGTGCCAGCAGCACCTTGCCGTCGACCTCGACGATGGCGGCGAGCACCGGCGTCGGGTTGTTCCAGTGCGTCCAGCCGCAGGACGGGCAGCGCAAGCGCTCTTTCTCGCCGCCATCCTCCAGTTGCACGATGGGAGCCAGCGCCGTGGCGCAATGGGGACAGAAACGCGTCTGGTAATGCATGGGGGATGCGTGTTGTTTAAAAAAGGTGCGGCGCCTTTGCGGCGCGGCTCAGGCGGGAAAGACGCCGGTCGACAGGTAGCGGTCGCCGCGGTCGCAGACCACGAAGACGATGGTCGCATGCTCTTCGCGCTGCGCAACCTGCTGCGCCACCCAGCAGGCGCCGGCCGAGGAGATACCGGCAAAAATCCCTTCTTCGCTGGCCATGCACCGCGCCATGTCCTCGGCGTCGTCCTGGCCCACCAACACCAGCTCGTCGACCAGCTCTGGCTCGTAGATCTTGGGCTGGTACTCCTCGGGCCACTTGCGGATGCCGGGAATGCGCGCGCCAGGCGCCGGCTGAGCGCCAATGATGCGCACCGCGGGATTTTTCTCGCGCAGATAGCGCGCCACGCCAGTGATGGTGCCGGTCGTTCCCATCGCGCTGACGAAGTGGGTGATGCGCCCGCCGGTCTGCTCCCAGATCTCGGGGCCTGTGGTCTCGTAGTGGATGCGCGGATTGTCGGCATTGGCGAACTGGTCGAGCACCACGCCCTTTCCCTGGGCCACCATCTGCTCGGCCAGGTCGCGCGCGTACTCCATGCCGCCGCTCTTGGGCGTCAGGATCAACTCTGCACCATAGGCGCGCATGGTCTGGGCGCGCTCGATCGACAGATCCTCGGGCATGATCAACACCATGCGATAGCCCTTGATGGCCGCGACCATGGCCAGCGCAATGCCGGTATTGCCCGAGGTGGCCTCGATCAACGTGTCGCCCGGCTTGATCTCGCCGCGCTCGTGCGCGCGCTCAATCATCGACAGCGCCGCCCTGTCCTTGACCGACCCCGCCGGGTTGCTGCCTTCGAGCTTGCACAAAACGACGTTGCCGTGCCGCGTATGCTCCTGCGCCCCCATGCGCTGCAGCCGCACCAGTGGCGTGCGGCCAATCGTGGCGTCGATCGTCGGATAGGAAATGGGTTGCGACAGCGCCGCCGGGTCACTCGATTGGGCTTTCATACGGCTGTACTGTGCCATAATTTGCGGCTTCACGAATGGCCTGGCCCGGGTGGTGAAATAGGTAGACGCAGGGGACTCAAAAATAGGGACTTCTACGTAGGTCTTGTTTGAGGCCACTGCCTGCCAAGCTGCATGGGACAAGGGATTGAGTGATAAATCGCTTCTTGATCGGGATGCCCGCATTTCGAGCCAGGAGCCAACTAGGAGCCAGGACGATGCAAGCTGGCTCCCAGTGAGGAGTAGGTAGTTGAAGTAGCATCGTGCGTCATGCCCGAGTGGTGAAATTGGTAGACGCAGGGGACTCAGACCAAATTTGAGCCCTCCGGGGGAAACCCCAGAGGTGAAGCCCGTCAAACTCGGCGAAGGCCCTGGACGCAAGTCCGAGCTAATACCGAGCCAAGCCCTGGAGCCGAAAGGTTCCTCGGAAGGTGTAGAGAGCAGACGGCGGGCACCTACGGCCGAAAGGCTATGGTGAAGGCGTGCTCCAGCCCACGAACGCCGTTTCTTCGGAGACGGCGGCGGCGAAAGCCGAAGTGGGAAGAAAATCCCCCGCCGCAAGGCGTGCCGGTTCGATTCCGGCCTCGGGCACCAATTCGGAAGCCACCCCTGTTCACGCAGGGGTGGCTTTTTCGTTCTTGGCGGGTGTTAATACGCAGATGACCAAAAACCAATAAAAACAACAACTTATGATGTTTTTTGGGACTGCAGAAAGAAAATTAGGCGCCTGCCCTTGATACTGAGCGGACGACCTACAGAACCATCTCGGCTCCGTGGGCAGTAAGCCATTCGGCATGTCTGGCCCAGTCCGGCATTTCAGCCGCTACCGCCCGCCAGAATTGGGGAGAGTGATTTTTGTGGCGCAGGTGAGCGAGTTCGTGGACTACCAAATAGCGGAGTACCTCCACTGGGGCTGCCATGGCTTTCCAGTTGAAATTCAGGTTTCCCTTGTCTGAGCAAGAGCCCCAGCGGAGTCCAAGTTCTTGGACCCGCACCGTTCCAGGCGAAAGACCCATGCTCCGGGCATGCTGCTGAACAAGCTCGGGAAGCTTTTTCAAGCCCTCCGTCCGGAAGTAGCTTTTAAGCAGTTCCTCGGCCTGTGCCCTATCGGCACTTCGCATCACAAGAAGGTCCCCCTCTTTTTGCACCCCTCGACCCGCCTCCGCTCGAAAATCCAAGCGATGAGTGAACCGCCCCGGGTTTTGAGGAGGCTCCAACACTTGAGAAGATGGAG
>PGEI01000040.1 GCA_002894305.1 Comamonadaceae bacterium CD01
GCCGGTATGACGGGGAAGAATGATCAAACAGAGATCGTAAACACGCTCTAAGGGAGGACACGCCATGCAAACGCTCTACGACTCCGACGCCTTCGTGGTCGTCCACATCCAGACCGGCGCCCCGGACCGCAACGCGGACGGCGACGCGCCGCAGCCGGCACAGCTCGTGCGCCATGGCTTTGAAATCGTCGACAAACGCTCGGGCAAGGAGGTCTATCTGGACGGCTCCTGGGCCGAGATGTTCCAGCAGCAAATCCTGGCCTGGCAGCGCAACACGCCCACCCAGCAGGAGGTGGAGGACGCTCTGGATCGCTACACCGGCCTCGCTCAGAATCCGGTGGTGATCCACTGACCCGACGGCGGGCGGGGCAACTCAGCGCCCGAGCACAACCGGCTCCCCATCGCGGTTGAACGGCAGGTAGGCCGCCAGCTGGCCGGACTTGACCGCGTCGACCATGCGCTGCAGCTGCTGGTCGACCTGGGCGTCGCTGGGTTCGGCGTCAAGCACACCGGCCAGCGCACCGGCAAAGACCAGCGACCAATCGAGCCCCTGGAACGCCATTTGCTGGCGTACCTCGTCCTGCAGCGCGGCAAACGAGGTCAGCTCCTCGGGTTTTTTATCTACGCACATCAGCGGCACCAGCGCGCCGCCCTCGCCGCGCTCGAACTGCGCGCGCTGCGCGGGTGTCGCGCCCTCGGGCAGCTCGCGGGCCGCAAAGACCAGCAGCAGGCGCTGGCGCTCCTTCTGTTCGCGCGCCATGCGCAGGAAATCGTCGAAATGCTCGATGCTCATAGTGGGTTCTCTGTTGAATGGATGGAGACGGCCTGTGCGCCCTGGCCGGACACCAGAACGCGCAAAAAATCGTGCACCTGAGGACGCTGGCGCGGCGGCTTGCGTGCGGCCACCGTGCCCAGGCTGATGCAGCACAGCGCGCGCTGGCCGGGCGCAAGCCCCAGCAGGTCGCGCAATTGCCGCGACTGCAGCGCCTTGCCGCTGGTCAGAGCCGAACCAAAGCCCAGCGCGGTCGCCATCAGCAGCAGGTTGTCGATGGCGCAGCCGGCCGAGACGGCGCGCTCGAAGGCGTCGATGTCCGGCGCGCCGCCGCAACCGGCGTCCAGCACCGCCACCAGCAGCGTCGGCGCACGCAGGGCTTTCTCGTGCGCCTGCGCCAGCTGCTCGGGCGATGCCTCGGGGTCGCGCTCGCGCAGCGCCTGGGCAAAGGCCCGGCCCAGCGCGTCGCGCGCGCCGGCGGGCACCAGCACGAAGAACCAGGGCAGCAGCCGCCCGTGGTCGGGCGCGGCCGCGGCAGCAGCCACGATGGCCCGCAGCTGCTGCGCGTCGGGGCCGGGCGCGGCCAGCCGGCGCGGCAGCACCGTCTGGCGCGCCTGCAGCAAGGCCTGTAGCGCGGCGCTGCTGCCGGCCACGGTGGCCAGCACCGGGTCTTGATCGCTCGCAGTCATGTCTGTCTTCATCATTGCTTCAGCCCGGCTTGCCGTCGGGGCGCGGGCAGCCATACCAGTGGCCCAGGTGCAGGCCCCAGGCGGTCATGGCCAGCGCCCACAACGCGGCAGCCCCCGCCAGCAGCCAGGGCGCGGCGGCGGGCGGGCTCACGCCGGCGGCCAGGCGCGCCAGCGTGGCCAGTTGCAGCAGCACGAACAGCGGCCAGACCACGGCGTCGGCCAGGCGCGCGCGCCCGCTGTGACCGCAGGACACGCGCGTGACCATGGCCAGCATCAGCGTGGCGAGACACCCCATGGTCAGCGCATGCAGCGCCGCGCCCGACCACGGCGGCTGCCCGCCGCGCACCAGCTGCCAGCCATGGGCAAAAGCCTGCAGGCTCAGCGCCAGGCCCAACCAGACGAAGCCGGTGAAAAACAGCCGCATCAGCCGGTTGCGCGGCCTGCGCAGGCGCCACCAGCCAATCGCCTGGCGCAGCAGCACCGCGGCCACCAGCGCCTGCACGCATGCCAGCGTCCCCAGCAGCCACTGCCAGGCCATGCCCGTTGGTTGCAGCAGCTGCAGCAGCTCGAACCCGGCCTGGCCGAGCAGCGCGGCCAGCATGGCCCAGAGAATCGGGAAGTGGCCCCAGCGCGCCAGGCGCGGCAGCACGTCGGCCGAGAAATAGGCAATCAGGCGGTGCGCCGCAACGACGAAGACCACGGCCACGCAGCCCCACAGGCCGGCCAGCACCGCCGCCCGTGCCGCGGCCATCTGCTGCAGCGCCAGTGCCAGGGCAAGCGCGGCCAGGCAGGCGCTGCCCCAGGCCAGCGCCGCGGCAATGCAGCGCGGGTGCACGCGGTCGTCGTCGTGGCTTTTGCGCACCAGCCGCAGCAGCAGCCAGGCCACCCAGCCCAGCCCCCAGGCGGTGCAGGCGGCGCCCGTCAGCGCCAGCGTTGGCGACCACAGCGCGCCGGCCAGCCACGCCAGCCAGCCCAGCAGCTGCGCCAGTACCGGGCGCACCAGACGGCGCGGCGTCAACCGCGTGACGTGCAGCCAGCGCGGCACCGCGGTGAAGATGAAGCCGGCGAAGAACAGCGGGAAAAAGCCCAATACCATGACCGCTGCATGCGCCAACGTGGGCGCAAGCGCTGTCGGCAGCGCCGCGTGCCAGGTGCGCACCGGGGCGAGCGCCGCGCACTGCACGGCCAGCCACCACAGGCTGGCCAGCATCAGCGTGGCCATGGCCGCGGCAAACCCCAGCCGGTAGGGCGCCAGCACCAGGTGCGCCGGGCGCCAGCGCTGCGCCGCGGGCGCAGGCGAAAGATGGGGCGGCCCGGAGGGCGCGGCGGTTGTCATGCTCGCGATTGTCCATGGCGCCAAAGCCCGCATGGGCAGGCACGGCATCGGCAGCGCTCAGCCGGCTGGAAGGCGCTCTCCCCGCCGGACGTTCAGTCGACGGCAAGCACCTGTCCATCGTGCTCGACGTAGGGCGGATAGGGCACGGCGCCGCTGTGCTGCGCGCACGATGCGGCAATGAAGCTGCCGGACTGCACGTCGAGTACGTGCACCTCCCCGTCCTCGATCACGTAGTGCCAGCCGTGCAGCGCCAGGCTGCCCTGCTGCGCGCGGCGGCGCACCATGGGGTAGTCCATCAGGCGTTCGAGCTGCAGCACGACGGCGCGCTGCTCGGTGCGGCGCAGCACGTCGGCGCCGGGCGGCAGCGGCAGCACTGCGTCGCGCCCCAGGTCCAGCCAGCGGTGCAGGTTCTGCGCCTCCGGCGGCGTTTCACCATACAGCGCCTTGATGGCGCCGCAGTGGCTGTGGCCGCAGACGACGATGCGCTGCACGGCCAGGCTGAGCACCGCGAACTCGATGGCCGCCGCCGTGCCGTGGTGGCCGTGCGAGCCGTCGTAGGGCGGAACGAAGGCGCCGACGTTGCGCACCAGGAACAGCTCGCCCGGGCCGGCGCCGGTCAGCAGATAGGGCAGCAGGCGCGAGTCGGAGCAGCCGATGAACAGCGTCGTCGGGTGCTGGCCCTGGTCGACCAGGGCCTGGAACTGCTCGCGGTACTGCGGGAAAGCGTTGTGGTGGAAGTGCTGCAGGCGCTGCAACAGCTCGTCGTCGGGCATGGCGCCGGCCCGCGTTATTGCACCAGAGGGCTGTCGGCGGCATCCAGATCCACGCCCTCGACCTCGGCGGCGCCGGCCAGCAGCTGCAGGTACTGGCGCATGGCGTTGACCCAGGCCTGCTGGCGCAGCACCAGCGCGATGCTGGCGCGCACGTCGTCGAACGCCGTGGGCTGGGCCGCCTTGCGCGCGCAGACCTGCACCACGTGCAGGCCAAAGCGGCTGTGCACCAGGCGGGCGAGCACGCCGACCTCCTGCGAGCCGAAGACCTCGCGCGCGAACTCGGGCGCGCAGTCCTCGGGCGTGAGCCAGCCCAGGTCGCCGCCGTTGTCGACGCCGCTGGGGCAGTTGGACCACTGGCGCGCGGCCTCGGCAAACGCCGGGCCGCCCTCGTCGGCGCAGCGCAGCTCCAGCAAGAGCGCCTCGGCGCGCTGGCGCAGCAGGCCGACGTCGACGCCGGGCGTGACCGCGAACAGCACGTGGCGCAGGTGGGCGCGCTCGCCCTGGCCGCCGAAGGCCGGGTGGGCGTCGTGGTAACGGCGGCAGGCGTCTTCGCCCGGCTCGGGCACCTGCAGCGCACGGTCGAGCAGCGCCTCGATGGCCTGGGTGGCGGCCTCGCTGGTCGCGCCGTCCAGGCCGGGGGCGTCGTCCTGCGCCAGCAGGCCTTCCTGCTGTGCCTGCTGGCGCAACAGCTCGGTGCAGGCGCGCTGGCGCAGCAGGTCGGCGGGCAGCGTCTCGCCCGCCGCGTGCAGCGCCACGCCGTTGATGCGCGCGACGGCCGGGGCTGCAGCAGGGGTGACGGCCGGCGCCTCGGAGCAGCCGCACTGGCCGCTTTCGCAAGAGGATGTGTTCATGGTGGCTTCCAGTTCAATCGCGGGTTGTGCTTGTGCCTTGCCTGATCACAGCGTGCGCTGCGGGCGGTTGTTGTCCGGCGGCAGGTTCAGGCGCCGCGCGCGCACCAGCTGGTAGGGGCGCAGCACGTAGGCCAGCGTACCGAAGCCGCTCCAGATGTGCACCAGGCGGGTGAACGGGAAGATCAGGAACACCGTCATGCCCAGGAACATGTGGGCCTTGAAGATCCAGCCGGCCGGGGCCAGCAGCTCGACGGCGCCGGAGCGGAAGGTGACGATGCGCTGCCCCCATTCGGCCAGCAGCATCATCATCGAGCCGTCCAGGTGCTGGGCCGACAGCGGGATGGTCGCCAGGCCCAGCGCCAGCTGGATCCAGAAGATCCACAGCAGTGCGATGTCGCTGGTCTTGCTGGTGGCGCGGATGCGCGGGTCCGTCAGCCGCCTGTGCAGCAGCATGGACACGCCAATGAAGGCCAGCAGGCCGGCGATGCCGCCCGAGACCATGGCCATGACCTGCTTGGCGCCGGCGCTGATGAAGGACTCGTACAGCACGTGCGGCGTGAGCATGCCGACGAAGTGGCCAAAGAACAGGAACAGCACGCCGACGTGGAACAGGTTGTTGGCCCAGCGCAGGCTGCCCGTGCGCAGGAGCTGCGAGGAGTCGCTCTTCCAGGTGTACTGGTCGCGGTCGAAGCGGATCCAGCTGCCGATGAAGAACACGGCCAGGCAGATGTAGGGGTAGAGGCCGAAGAGGAAGTGGTCAAGCCAGGCGGTCATGGTGTGGCTCCTTGGGAAGATTGGGGACGTGCCTTGCGCACGATCTGCATCGGCTGGGGCTGGGCGGGGCGGTTCTGGCCGCGCGTGGCGCAGCCGTCGAAGGCCTCGGGCTCGGCCCAGGCCTCGTCCATGTCGGGCTCGGGGGCGATGTCCACCGCCTCGGCCTGCTGGCCCGCGGCTTCGAGCACGGCGGCCACCACGCTGGCGTAGGGGCTGGCGCGGTGCTGCAGCGCGGTGAACAGCGCGTTCAGGATGTGCGCCATCTCGGCCAGGAAGTCACGCGCCACGGCCGTCGGCTGGGTCGAGGCGAACTCCAGCACCACGCCCAGGTGGTCGGGCATCTCGCCCTGCTCCAGGTGCAGGCCGGCGCGCTCGTAGGTCTGCGTCAGGTCGATCAGTGCAGGACCGCGGTCGCGCGAGTCGCCGTGGATGTGCTCGAACAGGTGCAGCGCGGTCTGGCGGCCACGATCGAAGGTATCGACATAGCGCGCCTCGGCCTCCATCGGGTCCATTGCGCCGATCTGGCGCGCCAGCGCGTCCAGCTCGGCGATGCGCGCGCCGGGCAGCGCCTGCTCGACGCGCAGCGCATCGACCAGCGCCGGCATCTGCGCGCGCAGCTCGGCGTCCGGATAGGCCAGCAGGCGCGCCAGCGCGCGCAGCGTCAGGCGCAGGGATTCGGGGGTGCTCTTGAACATGGCTTGCGTCCCTCCTTACACCGTCGCCTTGATGGTGATGGTGCGCTTCTTCTTGGCGCCGAACATGCTCACGTCGGTCGAGCCGTCGGAGCAGCCGTTGCCGAACGAGAAGCCGCAGCCGCCGCGGATGTCGAAGGCGCTCTCGGCGTACTCGCGGTGCGTCGTCGGGATGACGAAGCGATCCTCGTAGTTGGCGATCGCCATCACCTGGTACATGTCCTGCACGTCGTGCTTGCTCAATCCCACCTGCTTGAGCACGTCCAGGTTCTCCACCCGGTCCACGTGCACGCCGCGCTGGTAGGCGCGCATGGCCAGCATGCGCTCGAGCGCGCGCACCACCGGCGCGGTGTCGCCGGCCGTCAGCAGGTTGGCCAGGTACTGCACCGGAATGCGCAGCTGCGAGACGTCGGGAATGGCGCCGTTGACGCCCAGGTGCCCGGCGTTGGCCGCCGACTGGATGGGCGACAGCGGCGGCACGTACCAGACCATGGGCAGCGTGCGGTACTCGGGGTGCAGCGGCAGCGCGATCTTCCAGTCCACGGCCATCTTGTAGACCGGGCTTTTCTGCGCCGCGTCGATCCAGTTGTCGGGGATGCCGTCGGCGCGCGCCTGGGCGATCACCTCGGGGTCGTGCGGGTCGAGGAAGATGTCCAGCTGCGCCTGGTACAGATCCTTGTCGCGCTCCACGCTGGCCGCTTCCTGGATGCGGTCGGCGTCGTACAGCAGCACGCCGAGGTAGCGGATGCGGCCGACGCAGGTCTCCGAGCACACCGTGGGCTGGCCCGCCTCGATGCGCGGGTAGCAGAAGATGCACTTCTCGGCCTTGCCGGTCTGCCAGTTGTAGTAAATCTTCTTGTACGGGCAGCCCGAGACGCACATGCGCCAGCCGCGGCACTTGTCCTGGTCGATCAAGACGATGCCGTCTTCCTCGCGCTTGTAGATCGAGCCCGAGGGGCACGACGCCACGCACGCCGGGTTCAGGCAGTGCTCGCACAGGCGCGGCAGGTACATCATGAAGGTATTCTCGAACTGGCCGTACATGTCCTTCTGGACCTGCTCGAAGTTCACATCCTTGCTGCGCTTGGAGAATTCGCCGCCGAGGATTTCTTCCCAGTTCGGGCCCCACTCGATCTTCTCCATGCGCTGGCCGGTGATCAGGCTGCGCGCGCGCGCCGTCGGCGGCGCCTTCATCTCGGGCGCGGACTGCAGGTGGTCGTAGTCGAAGGTGAAGGGCTCGTAGTAGTCGTCGATCTGCGGCAGGTTGGGGTTGGCGAAGATGCGCATGAGCAGCTTCCACTTGCCACCCTGGCGCGGCACGATGGAGCCGTCGCCCTTGCGCACCCAGCCGCCGTTCCACTTGTCCTGGTTCTCCCACTCCTTGGGGTAGCCGATGCCGGGCTTGGTCTCGACGTTGTTGAACCAGGCGTATTCCATGCCCGGACGGCTGGTCCAGACGTTCTTGCAGGTGACGGAACAGGTGTGGCAGCCAATGCACTTGTCCAGGTTCAGCACCATGCCGATTTGTGCGCGTATTTTCATCGTGTGTTCTCCTCAAGCGGGTGCGGGGCTCAGGCGTGGGCGCCGGCAGTGCTGCCAGCCTCCTCTTCCATCCAGTCGACGCGGCGCATCTTGCGCACCAGCACGAACTCGTCGCGGTTGGTGCCAATCGTTCCGTAGTAGTTGAAGCCGTAGCTGTACTGCGCGTAGCCGCCGATCATGTGCGTGGGCTTGAGCACCACGCGCGTGACCGAGTTGTGGATGCCGCCGCGCGTGCCGGTGATCTCCGAGCCCGGGGTGTTGATGGTCTTCTCCTGCGCGTGGTACTTGAGCACCATGCCGGGCTTGACGCGCTGGCTGACCACCGCGCGCGCGGCGATCGCGCCGTTGGCGTTGAACAGCTCGACCCAGTCGTTGTCCACGATGCCGCCGCGCTTGGCGTCGTCCTCACTGATCCAGACCACCGGGCCGCCACGGTTGAGCGTCAGCATGTGCAGGTTGTCGCTGTACGTGCTGTGGATGCCCCACTTCTGGTGCGGCGTGATGAAGTTCAGCGCAAGCTCCGGGTGGCCGTTGGGCTTCTTGCCCTCGACCTCGTGCAGCGCCTTCAGGTTGACCGGCGGGCGGTAGCTGACGAAGCCCTCGCCGAAGTCGCGCATCCAGGGGTGGTCCTGGTAGAACTGCTGGCGGCCGGTCAGGGTGCGCCATGGGATCAGCTCGTGCACGTTGGTGTAGCCGGCGTTGTAGCTGACCTTCTCGCTCTCAAGCCCCGACCAGGTGGGCGAGGAGATGATCTTGCGCGGCTGCGCCTGGATGTCGCGGAAACGGATTTTCTCGTCCTCGCGGTGCAGCGCCAGGTGCACGTGGTCGCGCCCGGTCTGCCTGCTGAGCGCCTCCCACGCCTTGCAGGCGACGTGGCCGTTGGTCTCGGGCGCCAGCATCATCACCACCTCGGTGGCGTCGATGTCGGTGACGATCTTCGGGCGGCCCTGGGTCGCGCCCTCCTCGCGCACGCGGCCGTTCAGGTCGCCCAGCTGCTCGACCTCGGTCTTGGTGTCCCAGCCAATGCCCTTGCCGCCATTGCCCACCTTGTCCATCAGCGGGCCCAGTGACGTGAAGCGCGCATAGGTGTTCGGGTAGTCGCGCTCGACCACTGTAACTTGAGGCGCGGTGACGCCGGGAATCAGGTCGATCTCGCCCTTTTTCCAGTCCTTGACGTCATAGGGCTGGGCCAGCTCGCCCGCGGTGTCATGCATGATGGGCGTGAGCACCACTTCCTTTTCCACGCCCAGGTGGCCGACGCAGACCTCGCTGAAGGCCTTGGCGAAGCCCTTGTAGATTTCCCAGTCGCTCCTCGCCTGCCAGGCCGGATCGACCGCGGCGGACAGCGGGTGGATGAACGGGTGCATGTCCGACGTGTTCAGGTCGTTCTTCTCGTACCAGGTGGCCGTGGGCAGAACGATGTCCGAGTACAGGCAGGTCGTGCTCATGCGGAAGTCCAGCGTCACGATCAGGTCGAGCTTGCCCTCGGGCGCGTTGGCGTGCCACTTCACCTCCTGCGGCTTGGCATCATGAGCGCCCAGATCCTTGCCCTGCACGCCGTTTTGCGTGCCCAGCAGGTGCTTGAGGAAGTATTCGTGGCCCTTGCCCGACGAGCCCAGGATGTTGGAGCGCCACACGAACATGTTGCGCGGCCAGTTCAGCGGGTTGTCCGGGTCCTCGCAGCTCATCGTGATGCTGCCGTTCTTGAGCGACTGCACCACATAGTCCTTGGCGTCCATGCCTTGGGCCTGCGCGTCCTTGACCACCTGCAGCGGGTTGATCTGCAGCTGCGGCGCGCTGGGGAGCCAGCCCATGCGCTCGGAGCGCACGTTGAAGTCGATCATGCTGCCCTGGTAGGCGTCCTTGTCGGCCAGCGGCGACAGCACTTCCTCGACGCCCAGCTTCTCGTAGCGCCACTGGTCGGTGTGGGCGTAGAAGAAGCTCGTCGAGTTCTGCTGGCGCGGCGGGCGGATCCAGTCCAGCGCGAAGGCCAGCGCCGTCCAGCCGGTCTGCGGGCGCAGCTTTTCCTGGCCCACGTAGTGCGACCAGCCGCCGCCCGACTGGCCGATGCAGCCGCACATCATCAGCATGTTGATGATGCCGCGGTAGTTCATGTCGCAGTGGTACCAGTGGTTCATCGCCGCACCGATGATGACCATGGACTTGCCGTGCGTCTTGTCGGCGTTGTCGGCAAACTGGCGCGCCACGGTGATGACCTGGTCGCGCGGCACGCCGGTGATGCTCTCCTGCCACGCCGGGGTGTAGGGCTGGTTGGCGTCGTAGCCACCGTCGGCGCCCTCTCCCTCCAGGCCGCGCAGCACGCCGTAGTTGGCCACCTGCAGGTCGAACACCGTGGCCACGGCCACGCGGCCGTTCACGCCTTCGCCATCCAGCTCCAGGTAAGTCACCGGCACGCGGCGCACCACCACGTCTCCGCCCTGGTCGTTGGCGTTGAAGCTGGGCGTCTCGATGCCGCCAAAGTATGGGAAGGCGACGTCGGTCACTGCATAGGTCTGGTCGCCGTCCTCCATGACCGACAGCTTGAGCTTGACGTCGTTGCCGCCCTGGGCTTCCTTGGACTCCAGGTTCCACAGCCCCTCGTCCGGGCGGCCCTCCTTGCCCCAGCGAAAGCCGATGGAGCCGTTGGGCAGCGCCACCTTGCCGTCGACGTCGTAGGCCACCGTCTTCCAGTCGGGGTGGTTGGCCTGGCCGAGCTTGCCGTCAAAGTCGCTGGCGCGCACATACCGGCCCGGCACCTTGACGGTGCGGCCGTCGGGCAGCACCTTGTCTTCGAGCACCACCAGCAGCGGCAGGTCGGTGTAGCGGCGCGCGTAGTCGTCGAAGTAGGCCGAGCGCTTGTCGAAATAGAACTCTTTCAGGATCACGTGGCCCATGGCCATGGCCACCGCTGCGTCCGTGCCCTGCTTGGGATGCAGCCACAGGTCGGCCAGCTTGGCGACCTCGGAATAGTCGGGCGTGACCGAGACGATCTTGGCGCCCTTGTAGCGCACCTCGGTGAAGAAGTGGGCATCCGGCGTGCGCGTCTGCGGCACGTTGGAGCCCCAGGCGATGATGAAGTTGGAGTTGTACCAGTCGGCCGACTCGGGCACGTCGGTCTGCTCGCCCCACACCTGCGGGCTGGACGGCGGCAGGTCGCAGTACCAGTCGTAGAAGCTCATCGGCACGCCGCCGATCAGGTTCAGGTAGCGGCTGCCTGCGGCGTACGAGATCATCGACATGGCCGGGATCGGCGAGAAGCCGATGATGCGATCCGGCCCATGCTTCTTGATCGTGTAGACGTTGGCCGCGGCAATCATCTGGTTGACCTCGTCCCAGCTGCTGCGCACGAAGCCGCCCAGGCCGCGCTGCTTCTGCCACTCGCGGCGCGCGTCCTGGTTCTCGACGATGGCGGCCCAGGCCTCCACCGGACCCTTGGCCACGGCCAGCGCGGCGCGCCAACTCTTCAGCAGGCGCCCGCGCACCATCGGGTACTTCACACGGCTGGCCGAATACAAATACCAGCTGTACGAAGCGCCACGCGCGCAGCCGCGCGGCTCGTGGTTGGGCAGGTCGGGACGGGTGCGCGGATAGTCGGTCTGCTGGGTTTCCCAGGTGACGATGCCGCCCTTGACGTAAATCTTCCACGAGCACGAGCCGGTGCAGTTCACGCCATGGGTGGAGCGCACGATCTTGTCGTGCGCCCAGCGGTTGCGGTAGGCGTCTTCCCAGGTGCGATCCTCGCCGTTGGTCTGGCCGTGGCCGTTGGAAAATTCTTCGCGCGGCTGCGCGAAGTAGGTCAGTCGATCAAGAAAGTGGCTCATCGGGAGACTCCTTCAAATTGTTCTCGGGGGCGGGGAAAAGGGGCGGGACATCAGCAGGGCATCTCGGCGTTCTTGCGCGCGTAGTACCACCAGGTGACCACCACGCACAGCAGGTAGAAGACGACGAACATCCACAGCGCAAACTCGGGGCCGCCGGTGGAGGCGATCGAGCTGCCGTAGCTCTTGGGAATGAAGAAACCGCCATAGGCGCCCAGCGCGCCGGCAAAGCCGACGGCGGCTGCGCCTTCGGTGTTGCCGTCCTTGATGGCCTGGGCGCGGGCTGCGTCGCTGTCTTCGCGCAGCGCGCGCATTTTTTCCGTCAGGAAGATCACCGGGATCATGCGGAAAGTCGAGCCGTTGCCGATGCCGGTGGTGCAAAACAGCACCAGGAACATCAGGAAGAAGCCGGTGAAGCTCCCCTCCTGCGGGCCAAAGGGCAATGCGTAGCCGGTCGCGCCCTTGGGCAGGAAGTACAGCACGCCGAGCACCGCCAGAGCCATCACGATGAAGTTCCAGAAGGTGACTACGCCGCCGCCGATCTTGTCGGCCAGCCAGCCGCCGAACGGCCGCGTGAGCGCGCCGACCAGCGGCCCCAGCCAGGCGTAGGCCAGCGGGTTGATACCGGGGAACAGCGCCTTCATCAGAAGCGGAAAGCCCGCGGCAAAGCCGATGAAGGAGCCGAACGTGCCCAGGTAGAGCAGGCACATGATCCAGTTGTGCTTGGCGCGGAAGATCGCGGCCTGCGCGGCAAAGCTGGCGCGGGCGTCGGCGATGTCGTGCATGCCGAACCAGGCGATGACGGCGGTGATCGCAATCCATGGCACCCAGATGAAGGCCGCGTTCTGCGCCCAGACATGCTGCGGCTCGCCGTTCCTCATGATGACCTGCGCGTCGCCGCCGAAGATGCCGAAGATGCCCAGCGAGATCACCAGCGGGCTCAGGAACTGCACCACCGACACGCCCAGGTTGCCCAGGCCGGCGTTCACGCCCAGCGCTGAGCCCTTGCGCTCCTTCGGGAAGAAGAAGCTGATATTGGCCATGCTGGAGCTGAAGTTGCCCCCGCCCAGGCCGCACAGCAGCGCCAGCACCAGCATCGTCGGGTAGCCGGTGGTGTTGTCCTGGATGCAGATGCCGATGCCCAGCATGGGGATGAGCAGCGAGGCGGTGGACAGCGCCGTCCAGCGCCGCCCGCCGAACACCGGCACCATGAAGGAGTAGAAGATGCGCAGCGTCGCGCCCGACAGCGCCGGCGCCGCCGCCAGCCAGAACAGCTGGTTGGTCGAGTACTTGAAGCCGAGCGCCGGCAGGTTGACGGCGACCACGCTCCAGACCTGCCAGACGGCAAAGGCCAGGAACAGCGCCGGCACCGAGATCCACAGGTTGAGCTTGGCAATCGCCTCGCCTTCGCGCTCCCAGAAGGCCCGGTCCTCGGGCGTCCAGAGCGTCAGCATGCGGCCGATGCGGCCTTGGGCAGGGGTGGTGGCGGACATGATGGGAGGTTTCCGTCAGTCGTTGGAGGAAGAGGTCAGGCAGACTGCGGATGCAGCACGTCGGTGCGGCGCACCTCGGTGAAGTACATCCAGATCAGCGACACCCAGACCACGCCGTACAGCAGCATGAAGGCGCTGGAGCGGATGCCGGTCCAGTCCATCAGTGCGCCGAACATGATCGGCAGGATGAAGCCGCCCATGCCGCCGGCCAGGCCCACGATGCCGCTGATGGCGCCGATGTTGCCGGGGTAGTCGTCGCTGATGTACTTGAACACGCTGGCCTTGCCAAACGCCATGGCGATGCCGAGCACGGCCATCAGCGCGGTGAACCAGTACACGTTCAGGCCGATGTGGAAGGTCTTGGGGCCGTCCACGGTCAGCACGGTGAAGTCGGTCTGCGGATAGGACAGCAGGAACAGGCAGATCCAGCACACCCACATCACCCACCAGGTGACGCTGTGCGCGCCGTACTTGTCCGAGAGCACGCCGCCGATGGCGCGCAGCACGCCGCCGGGCAGCGAGAAGCAGGCCGCCAGCAGCGCGGCGACGCGGATGTCGAGGCCGTACTCGCCCACGTAGTACTGCACCATCCACAGCGCCAGCGCCACGTAGCCGCCGAAGACGATGCTGTAGTACTGGCAGTACTTGAGCACGCGCGGATCCTTGAGCGCCTGGAGCTGATCGGTGAACTTGGCGCTGCTCGCCACCTGGTGGCTGGGGTCGGTGTGGCTGAAGCACCAGAACAGCACCAGCGCGCCGAGCATGATGGCCGCGTACACCTGCGGCACCATGGTCCAGCCGAAGGCCACCAGAATCACCGGGGCGACGAACTTGTTCACCGCAGCGCCCGAGTTGCCGGCGCCGTACACGCCCATGGCCATGCCCTGGCGCTGCTTGGGGAACCAGCGCGCCACGTAGGGCGTGCCGACCGAGAACGAGCCGCCGGCAAGACCCACGAACAGGCCGATGACCAGGAAATGCCAGTACTGGGTGGCGTAGGCCATCAGCCAGATGGCCGGCACGGTGACTGCCATCAGCAGCGCCATCACGATGCGGCCGCCGAACTTGTCGGTCCAGATGCCCAGCGGCACGCGGATCAGCGAGCCGGTGAGCACCGGCATGGCGGTGAGCAGGCCGAACTCGGTGGCGTTCAGGTCGAGCATCTTCTTGACCGGGATGCCGATGACGCCGAACATCATCCAGACCATGAAGCAGACGGTAAACGCCAGGGTGCTGACGATCAGCACCGACCAGGCCTGGCGGGAGCGGCGGAGATCTTCTGCCGCGGGGTGCGACGCGCTTGCCATACAAAATTTCCTCTTTTGCGGTATGGCTGCATCGTCGCGCAGGGCTCAGGGTTTTCCCATACCCCGGTGGAATGGCTGGCGCACGGCAGAAGGAGTAGTGCGCTGCCTGCGCCACTACTACCAAAGAACTATGGGACGCCTTTTTCTAGAACCGGCTCAGGCGCCTGCCCAGCAAGCGCCTGCAGCCATCAATCAATTCTCGCGCTGGCGATCGGACGCATACACCGCCGCCTGCACGCGCGAGCTCAGGCCGAGCTTGCGCAGGATGTGCTGCACGTGGAGCTTGACCGTGGTCTCGGCGATGTCCAGGCGGCGGGCAATCTCCTTGTTGCTCGCGCCCTGGGCGATCTCGCGCAGCACCTCTTCTTCGCGCGGGGACAGCGGCGACGCATCCTCCTGCGCCGCGGGCGGCTCGGGTGCCACGGGCGCGCCCTGCTGCTGGAAGGCGTTGACCAGCTTGCCCATCATCTCGGGGCTGACCACCGGCTCGCCGCGCGCCGCGCGCCGCACCGCCTCGGCGAGCAGGTCGCCGTCGATGGTCTTGAGCAGATAGCCCTGCGCGCCCTGGCGCAGCGCGCTGGCCAGGTCGTCGCCGTCCTCGCTCACCGTCAGCATCACGATGCGGCTGGCGGGCGAGGCCTCGCGCAGACCGCCGATCGCGTCGACGCCGCGCACGCCAGGCAGGTGGTTGTCCAGCAGGATGACGTCGGGGCGCAGTGCAGGCAACAGGCGCAGCGCCTGGCTGGCGTCGCCCGCCTCGCCAACGACGTGCAGGTCATCGTATTGCCCCAGCAGCGCCACCAGGCCGCGGCGTATCAGCATGTGGTCGTCGACCAGGAACAGGGTGATGGGCGAGGTCATCGTGCGCCGATGGTAGCCGCGGGCGGTATTCCCGCAGGCGATGCGCCCACATCGGCCGCCGCCGGAAGATCCAGCACGACGGTCGTCCCGGCGCCGGCGGCGGAGTCCAGCGCCAGGCGTGCGCCAATGCGCTCGGCGCGCTCTTGCATGATGCCCAGGCCCACGTGCAGCGAGTCGGGTGGCACCGCCTGCGGATCGAATCCCTGGCCGTCGTCGTGCACCTCGAAGCGCCAGTGCGGGTGGCGCTGCACGGTGAGCCGCACGCGCCGCGCGCCAGCGTGCTTGCGCACGTTGGACAACGCCTCCTGCACGATGTGCAGCACCTGGATCTGCACGTCGGGCGCCAGCGGCAGGCCTTGGCCATGCATGGCCAGCTCGGCCTGCAGCCCGCTTTGGTACTCGAACTTGGAGAGCGTCGCGCGCAGCGCCGCCTCGATGTCCTCGTCCTGCGTGCGCGTACGAAAGTGCACCAGCAGCTCGCGCACGTCGGCATAGCACTCGCGCACACCCACCTCCAGCTCGGCCAGGCTGCGGTCGCGCACATCGCCCTGCCCCTTGGCGATGGCGCCCTTCAGCAGCTGGGTCTGGATCTTCAGGAAGGCCAGCGACTGCGCGATCGAGTCGTGCAGCTCGCGCGCGATCAGCGCGCGCTCCTGCGCCACTGCCGCCTCGCGCTCGAGCGCGCTGGCGCGCAGCCCCTCCATCGCGCTGGCCAGGTGATGCGCCATGGTCTCCAGCAGCTCGCGCGTCTCTCCGGCCAGGACGCGCGGGCCGCGGTACAGCAGCGTGATCTCGCCCAGCAGACGCTGGTGCGCGCGCACCGGCACGCTCACCACGGTCTCAAACCCTTCGCGTTCGCAAGGGCGCTGCAGCACGCCGCCCGGCGCAACCTCTACCTGGATGGGGATGATGCGCAGGCGCGCATGGCTGGGCTGCGGCCCGCAGGCGCAGCTGCCCGCCTCCAGGCAACGCTCATGCTCGGCCATGCGCTGCGGCAGGCCGTCGCTGGCCAGCAGCAGGTAGCGCTCGCCCTCCTCGCCCAGCCAGCGCACCATCACCGCATCGGCCCCGGCCACGCCGCGCACCTGGCGCGCAAAACCCTGGGCCAGCGCTTGCAGGTCGTCGGCCTGCGCGCTCAACGCGCTGACCGCATACAGCGCCGCCAGCCGCTGGTTGTGCTCCTCGACGCTGGCGGTCTTCTCGTGCACCTTGCGCTCCAGATCCTGGTGCGACGCCTGCAGCGCGTGCGCCATCAGGTTGAAGCCGGCCGTCAGCTGGCCGAACTCGTCGTCGGTCTCGACCGCCATGCGCGTGCCCAGCTCGCCGCGGCGCATTGCCGCCAGCGCCTGCTGCAGCCGCGTGACCGGGTGCAGCACCAGCCAGTAGCTCAGCGCCATGAAGGCCACCGCCGCGGCAATCGTCAACCCGACCAGGAACAGCTGGAACAGGTGCAGCCCGGCGGTCCAGCGCATGATCTGCACCTCGATGGCGCCGACGAAGTCGTCGATCTCGCCGACATAGGCGTCGCCGCGTGCCACCGCCTCGGCGCTGCTGGGCGGCTGCGGCGCGCTCCACTCGCGCCGGATCGTCTCCCACTCTTCGCGCAAATGCTCGTAGCGCGCGCGGGTCTCGTCGCTCCAGGGCACGAACAGCGGCCGCGCCGGATCCCCCGTGCGCAGCAGCTCCAACCCGTCGTCAAAGCGCTTTTCCAGCTGCATGAAGCGCTCGTGCGACTCGTTTTGCTGCGCCAGAATCATGCGCAACATATTCATGCGCAGCCGCCCGGCCTCGTTCACCGCGGCCGCGCCGCCTTCGAGCTGCCAGGTCACCCACAGCGTGAAGCCGATAGACGCCAGCGCGACGAGCAAGAACGCCGTGCCCATGGCCAGCAGTTTGGTCGACAGCGTTGGCTTTTTGCGCATGGGCGTCAGTGTAGGCACGCGGCTTGCGCAGTGCGAAAAAGCATGGCCCCCGATAGGGAGGCCATGCGCCATGGCCCGCTCAGCCGCAGCTGCCAATCGCCCCGCACTGGGTGCAGTAGTCGCAGCCGTCCTTGCGGATCACGGCGTGGGCGCCGCATTCGTTGCACTTCTTGCCTGCCATGGTGGGCGGCAGGCCGACGGGCACTTCGGGCTCATCGAGCGGCAGCACCTGCTGCTGAGGCACATGCGCGCGCCGCGCCAGAATGGTCTGGACGGCGTAGGCGATGGCCGCCACTTCCGAGTCGTGCCACAGCGGCACGTGCGTGCCGTCGGCGCGCTCGAAGGTGCCCAGGCGCACCGGGCCGCGATCCCAGGCGACCTTGCGCATGTCGGACAGCGCGCGCTCAAGAAAGCCGCCGCGCGCGGCCAGCGACAAGAGGCGCATGCTGGACGTGATCCACTGCTGCGACTCGCTGCTCTGGCCCACGGGCATGAAGAACTCGATGGCGCGATCCACGGTCTTGCCGTGGCCGTCGGACACCGGCAGGAAGGAGACGATCAGGTACAGGCGCTTCTGGCCTTCCTGCGTCCAGTACTCGATCTTCTCGGCCACCGCGTCCAGCCCGCCCTTGGGCCGGCTCTCGATCACGACGCGCTGCAGGTCGACCGGCGCGGCGGGCTCGGGCGTGGGTTCTGCCTGGGTAGCGGGCTTGGCCTCGGTGGTGGCGGGTACTTCCAGCACCGCGCCCAGGATGCTGTTGGGACGGTAGGTGGCCAGACCCTTGAGGCCCGAGTGCCAGGCCTGCATGTACAGGTTCTTGAAGTCGTCGTAGGGGTAGTCCTCGGGCACGTTGACGGTCTTGGAGATGGCCGTGTCCACATAGGGCTGCACCGCTTCCATCATCGCCACGTGGTCGGCGGCGGCCATGTCCATGGCGCTGACGAAGTACTCGGGCAGCTTGTTCACGTCGCCGCCCAGCGTCTTGTACAGGCGCCAGGCGTGATCCTCGACCACGTACTCGCTCTTGCTGCCGTCGGCCTCGCGCTTCCTGCGCGTGTAGGTCCAGGAGAACGGCGGCTCGATACCGTTGGAGGCGTTGTCGGCAAACGCCAGGCTCACGGTGCCGGTGGGCGCGATCGACAGCAGGTGGCTGTTGCGGATGCCGTGCTTCCTGATCTGCTTCTTGATGTCCTCGGGCAGGCGGCTGGCGAACGTGCCTTCGGCCAGGTAGCCGGCGGCGTCGAACTTGGGGAAAGCGCCCTTTTCCTTGGCCAGCTCGATCGACGCGCGGTAGGCGGCGCAGCGCATCGCGTCGGCGATCTTGACCGCCATGTCGCGCCCCTGCTGGCGGTCGTAGCGCAGGCCCAGCATGGCCAGCGTGTTGCCCATGCCGGTAAAGCCCACGCCAATGCGGCGCTTGGCGGCCGACTCGGCGCGCTGCTGCTCCAGCGGCCAGAAGGTGACGTCCAGCACGTTGTCCAACGCGCGCACCTGGGTGGCCACCACCTGCTCGAAGGCCTCGAAGTCGAAGGCCGCCGGGCCGGCAAAGCCGAAGGGGTTGCGCACGAAGCGCGTCAGGATGACCGGGCCCAGGTCGCAGCAGCCGTAGGGCGGCAGCGGCTGCTCGCCGCAGGGGTTGGTCGCCTGGATGGTCTCGATGTAGCGCAGGTTGTTGTCGTCGTTGATCTGGTCGAGGAACAGGATGCCGGGCTCGGCGAAGTCGTAGGCCGACTTCATGATGGTGTCCCACAGCTCGCGCGCGCGCAGCGTGCGGTAGATCCACTGGCCGTCGGCGCGCTGGCGGGCGCCGCCCTTGAGCAGCTCGGCGCCGGGCTCTGCGCCGTGCACCAGCTCCCAGTCGCCATCTTTCTCGACAGCGTCCATGAAGGCGTCGGGCACGCCGACCGAGACGTTGAAGTTGTTCCAGCGCCCGGGCGTGCGCTTGGCGGTGATGAAGTCCAGCACGTCCGGGTGGTCGATGCGCAGCACGCCCATTTGCGCGCCGCGGCGCGCGCCGGCGCTCTCCACGGTGGAGCACGACTGGTCGAACACGTTGATGTAGCTGCACGGGCCCGAGGCCATCGACGCCGTGCCCTTGACGCGCGCGCCGCGCGGGCGGATGCGCGAGAAGTCGTAGCCCACGCCGCCGCCGCGGCGCATGGTCTCGGCGGCTTCGCGCAGCGCCTCGTAGATGCCGGGGTAGCCGGCGTCGTCCACGCCCTGGATGCAGTCGCCCACGGGCTGCACGAAGCAGTTGATCAGCGTGGCCTGGATGTCGGTGCCGGCGGCGCTCATGATGCGCCCGGCGCCAATCGCGCCCGCGCGCAGGTTGGCCAGAAAGCGCGCCTGCATGGCTTCGCGGATGTCCTCGCGCTCGACCGAGGCCAGCGCCCGCGCCACGCGTTCGTACAGTTGTTCCACGTTGGTCTCGCCAGGCTTGAGGTATTTCTCCTGCACCACGTCCAGGCTGATCGGCTGAGCGGCCAGGTTGGGGGCGAGATCGGTGGTTTCACGGTGCATGGCACGGGGCTCCAAAGAGAATGTGATGGGGGATGTGCACGGGGCTCGGCAGCCGTCTTTGTACACGGCCGGCGCGCTTCGTGCGCATCCAGAATTTCAAAAAACGTCGCCCGACGGCGCCGTGCTTGCGCTGCTGTAGCAGCGCAAGCCGCAGCCATGCGGGTCTCGCGCTCTTGTCGCAATTTGCAAGAGCCGCGTTGGATTGTCGCTACATTCGTAGTTTCCAGGACGGATTTTAGACTACCGGTAGTGTTTGCGCGCACATCTCGGGTGATCTTCAGGGTCGGCCCAAGCTGCGACAATCGGCCCCACCATGAACCCTTCGTACATTTTGACCCTCTCGTGCCCGGACCGCCTGGGCCTGGTGCACGGCGTCTCGGGCTTTCTGCTCGAACACGGCGGCAACATCGAGGAAGCCGCCCAATACAACGACCCGGTCACCGGCCTGTTCTTCATGCGCGTGCAGTTTGCCTGCGGCGCCCACGACGCGACCAGCCTGCGCGCCGACCTGGCCCAGTTTGCCGAGCCGTTTGCGATGCGCTGGAGCCTGCACGCGCGCGCCGAGGCCATGAAGACCGTCATCCTGGTCAGCCGCCAGGGCCACTGCCTCAACGACCTGCTGTTTCGCGTAAAAAGCGGGCTGCTGCCCATCGACGTGCGCGCCATCATCAGCAACCACCGCGACTTCTACCAGCTGGCGGCCAGCTACGACATCCCGTTTCACCACATCCCGGTCACGGCCGCGACCAAGGCGCAGGCCGAGGCGCGCCAGCTGGAGGTCATCGAGTCCGAGGGCGCCGAGCTGATCGTGCTGGCACGCTACATGCAGGTGCTGTCGGACAACCTGTGCACCCAGCTGGCCGGGCGGGCAATCAACATCCACCACAGCTTTCTGCCCAGCTTCAAGGGCGCCAAGCCCTATTACCAGGCGCACGACCGCGGCGTGAAACTGATCGGCGCCACCGCCCACTACGTGACCGCCCAGCTCGACGAGGGCCCGATCATCGAGCAGGACGTGGCGCGCGCCGACCACACCGACACCGTCGACGACCTGGCCGCGCGCGGCAGAGACACCGAGAGCCAGGTGCTGGCGCGCGCCGTCAAGTGGCACAGCGAGCACCGCGTGCTGCTCAACGGCCACAAGACCGTCGTCTTTCGATAAGAGGCGAGTGCGCACCATGGCCCTGCTCGACGGCGCCGGCCTGCGGCGCATCCCCCCGATCCAGTGCCTGATCACCTTCGAGGCGCTGGCACGGCTGCGCAGCGTCACGCAGACGGCCGACGAGCTGTGCGTGACGCCCAGCGCCGTCAGCCACCGCGTCAAGCAGCTCGAGCAGATGCTGGGCACGCGGCTGTTCGGGCGCAGCGACTTTTCGCTGACCACCGAGGGCAGCAACTACCTGGCGCAGGTGCGCGAAGGGCTGTCGGCGCTGCTGCGCCTGCCCGGCGCCGGAGCAGCGCCCGGGCGCAAGCGCCTGAAGATCGCGGTCACGCCGACGTTTGCGCGCGCCATCCTGATCCCGCGGCTGCGCCAGTTCACCGAGGCCTACCCCGAGATCGACCTGGCGCTGCATGTCTCCATCCCGCTGCTGGACGTCGTCGCCGAGGACGCCGACCTGGTCGTGCGCTACGGCCCGGGCCACTACGCCGACATGGAACACGTAGAGCTTGCGCGCGACACGCTGACGCCGCTGGCCTCGCCCGCCTTCGTGCGCGAGCACGGCCCGTTCGAGCGCCCCGACAGCCTGGAAGGCCTGACGCTCTTGCGCAGCCCGCTGGAGCCCTGGCGCACCTGGTTTGCCGCCGCCGGCCTGGACTGGGCCGAGCCCAGCGAAGGCTCGCAGTTCAACGACGTCGGCCTGATGTGCGACGCCGCCGCGGCCGGCATGGGTGTGGCGCCGGTGCGCCTGAAGCTGGCCGCGCCCTGGCTGGACCAGGGCACGCTGGTGCGCCTGTTCGACCTGGCCGTGCCCAGCCCCTACGCCCACTACCTGTGCTGGCACGGCGGCGCAATGGAGCGCTGGGAATGCGCCGCCTTTGCCCAGTGGCTGCAGGCGGCGATGAAGTGAGCGCGCCGCGACGGGCAGACGGCCGCGCCCCATCTGCTGGTGCACACTACATGCCATGAAATTTGCGCTCCGCCTCTCCCCTGCCTACACCCGCGCTCCCTGGCTTGCCGGCGCGCTGCTGGCCTCTGCCGCCGGCGCCTGCGCCGCCCAGGGCGCGCGCATCAGCGCCGTGACGCTCTACCCGGGCAGCGCCACCGTCGAGCGCGTGCAAAGCCTGGCCGCCGGCAGCACGCAGGCCGTGTTCGACTGCCTGCCCGCCGGGCTGGACGCGCGCAGCCTGCAGGTCGCGGCCGACACCGCGGCAACCGTGGTCGGCGACATCCGCGTGCGCGAGAGCGAGCGTGCGCTGGCCAGCGGCTGCGCCAGCGCCCAGCAGGCGCGGCTGGACGCACTGGACGAGCAGCTGGCCGCCGTCGGCGCCGAAATCGACGCGCTGCAGCTGGCGCAGACCTATCTGCACACCGTGGCCAATGGCGGCATTGCGCCCGCCCCTGCACCGGCCGGCGCCGCGCCCAAGACCGGTGCGACGGCCGCGCCGATTGCAGCCACCAGCACCACGCTGCAGCGCACCGCGCTCGACCAGCTGGTGCAGCTGCACCGCGCGCAGCAGCGCCAGCAAGCACTGCAACTGCAGCGCAAGGCGCTGGAGCAGCCGGGCGCGCCTGGCGGCGACCGGGTGAGCACCGTCACAGTGACGCTGGCCGCGCCGCAGGCCACGCAGCTGCGCCTGTCCTACCAGGTGCGCGGGCCCAGTTGGTCGCCCAGCTACCGCGCGCTGCTGGACAGCGACAGCGGCCGGCTGCAGTTGCAACGCCTGGCGCTGGTCGCGCAAAACACCGGCGAAGACTGGCAGGACGTGCAGCTGACGCTGTCGACCGGCCAGCCGCTGCGCGCAACGCAAGGGCCGCTGCCGCGCCCCTGGACGCTGGACGAGCGGCCCGAGCCGCCGCCCGAGGCTGTCGCCAAGCGCGCAATGGTCGCCGCCGCGCCGGCGCCGATGGCCATGGCGATGCGCGAGACCGCTGCCGACGACGCCCCGCCCGGCGTGCAGCAGGACATGGGGGCGCTGGCAACGACGTTTCGTATCAGCCAGCGCGTGAGCGTGCCTGCCGGCGGCGAGCGCCTGACGCTGACGCTGGCCAGCGAGCCGCTGCAGGCCCAGCTGCTGGTGCGCACCACGCCGATGCTGGACGCCAGCGCCTACCTGGTCGCGCAACTGCCGCAGCTTGAGGGTGTGTGGCCGGCCGGCCCGGTGGCGCTGTACCGCGACGGCGCCTACGCCGGCCAGGGGCGGCTCGACCCCGGCAATGCCGCGCTGTGGCGCCAGGGCCTGTCGTTCGGCCGCGACGAGCGCGTGCAGGTCAGCACCGCGCCCGAGCGCAGCTTCAGCGCCGCCACCGGCCTGACCGACTCAGGCGTGGAGCGCACCATCGAGCGCAACTGGCGCGTGGACAACCACCACGCGCGCGCGGTGCAGCTGCAGGTGCTGGACGCGGCGCCCGTCTCGCGCAACGCCAAGATTCGCGTGCAGTCGCAGTACGAGCCCGCGCCCGCCGACACCGCCTGGAACGAGCGCGCCGGCACCATCGCCTGGACGCAGGAGCTGGCCGCCGGCGCCAGCGCGCAATTCAGCGCCCGCCACCAGCTGCGCTACGCGCGCGACCTGATGCTGCAGGAGCAGCGCTGATTTCAGAAGCCCGCCGCCATGCCCGCCACCGTCTTCACACCCCGCGACCTGCGCCGCTTCATGCTGGCCCACCCGGCGCACTGCATTGCGCTGGGCTTTGGCAGCGGTCTGCCACGCGTAGCACCTGGCACATTTGGCACGCTGTGGGGGTGGCTGGCCTTTGTCATGCTGCAACTGTGGTTCACGCCGGCGCAGCTGGGCCTGGTCGTCGCGCTGTCGCTGCCGCTGGGCTGGTGGGCCTGCACAGTCACCGCGCGCGACATGGGCGTGGCCGACCCGGGTCACATCGTCTGGGACGAGATCGCCGCGATCTGGCTCATCCTGTGGCTGATCGCCCCCGCAGGCTGGCTGGCCCAGCTCGTCGCGTTCGCGCTGTTTCGCTACTTCGACGCCGCCAAGCCCGGGCCGGTGGCCTGGGCCGACGGGCTGTTCAAGGGCTTTGGCTGGAAGGGCGGCCTGGGCATCATGCTCGACGACCTGGTCGCCGCCGGGTGCACGCTGCTGGTGTTTGCGCTGTGGCGGTTTTTTGGAGGGTGAACACATGAGCCAGGCCACGAACCACCCGGACGGAGCGCAGCTTCAACCACTGCTGGAGAATCTGGCAAGCCGCCTGCTGGCACGCGGCCAGATGCTGGCCACCGCCGAGAGCTGCACCGGCGGAATGATTGCCGCCGCCTGCACCGAGCTGGCCGGCTCCAGCCAGTGGTTCGAGCGCGGCTTCGTCACCTACTCCAACGCCGCCAAGTCCGAGCTGCTGGACGTTCCCGCCGCGCTTATCGACACGCATGGCGCGGTGAGCGAGCCCGTCGCCCGCGCAATGGCCGAAGGCGCGCTGCGGCACAGCGCAGCGCAGGCGGCCGTGGCAGTCACCGGCATTGCCGGGCCCAGCGGCGGCACGCCCGGCAAACCCGTCGGCACCGTCTGGCTGGCCTGGCATGTGGACGGGCGCACGCACAGCCTGCTGCAGCACTTCGCCGGCGACCGCGCCGCGGTGCGCCAGGCCACGCTGCACTGCGCGCTGGAGCGGCTGGTGGCGCTGCTGTAGGCCACACCCGGTTCAGATCACCAGATCACGCCCCGCAGCACTTCTTGTATTTCTTGCCGCTGCCGCACGGGCAGGGGTCGTTGCGCCCGGGCTTGGCATCTTTGTAGATCGGGTCGACGCGCGGGCCCAGGCTGCGCCACAGCTCGCGCAGGTCATACACCGCCCAGATCGCCTCGCCAAACGCATCCAGCCTCTGGGCGCTGATGCCGTGCGGCGGCTCCTCGTCGTAGAGGTTGGCCACCGGCTCGCCCTCGTCGTCGTCGACCAGTGCCTCGACCAGGCCCAGCGCGTCGTCCAGCCAGCCGGCCTGCTCGCGGTCGCGCGGTGGTTGCCAGTCGTCCTCGAAGTCCTCTACCGCGCAGATGAAACCCAGCGCCCACAGCTGGCCCAGCGACGGGATCGGCTCGCCCTCGATGTCCTTGCGCTCGGCCTCGGGCAGGCGCGCGGCCAGCGTGCGCATGTCGATCACCTCGGGGTGAAAGGCCTGCTCGTCGTCCAGGTGCTCGGCCGGGCCGTCGAGTTGCTCGCGCACCTGCGCCATGCGCTGCATGCACAGCTGCACGAAGCGCCGCTGCTGCGCCAGGTCGGCGAACGGCGCGACCAGCGGCAGATCGGCGTCGTCGGCGGGCACCAACGGCGCGCCGTCTCCCACCAGCAGCGTCAGCCACTCATGCGTGGCTACCGGACGGCGCGTGCAGGCCAGCGCGGTCAGGAAGCCGTCGCAGAATTCCCACTGCGGCGTGTCTTCGTCGCGCTCGTGCAAATCGTTGAGGATGTTTTCGAGCTCGTCGAGCTCGGCGTCGCCCAGGGCCGGGGCGGTGGAGGAGTCCGTCATGGGAGGAAATCCTGAAAAAAGAGGGAAAGGCCGGCGCCAGCGCAGCGCCGGCAGGGCACATGTTTTATGGCGATCCAGTGTAGCGCCTGGGTGATACTCGGCCTCCATGCACGACCACCCCACCACGGTGCCCGACTACGCCCTGTTTCTGGCGCAGCAGCTGCCGCTGCAGCAGGCCAATATCGCGCCCTATCACCTGGCGGGCGAACAGCTGTGGATCAAGCGCGCCGGGCCGCGCCACGGCATGGCGCCCTACCGCGCGCTGGGGGCGCTGGCCCGCGTGCTGCGCCTGCCGGTGCTGCGCCCGGTGCCCAACCTGGGCGGCACCGCCGCGATTGCCATCGAGGTGCGGCGCCTGCGTCAGTTGCACGACGCGGGCCTGCGCGTGCCCACAGTACTGGCGGCGTGCGAGCAGGGGTTTGCAATGCGTCACCTGGCGCCCGATGGCCAGGGTGCGCCGACGCTGGCCGACGTGATCGAGCAGGCCATCGGCGAGGGCGCGCAAGCAGTTCTCGCACAGTGGCAGCGCGGCCTGCAGCTGCTGGATGCGGTGCATGGCCGTGGCCAGTGCCTGAGCCAGGCGTTTGCCCGCAACATGGTGTGCTGCCCCGACGGGGTGCTGGCCTGCATCGACTTCGAGGACGACCCGGCCGCCGCGCTGCCGCTGGCGCTGTGCCAGTTGCGCGACGCGCTGGCCTATGTGCATTCCACCGCGCTGTATCTGCACGAGGCGCAGGCATTTGCCGGCGCGCGCGCGCTGTGGCGCCAGTGGCTGGTACAGCCGCTGCGCGGGCCGGATTTTGACGCGGCGCTGGCGCAGACGCTGACGCGCCTGCGCTGGCTGCGCCACCTGCCGGCCGACCGCCGCTGGGGTCGCGACACGCAGCGCCTGCGCGCGGCGCACGACCTGCTGCTGGGGCCAGCTACGTAGCCTGGAGCAGCACCAGCTGGCTTCCCGTCGCGACGCCCGCGGTGCGCAGCCGGTTTCTCAAGCGCAGCACCGCCTTGTCCTTGGACAGCAGCGCCGCCTGGTGGGCGACGGCCAGGTCGATGAACTTCTGGTCGTCGCCGTCCTTGCAGCGCATGGGCGCGGGCGGCGCGTCGGGCAGCAGCTCTACCCGTGCGCGCCAGGCCTGCAGCACCTGGGCATCCATCAGCGCGTGGCGCCGCAGCCAGGGCTGCAGCTGGGGGTAGCGCAGCACGCTGGCCAGCTCATCGTGCATGGCCTGGGTGGCAATCCAGTGCAGTCTTTCACCGGCCAGCAGCTGGAGCAGCGCGGCGCAGGCCGGGTCGGCAAACACCAGCAGGTCGAGCGCGATGTTGGTGTCGATAACGACTGGGCGCGGCGCGGCCTGCGCCGGCCACTGCAGCTCAGCGCGCATCGCCGTCGGGGATGCCCGGCGCCTGGGGCGCGTCGGCCGATGCCGGCGTGCGCGTGCGCATCGACCCGGCAACCAGGTCGAAGCGCAGCAGCCGGCATTCGATGGGGCCGTTGAACAGCGGCACGCGCCGCGAGGCCTTCAGCCGCATCTTGCCCGGCAGCTGCTGGTCGGGCGTGAGCATCCAGGCCTGCCAGCCGCTGTAGTGGCGCTTCCAGTGCGCGGCCAGCTGCACGAAGAAGTCGCCGCCGTCCTCGGTCTGCGCGCTCTCGCGGCCGGTGCGCTGCACCGCGTCCATGCGCTCGCGCGCGCTGCGCCCGCTGCTGCCGGCGGCGGCAATGCGCTCGCCATACGGCGGGTTGAGCAGCAGCACGCCCGGCTGCGGGCTCGGCGGCATGCGCTGCAGCGCGTCGCCGCCGCGCAGCTGCAGCGCGTGGGCGACGCCTGCGCGCTCGGCGTTGCGCTGGGCAAAGTCGACCATGCGGTGGGCAATGTCGCTGCCGAACACTGGCGCCGCCGGCGCGCAGACGCCCTGCTCGGCCTCGTCCTTCAGCGCGCTCCAGACATGGGGCTGGAACGGCAGCAGCTTCTCGAAACCGAAGCGCCGCAGGCTGCCCGGCGCAATGCGGCAGGCGATCTGCGCGGCCTCGATGGCCAGCGTGCCGCTGCCGCAGCAGGGGTCGTACAGCGGCAGGGGGGCGCCCCCGTGCGGATCCCAGCCGCAGGCGGCAATCATCGCCGCGGCCAGCGTCTCCTTGAGCGGCGCGTCGCCCTTGTCCTCGCGCCAGCCGCGCTTGAACAGCGGCTCGCCCGAGGTGTCGATGGACAGCGTGGCGGTGGACGCGGTCAGATGCAGGTGAATGCGCACATCGGGCCAGCGGGTCTCGACGTCGGGGCGCACGCCGGCCTTGGCGCGGAAGCGGTCGGCCACCGCGTCCTTGACGCGCAGCGCCGCGAAGTTGAGGCTTTGGAGCGGGCTGTGCTGCGCCGTGACATCGATCTTGAAGCTCTGGCGCGGCGTGAACCAGATCTCCCAGGCAACGGCCGCGGCCAGCGCGTAGATGTCGTCCTCGTGGCGGTAGGGCTGCTCGGCGAGCTGCACCAGCACGCGCTGCGCCAGGCGGCTGTGCAGATTGAGCTGCAGCGCCTGGCGCCAGCTGGCGTTCAAGAGCACGCCGCCGCGCCCAACCATCAGGTCGTGGCCGGACAGGCCGGTGATGGCGTGCGCCTCGTCGGCCAGAAAGCCCTCGACGCCACCGGCGCAGGGCAAGAAAAGTGTCAATGCATTCATAGGCGCGCCAAGCATACGCGAGCCGCCGCGGCCCGTGCACCCAAACCGGCCGCACCGCGCGTGCCGTCCGCGCAACACGGCACGTGCAAATACCCACCGCAAACCCCGTTGTTCTCCGGAACACCCGGGGCGTTGTTGTATAACATTGTGAAACATTTGCCACATTAGCACACAATCGATCGGAGACCAGGTGATGTTCCACACCCTTCGCGCCCGCCTCATCGGCGTCAGCGTTGCCATTGCCGCGCTGGCGCTGGTCGCGCTGTCGCTGCTCGTCTACACCATGGTGCGCTCGGACATGCAGCACGAGCTCGACGTACGCATCGGCAGCCTGACCCACCAATACGCCGACGAGCTGACGCAGTGGGTGCAGGACAAACAACAGATCACGCACTCGGTTCGCGTCGCGCTGGGCCAGGACGATCCGCTGCCGTTGCTGCAGGCGGCCGAGCTGGCGGGGCTGGATCTGGCCTACTTCGTGCGCGCCGACAAGAGCCACGGCTTCACCAAGCCGCGCCCCGAGGGCTACGACGGCACCCAGCGCGGCTGGTACAAGCAGGCAGCGGCCGAGGGCAAGCCGGGCATCACGCCGGTCTATGCCGACTCGGCCACCGGTCGCCTGGTGGTCAGCCTGATCGAGCCGGTCATCGAGGGCGGCAAGACCGTGGCCGTCGTCGCATCGGACGTCGAGCTGTCCACCGTCGTGAAGAAAGTCACCGGTATCCAGGCGACGGACAAGAGCTTTGCCTTCCTGCTCGACGGCGCGAGCGGCAACATCCTGGCGCACGCCGACGAGGCGCTCACGCTCAAGCCGGTCAGTGAGCTGGACAAGGCACTCAGCCCCGAGCTGCTGCAGCGGCTCGGAGGCCAGAACACGCACGCCCTCGTCAACATCGACGGCCGGCCGCAGCTGCTGTATGCGGCCCCGGTGCAGGGCACGCCCTGGGTTCTGGCCGTGGCCGCCGACCAGGCCGACGCGCTGGCCGCCCTCACCCGCCTGGGCCAGGCTGCGGCCGCGGGCACGCTGGCCATCGTCGTGCTGGCCGCGCTGGTCATGGCCGCGGTGGTGCGCCAGCAGCTGCGCCGCCTCACGCTGGTGCGCGACGCGCTGTCCGACATCGCCAGCGGCGAGGGCGACCTGACGCGGCGCATGGACGCCAGCGGCCGCGACGAGCTCTCGCAGATCAGCCAGGCGTTCAACCTGTTTGCCGACAAGATCGCCGGCGTGCTGCTGCGCATCCGCGAGGCGTCCGAGTCGGTGCGCGTGGCCACCAGCGAGATCGCCACCGGCAACCACGACCTGTCGGTGCGCACCGAGCAGCAGGCAAGCTCGCTGGAAGAGACCGCAGCGGCGATGGAGCAGCTCACCGCCACGGTGCAGCAGAACGCGGCCAATGCACGCCAGGCCAACGAGCTGGCGCACAGCGCCTCGCGCGTCTCGGGCGAGGAGGCGGCCGTGGTGCAGCAGGTGGTGCAGACCATGGGCGGCATCGAGTCGGCGTCGCGCAAGATCGTCGACATCATCCAGGTGATCGACTCGATCGCGTTCCAGACCAACATCCTCGCGCTGAACGCGGCGGTGGAGGCCGCGCGCGCCGGCGAGCAGGGCCGGGGCTTCGCGGTCGTCGCCAGCGAGGTGCGCACGCTGGCGCAGCGCAGCGCCAGCGCGGCCAAGGAGATCAAGGCGCTGATCGACGACTCGGTCGCGCAGGTCAGCGCCGGCAGCCGCCTGGTGCAGCAGGCCGGCGCGATGATGGAGCAGGTCGAGCAGGGCATTCGCAATGTCAGCGCCGTCGTCAACGAAATCAGCAGCGCCAGCCAGGAGCAGAGCACCGGCATTGCCGAGGTGGGCACGGCAGTCTCTCAGATGGACCAGACGACGCAGCAGAACGCCGCGCTGGTCGAGCAGGCCACGGCGGCGGCGCAGTCGCTGCAGCAGCAGGCGCACGAGCTTGCCGCGGTGGTCGGCGGCTTCAAGCTGCCGCAGGGCGACGCGGTGCGCCTGTAATTCCATTTCTATATCGATCGAGTACGCGAAGGTGAAGCGCAGA
>PGEI01000041.1 GCA_002894305.1 Comamonadaceae bacterium CD01
GGTCGTTGCCCTTGCGCACGTCGGCCAGCCAGTCCTGGGCGATCGACCGTGCCTGCTCGATGGTCAACTCGCCGAACTGGCCGATCTTCGGCTTGCGGCGCTCGCCCCAATTCGTGCGGTACTGGAGCATGAACACCTTGCGACCGTGAGCCGTGACTTTACAAAGGAAGCCGGGGACAGATGTGTCCCGTAGTTCATAGTCCTTGCCGGTGATTTCGGCAGCCTCGACAGTGGATTTGGTGAGTTTGATCTTAGCCATGACACCTCCTAGTTCAGGATCAAACGCAGGAACCAGCCAGGAGCCACGGCATCGGAATGTCTGCCGCAATCGGTCTGGTCTAGGCGTAAGGCTAAACGGGACTAGCCTCTTGGAAAACCAAGCGCAGCAAGGCTCTGCGGGTTCCAGCGTAGTCTCATGCTAGTCTCGGGATTCAATCTCAAAATCCCCCGCCGCAAGGCGTGTCGGTTCGAGTCCGACCCCGGGCACCAGGTAACGCCTGTGATTTCCATGCGACGCGCATCGCATGGGCATGCAGTCCACAGACCGGCCGCACGCCACTCTTTGCCGCGATGCACGCCGCCCCAAAGCGCAATGCGATAATCGCCCCACGCCACCCGATCTTCTTCCGGTGGCTTTTGCATGCGTCCGTACACGGTATCAATCCTTGGCCACTGAACACGAGCTTTCCGACTTTCTGAAAAGCGTGGAAAAGCGTGCCTTCAAGCGCGCGGTCTATCACGTGCGTGACGAAGAGGCGGCCCTGGACATCGTGCAGGACAGCATGCTCAAGCTGGCGCAGCACTACGGCGACAAGCCGGTGCAGGAACTGGCGCCGCTGTTCCAGCGCATCCTGTCCAACTGCACGCTGGACTGGTTTCGACGCCAGAAGACCCGCAATGCCCTGTTTTCCACGATGAGCGACCTGGAGAGCGCGGTTGGCGACGGCGAGGATTACGACTTTCTGCAGGCCTGGGCCGACCCGCAGGGCATGCAGGCCGAGGAAAGCGGCGAAACCCAGCTGGGCCGCGCCCAGACGCTGCTGTGCATCGAGCAGGAAATCCAGGCGCTGCCCGCCCGTCAACGCGAGGCGTTTTTGATGCGTTATTGGGAGGAGATGGACGTGGCGCAGACCGCCGCGGCCATGGGCTGCTCCGAAGGCAGCGTCAAAACCCACTGCTTTCGCGCCATCCAGACCTTGAGCAAGGCACTGAAATCCAAAGGAATCACGCTATGAGCCCCGTGCTGCAACCCGATGCACAGGCTACCCAGGCCATGGACGCCTATGCGCGCCGCCTGGCCGCCCGCCTGACGCATGCCAGCGACGACCTGCCCCACGACATCAGCGAGCGCCTGCGCGTGGCCCGCATGCAGGCGGTGGCGCAGCGAAAGCGTCCGCAGGTGCAACCGGTACAAAACCTGCAAGGCGCAACCGCGCAGCTGTCGCACGCGCCCGTGGCCCAGCTGGGCTGGGGCAGCGAAGGCGGCACTTGGTGGCGCGCGCTGGTGTCGGCCATTCCGCTGGTGGCGCTGGTCATGGGGCTGATCGCCATCGGCATCGACCAGAAGCAGAAAACCGCCCTGGAATTTGCCGAGGTCGACACTGCGCTGCTGACCGACGAACTTCCCCCCGCGGCCTATGCCGATCCGGGTTTTCTCCAATACCTCGAAACCACCCGCCTGAGCCAGTAAGCGCACCCGCCACGCATGCATGACACACCGGCCCCAAGCCGCGCACCCAGTCCCCGCACCACCCTGACCGCTGCCATAGCGCTGGCGCTGCTGATCGCGCTGTCTGTCGCCGGCATCTGGCTGGTGGGTTACGCCCGGCTCGCGCCCAGCGTGCCGATACCGGCGCAGGCCATGGCGGGCCGCTACCAGACCCACGCCATTCCCTACGGCGCCCCGGCCAGCAGCGAGTTGCCTTGGGGTGAGCTGAAGGCGGCGCAGCAACAGGCGTTGCAGCCCCTGGCCGACCAATGGCCGCACCTGAGCGAGGCGCAAAAACGCCAATGGCTGCAACTGGCCCAGGGGTTTCAGGCCCTGCCTGCGCCCGAGCAGGAGCGCATGCAAAGCCACATGGCAGCCTGGGCCAAGCTCAGCGCCCAGCAGCGCAGCCAGGCACGGCTGAACTACGCCGTGACCAATCGCCTGTCGCGCGAAGACCTGCGTGCGCAATGGGAGGCCTATCAGACGCTGAGCGACGAAGAGAAGAAGCGCCTGGCAGCCAAGGCCAGCGTCCGTCCGCGCGGCGCGGCCACGGCGGTGAGACCCATCCCGTCCAAGAAATTCGTGCGCATTCCCGCGCGCCGCAGCGCGCCAAAGCCAGAAACCGTTGCCGACACCACTCCGCCGCCAGCCGCCGAGATCCTGCCGCCGCGCCCCGCGGTTGTGATAGAAACAACCCCCATCGCCACCCCCTCGGCCAGCGCCGCACCACTGCCCGCCCTGGCCGATGACACCCCTTCGGAAGCACCCACCTCGCCCGAACCCACGGATGCACCGCGGGCCGAACCCGAGCCCGAGCCCGAGCCCGAGGCGCAGCCGCACCTGGTTCCCTGAAGCAGTGCATGTTTCAATCCCAAGCCGCATGCCTGTGCCCACCACCCCGCCCTCCATGCCCAGTGCCCAGCCAGACACCGACCTGACCGCCCCCGCACTGTGGCGGCGCATGGCCTGCTGGCTGTATGAGGGCATCTTGTTGTTTGGCCTGGTCTTCATCGCCGACTACCTGTTCGACGCACTGAGCCAGTCGCGCCACGCGCTGATGCTGCGCCACCTGCGCATGGCATATCTGTTCGTGGTGGTTGGCATCTACTTTGGCTGGTTCTGGTCGCGCGGCCAGACGCTGGCGCAAAAAACCTGGCATATCCGCGTCGTCGACGCGCAGGGCCGGCCGCTGACGCAGGCGCGCGCCGCGCTGCGCTACCTGCTCAGCTGGCTGTGGTTTCTGCCGCCGCTGACGCTGACCTATGCGCTGGGCGTGCCGCCCATCAGCACGCTGGCGGCGCTGTTGCTCTGGATCGTGGTGTGGGCCAACCTGAGCCGCCTGCACCCGCAGCGGCAGTTCTGGCACGACGCCTGGGCCGGAACGCGGCTGGTCGACGGACGCCCAAAAGCCTGAACGTCCTTTCTCCGTCCATGCCACCCACCTCCTCCACTCCAGAGCACCAGCGACAGAAGCAGCGCCGTGGCCTGGCGCGCCTGTGGCATGCCACCGGTTATTCGCTACAGGGTCTGCGCGCTGCATGGGGCGAGAAGGCCTTTCGCACCGAAGCCTGCCTGGCCGTCGTGCTGCTTCCCGCAGCGCTGTGGCTGGGCCGTGACTGGATGCAAGTGGCGCTGCTGTGCGCCAGCGTGGTGCTGGTGCTCATCGTCGAACTGCTCAATTCCGCCATCGAGGCGGCCATCGACCGCATCGGCCCCGAGTGGCACGATCTGTCCAAGCGCGCCAAGGACATGGGCAGCGCCGCCGTGCTGCTGAGCATGTTGCTGACTGGCGGCATCTGGCTGTCTGCTCTCTACCACCATGCCATCCATGCCTGAACCTGCTTTCTCCCTGTGCGTCTATCTGGGGTCGCGCCCGGGCAACTCCCCCCTGTTTGTCGAGACGGCACGCGCCGTCGGCCAGTGGATCGGCCGCCACGGCGGCCAGCTGGTCTACGGCGGCGGGCGCAGCGGCCTGATGGGCGAGGTGGCCGAGGCCACGCGCAAGGCGGGCGGGCGTGTCGTCGGCGTGATCCCACAGGCGCTGGTCGACAAGGAGCTGGCCAACCCCCAGTGCGACGAGCTGCACATCGTGCAGACCATGCACGAGCGCAAGGCGCTGATGGCCGAGCGCAGCGACGCCTTCGTGGCGCTGCCCGGCGGCATCGGTACCCTGGAGGAGCTGTTCGAGGTCTGGACCTGGCGCCAGCTGGGCTACCACGACAAGCCGGTCGGCGTGCTGGACATGGATGGCTATTACCGCCATCTGCTGGCTTTTCTGGAACACGCGGTGCAGCAGGACTTCATGGGCGCATGGCAAATGGATCTGGTGCACGTCGACAGCCAGGTCGAGCCGCTGCTCACCCGCCTGGTGCAGGACGCAGGCACCAGCGCCGCACCGCGTGCGCTACGCGACGTGATCTGAAGGCAACGCGCGGCTGACGCCGCCTCAAACCGCCGCTTCGTCCAGATCGCCGGTGCGGATGCGCACCACGCGCTCGACCGGGGTGACGAAGATCTTGCCGTCGCCGATCTTGCCTGTACGCGCCGTGGCGACGATGGCGTCCACGCAGCGATCCACGTCTTCGCTGCGCACCACCACCTCGATCTTGACCTTGGGCAGGAAGTCGACGACGTACTCCGCGCCGCGGTACAGCTCGGTGTGCCCCTTCTGGCGGCCGAACCCCTTGACCTCGGTCGCGGTCAATCCGGTCACGCCGCATTCAGCCAGCGCCTCGCGTACCTCTTCGAGCTTGAAGGGTTTGATGACGGCAGTGATCATGTGCATGCTGTTGGCTCCAAAAAACAAAACAAATCCAGTAGTGCGCCGTGCCCATCAGGCGCGAAAGCGGTTGACCACCGGGTAGCGCCAGTCGCGCCCCAGGCTGCGGCGCGTCACGCCCGGGCCCAGCGGCCCCTGGCGGCGCTTGTACTCGTTGACCTGGATCAGGCGCGTCACACGTTCGACGTCGGCGGCGGCAAAGCCCTCATCCAGCAGCGCCGCGATCGACGCGTCCTGCTCCACATAGCGTTCGATCAGCGCATCGAGCACGTCGTAGGGCGGCAGGCTGTCCTGGTCGGTCTGGTCCGGGCGCAGCTCGGCGCTGGGCGCGCGGGTGATGATGCGCTCGGGGATGGGGCCCGCGCCCGTGCCGTAAGGGTCGTGCGCATTGCGCCAGCGCGCCAGCGCGTAGACGCGCGTCTTGGTCACGTCCTTGATGAGCGCAAAACCCCCGGCCATGTCGCCGTACAGAGTGCCGTAGCCGGTGGCGGACTCGCTCTTGTTGCTGGTGGTGAGCACGACGGCGCCGGTCTTGTTGGACAGCGCCATCAGCAGCGTGCCGCGCACGCGCGCCTGAAGGTTTTCCTCGGTCGTGTCCTCGGGCAGGCCGGCGAACAGCGGCGCCAGCGCCGCGTTGAAGGCGGCAAACGGCCCTTCGATGGCGATCTCGTCGTAGCGCACGCCCAGGCGGCGCACCATCTCGCGTGCGTCCTCCAGGCTGATGTCGGCCGTATACGGTGAGGGCATCATCACCGTACGTACGCGGTCGGCACCCAGCGCGTCGACCGCAAGTGCCAGCACCAGCGCCGAATCCATGCCGCCCGACAGGCCCAGGCACACGCCCGGAAAACCCGTCTTGTTCACATAGTCGCGCACGGCCAGCACCAGCACATGCCACAGCACCTCCTGCCAGCCGGGCTGCGGCGCCACCTCGCCCGCTTCGGGCGCGCCGGCGTCCGACAGCCGCACCCGCGCCAGCTGCTCGCGGCACAGCGGCGCGCGCATCGCCACGCCGCCCTGGGCATCGAGTGCCAGCGACTGGCCGGCAAACACCATGTCGTCCTGGCCGCCCACCGCGTGCGCGCTGACGACGGCCGTGGCGCTCTTGCACGCCAGCGCCGCCAGGCACTGTTGCCACTCGCCCGCCTGCTCCAGGTGGAAGGGCGAAGCGTCCAGCACCAGCAGCACCTGGGCGCCGGCGTCCATCACCTGCTGCACCGGGCCGCTCAAGCGCGCCTCGGCGCCGATCAGCACGCCCACGCGCAGTCCCTGCTGCTCGAACACGCAGGGCGTGGTGCCGGCGCTGAAGTAGCGCGCCTCGTCCAGCACGCCCTGCTGCACCAGCACCTGCTTGGCCTGGCGCAGCAGCAGCTCGCCGTTGCGGATCACCGACGCTGCATTCACCAGCCCGCCCTGGGCCAGCGCCTGCGCATGACCGACGACCAGCGTCAGCGCGGGCCAGCGCCGGCTGGCCTCGAAAATGTCGCGCAGCGCGTCCTCGGCCGCGGCAATGAACGCCGGGCGCAGCAGCAGATCCTGCGGCGCGTAGCCGCACAGCGCCAATTCGGGCGTCAGCAGCACACTGGCACCGGCCGCATGGGCCTGCTCGGCCATCGCAATGATTTTTTGGGCATTGCCCTGCAGATCGCCCACGACCGCGTTGAACTGGGCGACGCCAATCGAAAAAGACATAGGGGAAGGGGAAGCCGGGGTGGAAACCAAGTTTTGCATTATCCCTTGGCCGCACCGGCGCGGCGCCTGCCTCGCCAAAACCCGCTCAGCGCACCCGGCCGCGCATTTGCCGCGATGATGGCCGCCATGACCGAGGCCACCTGCAGCGCAGTGACGCTGCGCCACCACGACACCCTGCAAGACATCCCGGCAGCCGCTTGGGACGACCTGCTTGCCGCGCAGGACTGCGCCACCCCCTTCATGCGCCACGCCTACTTGTCGGCCATGCACACCAGCGCCAGCGCCTGCCCGGCCACCGGCTGGCAGCCCCACGTGATCAGCCTGTGGCGCGGCCCCGACCTGGCCGCCGCCTGCATCGCCCACCTCAAGGCGCATTCCTATGGCGAATACGTGTTCGATTGGGCCTGGGCCGACGCCTACGCCCGCCACGGGCTGGACTACTACCCCAAGGCCATCGTCGCCTCGCCCTTCACGCCAGTGCCCGGCGCCCGGCTGCTGGCGCGCAATGCGTCAGACCGCACCGCGCTGCTGCGTGCGCTGCAGGACTGGGCCGGGCAGCGCCAGCTGTCGTCGCTGCACCTGTTGTTTGCCGCGCCGCAAGACTTGGCGGCCGCCCGGCAGCTCGGCTGGATGCAGCGCGAGACCGTGCAATTCCATTGGCACAACCGCCACCCGCAGCACGGGCGGGTGTTTCACGACTTCGACGACTTCCTGGCCAGCCTGTCGCAAGACAAGCGCAAGAAGATCCGCCAGGAGCGGCGCAAGGTGGCGCAGGCGGGCGTCGGGTTTCGCGCCTTGGAAGGCCGCGGAATCGAACCCGCCGACTGGGATTTCTTCTACGCCTGCTACGAGCGCACCTACCTGGAGCACCGCAACCGCCCCTATCTGACGCGCGACTTCTTCTCACGCATGGCCGCCGACATGCCCGAGGCCTGGGTGCTGTTCGTGGCCGAGCGCCAGGGCCACCCGATTGCCTGCAGCCTGGTGGCCACCGACGACGCCCAGGCGCCTGCCATGGCCTATGGCCGCTACTGGGGTGCTTTGGAGCGTGTCGACTGCCTGCACTTCGAGGCCTGCTACTACCAGCCCATCGCCTGGTGCATCGCCCGGGGCGTGGCCCGCTTCGAGGGCGGTGCCCAGGGCGAGCACAAGCTGGCGCGCGCGCTCCTGCCCGTGGCCGCACACAGCGCGCACTGGCTGGCCCATCCCGCTTTTGCGCATGCGGTGCACGACTACCTGGAGCGCGAAACCCCACAGGTGGAGAGCTACCTGCAGCTGCTGCAGGCGCACAGCCCGTTCAGGCAAGTACCCTGACCATCGCCCCGGTATCGTGATGCCCCGCCCGTGCCCCAGTCAGGCGTGTGCAGCAGCCTTGACCATGCCCATCTCCGTGCTGCTCAGCAAGGATTCGATGTCGACCACGATCAGCATGCGCTCGCCCGTCGTGGCGATGCCGCGCACGAATGAGGCGTCGACCTGTCCCTGGAATTGCGGCGCCGGCTTGATCGCGTCCTCGGGCAGCGCGACAACGTCGGCCACGGCGTCGACGACGGCGCCCAGCACCGTGCCGCCCACGTTCAGGATGATGACGACGGTGAAGTCGGTGTAGTCGGCCGACGCGCACTGCAACTTCAAGCGCAGGTCGACGATGGGCACGATGACGCCGCGCAGGTCGATCACGCCCTTGACGAAATCAGGCGCATGCGCCATGCGCGTGGGCTGTTCATAGGAGCGGATCTCCTGCACGCGCAGGATGTCGATGCCGTATTCCTCCTGGCCCAGGCGAAAGGTCAGGTACTCCGAGCTGGCGCCGGTTGCGGCGGTGGCGCTGGGGCGCTGTGCGGTTGCAGACAACATGGTTTTTCCTTGCAGACAGACAGGGGAAATTTAAAAAACAGAGGGCCGGCCGTGACAGACGAACATGGCGCCAGCATACCGCAAGTATTGTTACTATTTTTGACAAATCACCTGCGCCGCAAGAGATGTACGGCCTTGGATCGGCGCCGACGGCCACGATCACCGGGCTCACGGCACCACCGTATACTTTCCGACGCGCCCTCCACCGCGGGGCACAGCCCTGCGAATCCGGGCCACAGGCTTTACACCAAGGAGACATTCATGAAGTTCACCCACGCCATCAAGGCCGCCGCGCTCGGCCTGGCCATCACGCTGGCCATGCCCATGGCGCAGGCGGCGGACAAGACGCTGGTCGTCGCCACCGACACCGCCTTCGTTCCGTTCGAATTCAAGCAGGACGGCAAGTACACCGGTTTCGACATCCAGCTGTGGGAAGCGATCGCCAAGCAGGCCAATCTCACGTACAAGCTGCAGCCGATGGACTTCAACGGCATCATCCCCGGCCTGCAGACGCGCAGCATCGACGTGGCGCTGGCCGGCATCACGATCCGCGAGGATCGCGCCAAGGTGGTCGACTTCTCCGAGCCCTATTACGAGTCGGGCCTGGCCATCCTGGTGCCCGAGGGCAGCGCGATCAAGACCGCCAAGGATCTGGAGGGCAAGACCGTCGCGGTCAAGACCGGCACCGCGTCGGTGGACTACATGAAGGCCAACGTGCCCAGCGCCAAGCTCAAGCTGTTCCCCAACATCGACAACGCCTTCCTGGAACTGGCCACGGGCCGCGTGGACGCCGTGGTGCACGACACGCCCAACGTGCAGTACTACGCCAAGACCGCTGGCAACGGCAAGGTCAAGGTGGTGGCCTCGCTCAAGAGCGGCGACTTCTACGGCATTGCGTTCTCCAAAGGCAGCGATCTGGTGCCGGTGGTGAACAAGGCGCTGCAAGAGCTCAAGGCCAACGGCAGCTACGACAAGCTGTATGAGACCTGGTTCGGCAAGAAGCCTGATTAAATCCTCCCTCACCTTCGCCGCCGCCTCTTTGAACATCGCGTTGCAAGAGGCGGTTTTTTCACACCTGGCAAGGTAGCAGCACCATGAATTTCGATTGGTCTTCCATCTGGGCCGCCTGGCCCGACCTGATGGCCGGCTCCTGGATGACGCTGAAAATCACCGCGATGGGCCTGCTCGGCGGCGTGCTGATCGGCGGGCTGTGCGGCATCGTCGTCACCTACATCGAAGTCCCGGTCAACCGGCGCAATGGCGCATGGTTTGCACTGGCGCTGATCGCGCTGGTCGCGTTTCTGAACTTCGGCACGCCACTGCTCGGCGCCGTTCCGGACTGGGTCGCCGCACTGGCGCTGGCTGCGGCGGCAGTTGCGCTGCTGTGGCGCCACCCGCAGTGGATCGCACGCTGTCTTTCGATGGCCGCGCAGGTTTTCATCCTGCTGGTGCGCGGCACGCCCATCGTCGTGCAGGTCATGTTCATCTACTTTGCGCTGCCGCTGATGGTGAACCTGCGCATCGACGGCCTCACCGCCGCCGTCGTCACGCTGATGATCAACTCGGGCGCCTACATCGCCGAGATCGTGCGCGCCGGCCTGCTGTCCGTTCCCAAGGGGCTGTACGAGGCGGGCCAGGCCATGGGCCTGCCGTTTCACAAGATCATGGCCTTCATCATCGGCCCGGTGGCGCTGCGCCGCATGATTCCGACCATGGGCAACCAGTGCATCATCAGCCTGAAGGACTCGTCGCTGTTCATCGTCATCGGCGTGTCCGAGCTGACGCGCCAGGGCCAGGAGATCATTGCCACCAACTTCCGCGCGGTCGAGATCTGGGGCACGGTGGCCGTCATCTACCTGGTCATGACGGGCTGCATCGCGCTGGCGCTCAAGGTCATCGAACACAGGACGCGCATGGTATGAGCATCGTCGAATTCAAGAACGTCACCAAACGCTTTGGCGACAACACGGTGCTCGACGGCATCAGCCTGCAGATCGACACCGGCGAGGTCGTCGTCGTCGTCGGCCCCTCGGGCTCGGGCAAATCCACGCTGCTGCGCTGCATCAACGCGCTGGAGACCATCCAGGGCGGCGACATCATCGTCAACGGGCTGAGCGTGCGCAGCAAGCCCGCGCAGGTACGCCTGCTGCGCCGCGAGGCCGGCATGGTGTTCCAGCAGTTCAACCTGTTCCCGCAGCTCACCGCGCTGGAGAACGTGATGTTCGGCCCGCTGCACACGCGCGGCACGTCCAGGGCACAGGCGCGCGAGCAGGCGCGTGCGCTGCTGGCGCGCGTGGGCCTGGCCGAGCGCGAGAACCACTACCCCGGCCAGCTCTCGGGCGGGCAGCAGCAGCGCGTGGCCATCGCCCGCGCGCTGGCCATCAAGCCCAAGCTGATGCTGTTCGACGAACCAACGTCGGCGCTCGACCCCGAGCTGCGCCACGAGGTGCTTAAGGTCATGCAGGACGTGGCCGAGACCGGCATGACCATGGTCGTCGTCACGCACGAAATGGAGTTTGCCCGCAAGGTCGGCAGCCGCCTGCTGTTCATGGATGGCGGGCGCATCGCCGCCGACGGCAACCCCGGGCAGCTGCTGAGCCAGCCGCCGTCGCAGCGCCTGAAGGACTTTCTGCGCCACGTCGCCTGACAGCCGCTCGCGCCACCCATACGAAAACAGGCCATGCATTGCGCATGGCCTGTTTTCTGACCCGGGCGCGCTGCCGCGCCCCACAGAGCCGCCTGCTTCAGCCCTGCTGCGCGTTCTTGTAGTTGGCCACGCCGTCCATGATTTCCTGGTGCGCGGACTCCAGGCCTTCCCAGCCCAGCACCTTGACCCACTTGCCGGCCTCCAGGTCCTTGTAGTGCTCGAAAAAATGGCTGATCGCCTTCAGGCGCATCGGGTTCACGTCTTCCACGCTGGTCCAGTTCTCATACATCTTGAGTACCTTGGTCGTGGGAACGGCCAGCACCTTGCCGTCCACGCCGGCCTCGTCTTCCATCTTCAGGATGCCCAGCGCACGGCAGGGAACGACCGCGCCCGGCAGCAGCGGGTACGGCGTGATGACCAGCACGTCCACCGGATCGCCGTCGCCCGACAGCGTCTGGGGCACGTAGCCGTAGTTGCAGGGGTAGTACATCGCCACCGTCAGGAAGCGGTCGACGAACACGGCACCCGACTCCTTGTCCACCTCGTACTTGATGGGATCGGATTCGGCCGGGATTTCCACGACGACGTTGAAGGACTCGGGCAGCTTGCTGCCGGGGCTGACATGGTTCAGGGACATGGTGAGCGAGGGAGGATTGAAGAAAAAAAAGAGCAGGAGCGCACGCTGCCAGGCGGCGTACAGGCGCGCGCCCGGCAAGTACGGTGCGGCATTTTAGGCGTTTACCCCTTGCTGCAAGCTTGCAAGCGGGTATTACAGTGACAGCGTTGGCCAATCGTCTCCAGCGACACAGGAGCGAGGAAGCAACGCGGTGGAAGCACTTTCAACGCGTTGTGCTTCCCATCTGTGCACACACAACGGAGACGAAGGAATGACCGCAACGACGGAACTGGGCACCCCTCTGATACTGGCTCTCATCTGTGGACTGATCGCCGTGGCCTACGGCATCTGGGCACGCAGCTGGATTCTGGCCAAGGACGCGGGCAACGCCCGCATGCAGGAGATCGCCGGCGCCATCCAGCAGGGCGCGGCTGCCTACCTGGCCAAGCAGTACAAGACCATCTCCCTCGTCGGCATCATCCTGGCGGTGCTGATCGGCATCTTCCTTGACGCTCTGACGGCCGCCGGCTTCGTCGTCGGCGCGGTGCTCTCGGGCGCCTGCGGCTTCATCGGCATGAACGTCTCGGTGCGCGCCAACGTGCGCACCGCCCAGGCGGCCACGCAAGGCATGGGGCCGGCGCTCGACGTCGCGTTCCGCGGCGGGGCGATCACCGGCATGCTGGTGGTCGGCCTGGGACTGCTGGGCGTGGCCGGCTTCGCCTGGTTCCTGCTCGGCCAGGCGGGCGCGGGCGCCGCGCTGTCGGCCACGCTCAACCCACTGATCGGCTTCGCTTTCGGCTCGTCGCTGATCTCCATCTTCGCGCGGCTGGGCGGCGGCATCTTCACCAAGGGCGCCGATGTGGGCGCCGACCTGGTGGGCAAGGTGGAGGCAGGCATCCCCGAGGACGACCCGCGCAACCCCGCGGTGATCGCCGACAACGTGGGCGACAACGTCGGCGACTGCGCCGGCATGGCGGCCGACCTGTTCGAGACCTACGCCGTCACGCTGATCGCCACCATGGTGCTGGGCGCGCTGCTGGTGGGTGCCGCGCCAACGGCCGCGGTCGCCTATCCGCTGGCACTGGGGGCGGTGTCCATCGTCGCCTCCATCATCGGCTGCTTCTTCGTCAAGGCGCGGCCCGACATGAAGAACGTCATGCCCGCGCTCTACAAGGGCCTGGCCATCGCCGGCGTGCTGTCGCTGGCGGCCTTCTGGTTCGTCACCGCCTGGCTGATCCCCGACAACGCGCTGGGCGGCGCCGGCGCGCAGGGGCGGTTGTTCGGCGCCTGCGCCACCGGCCTGGTGCTCACGGCCGCGCTGGTATGGATCACCGAGTTCTACACCGGCACGCAGTATTCGCCGGTGCAGCACATCGCCCAGGCGTCGACCACCGGCCACGGCACCAACATCATCGCTGGCCTGGGTGTCTCGATGCGCTCGACAGCCTGGCCGGTCATTTTTGTCTGCCTCGCCATCATCGTCTCCTACACGCTGGCCGGCCTGTACGGCGTGGCGATCGCCGCGATGTCGATGCTGAGCATGGCCGGCATCGTGGTGGCGCTCGATGCCTACGGCCCGATCACCGACAACGCCGGCGGCATCGCCGAGATGGCCGAGCTGCCCAGCAGCGTGCGCGACATCACCGACCCGCTGGACGCCGTGGGCAACACCACCAAGGCAGTGACCAAGGGCTACGCCATCGGCTCGGCCGGCCTGGCGTCGCTCGTGCTGTTTGCCGACTACACGCACAAGCTGGAGGCCTTCGGCCAGAAGGTCAGCTTCGATCTTTCCGATCCGATGGTCATCGTCGGCCTGTTCATCGGCGGGCTGATTCCCTACCTGTTCGGCGCGATGGCGATGGAGGCCGTGGGCCGCGCCGCGGGCGCCGTGGTGGTCGAGGTGCGCCGCCAGTTCGCCGAGATCCCCGGCATCATGGAAGGCACGGCCAAGCCCGAATACGGGCGCGCCGTCGGCATGCTGACCGGCGCGGCGATCAAGGAGATGATCATCCCCAGCCTTCTGCCCGTCGTCGTGCCCATCGTCATCGGCATCGTGCTCGGGCCCAAGGCGCTCGGCGGAATGCTGATGGGCACCATCGTCACCGGCCTGTTCGTGGCGATTTCCATGTGCACCGGCGGCGGCGCCTGGGACAACGCCAAGAAATACATCGAGGACGGCCACCACGGCGGCAAGGGCAGCGAAGCGCACAAGGCCGCCGTGACCGGCGACACCGTGGGCGACCCGTACAAGGACACCGCCGGCCCGGCGGTGAACCCCTTGATCAAGATCATCAACATCGTGGCCCTGCTCATCGTGCCGCTGGTGGTCAAGTTCCACGCCGGCTGACAGACTTGGCACTTTTACAACGCCCGCCGCCCGGCGGGCGTTTTCGTTTGCGGGCGCGCCGCCAGCGCGCCTGCGCCCGCAAGGGCATGGCGGCAGGCTGGATAATCCGGCCCCGCATGATTCAACTACGCAACATCACCCTGCGCCGCGGCACCAAGGTCGTGCTGGACGGCGTGAGCACCACCATCAACCCCGGCGAGCATGTCGGCCTGGTCGGGCGCAACGGCGCCGGCAAGTCCTCGCTGTTCGCGCTGCTGGCCGGCCGCCTGCATGAAGACGGCGGCGAATTCCTGCTGCCCGCGCACTGGCGCATGGCCGAAGTGGCCCAGCACATGCCCGAGACCGACGAGCCGGCAACCGACTTCGTGCTGGACGGCGACAGCCGCCTGGCGCAGCTGCAGCAGGCGCTGGCGCAGGCCGAGGCCTCGGGCGACGGCATGCACATTGCCCAGCTGCACGCAGACCTGGCCGACGCCGGCGCCCACGATGCGCGCGCGCGTGCGCAGGCGCTGATCCTGGGGCTGGGCTTTGGCGTGCAGCAGCTGGCCAACCCGGTCAACAGCTTCTCGGGCGGCTGGCGCATGCGGCTGCAGCTGGCGCGCGCGCTGATGTGCCCGTCCGACCTGCTGCTGCTGGACGAGCCGACCAACCACCTGGATCTGGACGCGCTGGTATGGCTGGAGGCCTGGCTCAAACGCTACGCCGGCACGCTCATCATCATCAGCCACGACCGCGAGTTCCTCGACGCCACCACCGCGGTCACGCTGCACATCGAACACGGGCGCCTGACGCGCTACGGCGGCAACTACAGCCAATTCGAAGAGCTGCACGCCCAGCAACTGGTGCTGCAGCAGGCATCGTTCGAGCGCCAGCAGGAAAAAATCGCCCATCTGCAAAGCTTCATAGACCGCTTCAAGGCCAAGGCCACCAAGGCGCGCCAGGCGCAAAGCCGCGTCAAGCAGATTGAGCGCATGGAGAAAATCGCGCCGGTGCTGGCGGCCAGCGACTTCACCTTCGCCTTCCAGGAGCCAGCCAATCTGCCCAACCCCATGCTGGCGCTCTCCGACGCTGCGTTTGGCTACCGCAACGAGGCCGGCCAAAGCACAACCATCGTCGCCGACGTCAACCGCACGGTGATGGCCGGCCAGCGCATCGGCATTCTGGGCGCCAACGGCCAGGGCAAGTCGACGCTGGTCAAGACGATTGCCCACGAACTCGCGCCGCTGGCCGGACGCATCACCGAAGGCAAGGGCCTGCGCATCGGCTACTTTGCCCAGCAGGAGCTGGACGTGCTGCGCCCTGACGAAGACCCGCTGCAGCACATGACGCGCCTGGCGCGCGACCTGGGCACCGACGCCCCGGCCGCCAGCCGCGAGCAGGACTTGCGCAACTGGTTGGGCGGCTTCAACTTCAGCGGCGACATGGTCAAGCAGACCGTGGGCAGCATGAGCGGCGGGGAAAAGGCGCGGCTCGTGCTGGCCATGATCGTCTGGCAGCGCCCCAACCTGCTGCTGCTCGACGAGCCCACCAACCACCTGGATCTGCCCACCCGCGAAGCGCTGGCCATGGCGCTGAGCGACTTCGACGGCACCGTGCTGCTGGTCAGCCACGACCGTCACCTGCTGCGCGCCGTCTGCGATGACTTCTGGCTCGTGGGCCGCGGTCAGGTCGGCAGCTTCGACGGCAGTCTGGACGACTACCAGCGCTATCTGCTGGAGGAGTCGCGCCGCCTGCGCGAGGCCGCGCGCCTGCAGGAGCAGCCCCCCGCCAGCGCTGTAACGGCCACGCCCAGCGCCGACCCGCGCGAGGCACGGCGCCTGGCAGCCCAGGCGCGCCAGGCCATGGCGGAGAAAACCCGCCCACTCAAGAAGGAGCTGGCACAGCTGGAGCAACGCATGGACACGCTCACCCAGGAGCAGTCCGAGCTGCAGGAGCGCCTGGCGCTGACGCTGGCGCCCGCCGAGATCGCCGAGGCCGGCAAACGCCTGAAAGCCGTGGGCGACGCGCTGCAGCACGATGAGGAGCGCTGGCTGGATCTGTCCGAGCAGCTGCAGGCGCTGGAGGCGCCGCTGGTGGATTGATGGACTGACGGATCGATAAGCGGGGCGCGGCAAGCAAAGCGCCCAACCAATGCTCACCTAAGCACAAACCCTGTTGCAATTGATCGCCAGTACCGTGTCAACGCTTGGTCTTCGGGCCGCGTTGAACAGGCACACAAGGAGTTGATCACCATGCAAACCACCACGACCCTGAACGCCTGGCCCGAAGACGAACGCGATCGCAAGCGCAGCCCCGCCCGCCGCTGCTGATCGGCGCGCCGCTCTTCGGTCTGTATTCACAAAGACCACCGGCGCCAGCGCCGGTGGTCTTTGTTTTGCCCGATTCATTGCAGGCTGGCGCTCCGCGCAGCCTCATCAGCGTGTTGACTGCTGCTGCGCCAGCCAGCGCAGCGCCCCCTGCCCCGCGGCGCGCCCCTGGGCGCAGCAGGCGGTCAGCAAGTAGCCGCCGGTAGGCGCTTCCCAGTCCAGCATCTCGCCTGCGCAGAAAACACCCGGCAGTGCCTTGAGCATGGCATGTGCGTCCAACACATCCCAGGCCACGCCGCCAGCCGTGCTGATCGCCTCGGCAACCGGCCTGGGCGCCACCACGGTAACCGGCAACGCCTTGATGGCCCGCGCCAGCGCCGCGCCGTCGTGCATGCCGTCCCGCCCCAACTGCTCGAACAGCACCGCCGCCTTGATGCCGTCCAGCCCCAGCCGCCCCTTCAGATGGCTCGACAGGCTGCGCGAGCCACGCGGGCGCAGTACCTCGGCTGCTACGCGCTCGGCATCGTGGTTCGGCAGCAGGTCGAGCCAGAACGTGGCCTGCCCGCGCGCGGAGATTTCATCGCGCAACAGGTTGGCAAACGCGTAGACCAGACTGCCCTCGACGCCGGTGGCCGTGGCGACGAACTCCCCCTTGCGCGCAAAGCTCCGCCCCTGGTGATCCTCGAAACGCACCGCCACCGACTTGAACGGCTGTCCGGCAAAGCGCTCCGCAAACAGCGGCGTCCAGCCGGCTGCACCATCAGGGCGGACTGTGTCAAAACCACAGTTGGCCGGCTGCAGCGGTACCACGTCCACGCCACACTCTGCCAGCAACGGCGCCCATGCACCATCCGATCCGAGTTGCGGCCAACTGGCACCGCCCAGCGCCAGCACCACCGCCCTGGCCCGCACCTGCAGCGCGGCGGATGGTGTGGAAAACCGCAGCGCGCCGCCCTGCGCCCAGCCCTGCCAGCGGTGGCGCATGTGGAACTGCACGCCCTGCTGGCGCAGGCGCTGCAGCCAGGCGCGCAGCAGCGGCGCGGCCTTCATGTCAATGGGGAACACCCGCCCGGAGCTGCCGACAAAAGTCTCGACACCCAGCGCATGCGCCCAGTCACGCAATTGCTGCGCGCCAAACTGCTGCAGCAGCGGTTCAATCTGCGTACTGCGCGCGCCGTAGCGCGCGGCAAACGCCGGCGGCGGCTCGGCATGCGTCAAGTTCAGCCCGCCCTTGCCCGCCAGCAGGAACTTGCGTCCGGCCGACGCCATCGCGTCGAACACGTGGACGGCCGCGCCCTCGGCTGCCAGGACCTCGGCGGCCATCAGGCCCGCGGGGCCAGCGCCAATGACCGCGGCATCGCAGTGCAGGATCTGGGAACTCTCGGGGGTGGGGTCGGCGTTGTGCATGGCGGCGCATCATGCCAGCTTTGCAGCCCTCGCCGGGCACCCCGACATGGCATGCGCCGGCACGCCCACTCAATGGCAGGGCATTGGTTTCTGTCACAATGAAAGTCATCTTTTTCGATGTTTTGCCCTACGCAAGGATTCCCAATGGCCAGCGACCTGATCAAGCAACTCTCCGACGCCAGCTTTGAAACCGACGTGCTCAAGGCCAGCACGCCGGTGCTGGTGGACTATTGGGCCGAGTGGTGCGGCCCGTGCAAGATGATTGCACCCGTGCTCGACGAAGTTGCCAACACCTATCAGGGCAAGCTCACGGTCGCCAAGATGAACGTGGACGACAACCGTGCCATCCCGGCCAAGTTCGGCATCCGCGGCATTCCCACGCTGATGCTGTTCAAGAACGGCGAGCTCGCAGCTACCAAGGTCGGCGCAATGAGCAAGGCCCAGCTTACGGCCTTCATCGACCAGCAACTGGCCTGATTCCCCTCCTCTCCCTTCCGGCCGCCGCTCAGGCGGTCGGCGCCCATCGGGCACAACGCGTTTTTGCTGTCATAATCTTCCCCTGATCGCCGCTGCAAACCCTGTTCTGCAAACGGTTCCCGATCACCGGCTCGCCAGGCCCCCTGTCTTCAGGGCCGTACGGCACCCAGCCACCCTCCCACATTCCAAGACATACCACTCCGCTTCTGGAGTCATTCATGCACCTTAACGAACTCAAGGCACTGCACGTGTCCGAGGTCCTCAAGCAGGCCGAGGCCCTGGAAATCGAAAACGGCGGCCGCATGCGCAAGCAAGAGCTGATGTTCGCCATCATCAAGAAACGCGCCAAGGCCGGCGAACAGGTGTTTGCCGACGGCGTGCTGGAAATCCTGCCCGACGGCTTCGGCTTTCTGCGCAGCCCCGACAGCAGCTACACCGCCAGCACCGACGACATCTACATCAGCCCCAGCCAGGTGCGCCGCTTCAACCTGCACACCGGCGACATGATCGAGGGCGAGGTGCGCATTCCCAAGGACGGCGAGCGCTACTTTGCCCTCAACAAGCTGGAGAAGGTCAACGGCGACGCGCCCGAGAAGAACAAGCACAAGGTGATGTTCGAGAACCTCACGCCGCTGTTCCCCAAGGAGCAGATGCGGCTCGAGCGCGACATCAAGGGCGAGGAGAACATCACCGGCCGCATCATCGACATCATCGCCCCCATTGGCCGCGGCCAGCGCGCGCTGATCGTCGCACCGCCCAAGAGCGGCAAGACGGTGATGATGCAGAGCATCGCCCACGCAATCACCGCCAACCACCCCGACGTGCACATGATGGTGCTGCTCGTCGACGAGCGTCCGGAAGAAGTGACCGAGATGCAGCGCTCGGTCAAGGGCGAGATCATCGCCTCGACCTTTGACGAGCCCGCCGCGCGCCACGTGCACGTGGCCGAGATGGTGATCGAGCGCGCCAAGCGCCTGGTCGAGCTGAAGAAGGACGTGGTGATCCTGCTCGACTCGATCACCCGCCTGGCGCGCGCCTACAACAACGTCGTGCCGTCCAGCGGCAAGGTGCTGTCGGGCGGTGTGGACTCCAATGCGCTGCAGCGCCCCAAGCGCTTCTTTGGCGCGGCACGCAAGGTCGAGGAAGGCGGCTCGCTCACCATCATCGCCACTGCGCTGGTCGACACCGGCAGCCGCATGGACGAGGTGATCTTTGAGGAATTCAAGGGCACGGGCAACAGCGAACTGCACCTGAACCGCCGCCTGTACGAAAAGCGCGTGTTCCCGGCCATCGAGCTCAACAAGAGCGGCACGCGCCGCGAGGAGCTGCTGCTGGCGCCCGAGATCCTGCAGAAGACCCGCATCCTGCGCCAGTTCATGTACAACATGGACGAGATCGAGTCGATGGAGCTGATGATCAAGAAGATGCGCGAGACCAAGAGCAACGTCGATTTCTTCGAGGCCATGCGCCGCGGCGGTTGAACCGCAACACTGAAGCCGACAGAAAAGCGCCCTGCATCTGCAGGGCGTTTTGCATTGGGGCCGAGAGGCGTCAATCCCTGAATTGCGGGGCCTGTTTGGCCATGCCGGCCTGCATCGCAGCCTTCAAATCCTCGCTTTGCAGCATGGCGGCGTTCCAGGTGGCGATGTAGTTCAGGCTGTCGGCCACGCTGTGGTCGCGCGCGTAGTTGAGCATCTCCTTGGTGCCGCGAATAGACAGCGGCGACTTGGCGGCGATGCTGGCGGCGATCTGCTGCACGCCCTCGTACAGCGCCTCGCGCGTGGGGAACACGCGGTTGACCAGGCCGATCTGCTGCGCCTCTTCGGCGCCAAAGACGCGGCCGGTGTAGGCCAGCTCGCGCGCCATCCCAGAGCCGACGAGCTTGGGCAGGCGCTGCAGCGTGCCCACGTCGGCCACCATGCCGATGTCGATTTCCTTGATGGTGAAGCTCGCGTCGCTGCTGGCGTAGCGCATGTCGGCACAGGTAATCAGATCGATGCCGCCGCCGATGCAGCCGCCGTGGATGGCGGCCAGCACCGGCTTTCTGCAGCGCTCCAGGCTGGTGAGCGTGTCCTGCAGGTCCAGGATCAGGCGGCGCAGCTTTTCGCGCTGGCGGCCCGCGCAGTCGTCGGCGACATGGGCCGGCAGGTCCATCATCATCTGCAGGTCGATGCCGGCGGTGAAATACCGGCCCTCGGCCTGCAGCACGGCCACACGCGCCTCGGGCGTGGCGTCCACCCAGTCGAAGGCCCGGCGAATTTCCTGCCACATGGCGGCGTTCATGGCGTTGGCCTTGTCCGGGCGGTTCAGGCGCACGGTGGCAATGTGGTCTTGCAGGGTGACGCTCAGGGTTTCAAAGGTCGGCATCGTCATTCACAACTCCGTTTTCAAGTGTTTGCAGCCAACGGGCACATCAGGCCTTGGCGCTCTTCATCATCGCCAGATAGGGCGCCAGGCGCTTGCCCATTTCCTCGCCCAGCGCCTGCAGGCCGCTCAGGGGACGCACCATCACCTCGAAGTCCACGATCTTGCCCTCCTCGTCGAAGCGGATCTGGTCGATACCCTTCAATTCCTTGCCATTCACCTTGGCGCTGAATTCCAGGATGGCGCTCATGCCGTCCTCGCTGACGTACTGGCGGTGGTAGGAGAAGTCCTCGAACACCTGCAGCACCGTGCCCAGGATGAGTTGCACCGCCTGCGCGCTGGGGTATGGCGTGTGCGCCATGGGCGAACGGAACACGGCCTTCTTGTGCAGGATGGCGGGCAGTTCGCCCAGGTCGCCCGCGGCCACCATGGCGTGCCAGGCCTCGAGGCTCTGCTGCACGGCTGCCGGGGCCTGGTGCGCGGCCTGGGGAGCAGCGGCCGCGGCAGGGGCCGGGTTGAAGTCCATGCGCAGCGCCAGTTCGGTGCCCTGCTTGATGGCGCGCTTGGCGTCCAGCTCGGCGGCCTTGTCGGCGCCGCCGATGAGGTGCACGCGCACGCCCTGCGCTTCCAGCGCGGCCTGCAGTTCGCGGTTGGAGTCTTGCCCGGCGCAGACGATGACGTGATCCACCGGCAGGATCTGCTCCTTGCCGTCCACGCTGATGTGCAGGCCCGCGTCGTCCACCTTGCGGTACTGCACGCCGGGAATCATCTCCACGCCCCGGTGCTTCAGGCCCGTGCGGTGGATCCAGCCGGTGGTCTTGCCCAGGCCGTCGCCCACCTTGCTGGCCTTGCGCTGCAGCAGCCAGATCTTGCGCGGCACCGCGCCGACGCGGGCGGGCTGCAGGCCGCCGCGCGCGCCGCCGGTAGTGTCTACGCCCCATTCGGCAAAAAACTTCTGCTTCTCCAAACTCGGGCTGGTGCCCTCGTGGAGCAGGTACTCCGAGACGTCAAAGCCGATGCCGCCGGCGCCGATCACGGCCACGGTCTTGCCCACGGGCTTCTTGCCCTGCAGTACGTCGAGATAGCCCAGTACCTTGGGGTGGTCGATCCCCTCGATCTCGGGCCGGCGCGGGGTGATGCCGGTGGCCAAAACGACCTGCTGAAAGCCCGCTTGCACCAGATCGTCAGCGCCCGCGCGCTGGCCCAGCCTCACGGTCACGCCCGTCTGCCGCAGGCGCTCGCCGAAGTAGCGCAGCGTCTCATGGAACTCCTCCTTGCCCGGAATCTGCTTGGCGACGTTGAACTGGCCGCCGATCTCGGCGCCGGCATCGAACAGCGTCACGTCCAGCCCGCGCGCCGCCGCCTCGGTGGCAAAGGCCAGGCCGGCCGGGCCTGCGCCGATCACCGCGACGCGCTCTTTCTTCGCCAGCGGCAGGGGCACGAGGAGGGTCTCGTGGCAGGCGCGCGGATTCACCAGGCAGCTGGTGATCTTGCCGCCGAAGGTGTGATCCAGACAGGCCTGGTTGCAGGCGATGCAGGTGTTGATGTCCTGCGCGCGCCCGGCTGCGGCCTTGTTCACAAAGTTAGGGTCGGCCAGGAAGGGGCGCGCCATGCTCACCATGTCGGCCTGGCCGCTGGCGAGCACCTCCTCTGCCACCTCGGGCGTGTTGATACGGTTGGTGGCCACCAGTGGAATGCCGACCTTGCCCTTGAGCTGCTCGGTCACCCAGGCAAAGGCAGCGCGCGGCACCTTGGTGGCTATTGTTGGAATACGCGCCTCGTGCCAGCCGATGCCGGTGTTGAGGATGGTGACGCCGGCTTTCTCCAGCGCCTGCGCCAGCTGCACCACCTCTTCCTGCGTCGAGCCGCCCTCGACCAGGTCGAGCATCGAGAGGCGGAAGATGAGGATGAAGTTCGCCCCCACGCGTGCGCGCGTGCGGCGAACGATTTCCAGCGGGAAGCGGATGCGGTTGGCGTAGCTGCCGCCCCATTCGTCGTCGCGCCGGTTGGTCTGCGCGGCGATGAATTCGTTGATCAGGTAGCCCTCCGAACCCATGATCTCCACGCCGTCGTAGCCCGCGCTTTGCGCCAGCGCGGCGGCATTGGCGTAGTCCTCGATGGTCTGCTCGACCTGCGCGCCGCTCAGGGCCTGCGGGCGAAAGGGACTGATGGGGGCCTTCAGGCTGCTGGGCGCCACCAGTTCGGGGTGGTAGGCATAGCGGCCGAAGTGCAGGATCTGCATACAGATCTTGCCGCCCGCCGCGTGCACCGCCTCGGTCACCACCTTGTGCTTGTCGGCCTCGGCCTGCGTCGTCATGGCGGCGCCGCCGGGCATGGGCCGCCCCTCGGCGTTGGGGGCGATGCCGCCGGTCACGATCAGGCCCACGCCGCCGCGCGCGCGCTCGGCATAGAAGGCGGCCATGCGCTCGAAGCCGTTCGGCGCCTCCTCCAGGCCCACGTGCATGGAGCCCATGAGCACGCGGTTTTTCAAGGTGGTAAAGCCCAGGTCGAGCGGGGCCAGCAGGTGGGGGTAGGTGGTCATGCGACGTCCTTGGCAACAGCCGTTGTTATGCAACCAGTTTCATAAAAATGTACGGTTGTTCGCTTTTTTATGCAACGGGTTGCAGCCATGGATTACCCGTCATAGACTGCCCGCCATGTCCCTGCCCCACGCCGTGCTCACCTCGCTGCTCGAAAAATCCACCTCGGGCTACGACCTGGCGCGACGTTTCGACAAATCCATCGGCCATTTCTGGCACGCCACGCACCAGCAGATCTACCGCGAGCTGGCGCGCATGGAGGCTGCGGGCTGGATCACATCGTTCGTGCCGCCCGACGCGGGCAAGACGCGCAAGAAACACTACCGTGTGCAGCCGGCCGGGCGCCAGGAACTGGCCCGCTGGGCCGCCGAACCCGTAGCGCCGATGGACTTGCGCGACGCCTTCACGCTGAAGCTGCGCGCCGACGCGGTGCTCGGCGAGGTGGATCTGGCCCCAGAGCTGCGGCGCCACCTGGCGCTGCACCTGGACAAGCTGGCGTACTACCGGCAGATCGAGGCGCAGGACTTTCCGGGCGGCCAGCCCCTGAGCCGTGCTCAAGCCATCCAGCACATGATCCTGAAGAAGGGCATTCTGTACGAGCAAGGCGAGATCGCCTGGAGCCGCGAAATGCTGCAACTGCTGCAGCCTGCACCGGATATGCGATAATTGCGGGCTTTTGCGGAAAGTACGCTGCGTTTTTCAATGTGCAAAAGGTTGCACATGGCCGGCACGGCTCCCGCTCACACTGGAAGAGACCCATGAAAGAAGGCATCCACCCCGCATACCGCGAAGTCCTGTTCGTCGACCTGTCCAACGGCTTCAAGTTCGTGACCCGTTCCTGCGTGAACACCAAGGAAACCGACACCTTCGAAGGCAAGGACTACCCGCTGTACAAGCTCGACACCTCCAGCGAGTCGCACCCCTTCTACACCGGCACGCAAAAGTCGGTGGACAACATGGGCGGCCGCGTCGAGAAGTTCCGCAACCGTTTCGGCAAGCGCTGATCCCCGCGAGCGACGCAAGACGCCTGGCGGTGACGACCCGCCAGCGCCACCAGGGCAGCCCGGTTCGCCGCGCTGCCCTTTTTACTGCCCTGCAATGAATCAGCCCAGCCCCGCCATCGTCGCCCAGAACGCCGTGCAGCGCCTGCCGCGTTGGGCACTGCTGTTGTTGTGCCTGGCCTATGTGGTGCCGGGCTTCGTCGGGCGCGCGCCCTGGCGCAGCACCGATATGGCGGCGTTCGGCATCATGCGCGAGCTTGCGCTCGGCCACACCGATTGGATGGCGCCGCTGCTGGCCAGCCGCCCGCCCGACACAGAGGGACTGCTGCCCTACTGGCTCGGCGCCTGGTCCATGCAGGCGTTCGACAGCCTGCTGGGCATCGAGCTGGCGGCGCGCCTGCCGTTTGCGGCTCTGCTGGCGCTGACGCTGGCCGCCACCTGGTATGGCGCCTACTACCTGGCGCGCAGCCCCCTGGCCCAGCCCGTGGCCTTTGCCTTCGGCGGCGAGGCGCGGCCCGTCGACTATGCCCGCACGCTGGCCGACGCGGCGCTGCTGGCGCTGGTCGCCTGCCTGGGCCTGGCGCAGCCGTCGCATGAGACGACCAGCCACCTGGTGCAACTAGCGTGCACCAGCTTTCTTTTTGCCGCGGCGGCGGCCATGCCCTGGCGCCTGATGTGGCCCATGGCCGCTGCCGCCGCGGGCCTTGCCGGCCTGGTGCTCAGCGGCGCGCCGGCGCTGGCCATGCTGCTGGGCCTGGGCAGCGCCGTGCTGGTCTGGTTCAGCAGCGCCGGCGCAACGCTGCCCCGGCGCGCACAGGCCAGCGGCTGGCTGCTGGCCGTGGTTGCAGCCTGCGCGCTGCTGGCGCAGGCGCTTGATTTATGGGGCTGGCGCATCATCGGCTGGCAGGACGCCAAGTCCTGGCAAAGCCTGGCGCGCCTGTTCACCTGGTATCTGTGGCCGGTCTGGCCGCTGGCGCTGTGGACCGTCTGGCGCTGGCGCCGGCAGATCGCCAGCCGCCAATGGCACCGCCACCTGCTGCTGCCGCTGTGGTTTGCGGGCGTGGCCATCGGCGCAACGCTGACCACCTGGCCGGCCGATCGGGCGCTGCTGCTGAGCCTGCCAGCCATGGCCACGCTCGCGGCCTTTGCGCTGCCCACGCTGCGCCGCGGCATCGCCTCGCTGATCGACTGGTTCACGCTGCTGTTCTTCAGCATCTCGGCCATTGCCATCTGGGTCGTCTGGCTGGCCGTGCAGACCGGCTTTCCAGCCAAGCCGGCCGCCAACGTGGCGCGGCTGGCGCCCGGCTACGTCAACCACTTCGCGCTGCTGCCACTGCTGGTGGCGCTGGCGGCCACCGTTGCCTGGTGCGCGCTGGTGCGCTGGCGTGCGGTGCGCCAGCGCACCGTGCTGTGGAAGAGCCTGGTGCTGCCCGCCGGCGGCACCACGCTGGCCTGGCTGCTGATGATGACGCTGTGGCTGCCGCTGCTGGACTACGGACGCAGCTTCGTGCCGCAGATCGCCGCCGTGCGCCAGGCCATGGCGCAGGCCGCGCCGCCAACGCCAGCCACACCGCCACAAGGCGGTGGCGCGGCCATGGCCGCCACCGGTGACTGCGTGATCGGCTACGGCCTGAGCCTGGCGCAGACCGCCGCGCTCGTCTACCACGGCAACATGCGCATGGCCACGCCACTGGACGCCGGCACCTGCCAGTGGGTGATTGCCGACGGCGACGCCCACCCGCGCGTGACGCAGGCGCTGCCCGCGCCGCAGTGGGAGCTGGTGGCCAGCGTGCCGCGGCCCACCGCGCGCGACGACCTGCTGCTGGTGCTGCGCCGCGCATGGGCGCTCGACCCGCAAGACGCCCACACCCGCTGATGCGCGAGAGCCTGCTCATCGCCCGCCACGCTGTGACCGTGCTGGCGGGCCAGCTGGCCGTGATGGCCTTTGGCGTGGCCGACACCATGGTCGCTGCGCGCCATGCACAGGAGACGCTGGCCGCGCTGTCCATCGGCTCGGCAGTCTTCGTCAGCGTCTACGTGGCACTGATGGGCGTGCTGCAGGCGCTGCTGCCCATCTGGGCCGAGCAGCACGGCGCGCGCGCCGGTGCGGCCATGGGCGCCAGCGTGCGCCAGTCGCTGTACCTGGCCAGCGCCGCCACGCTGCTGGGCATGGCGGTGCTGCTGTCGCCGGGCCTCATCCTGCGCTGGACCGAAGTGCCCGACGCCATCCAGGGCGAGGTGCGCAGCTACCTGGCCATCCTGGCCTGGGCGCTGGCGCCAGCGCTGCTGTTTCGCATCTACAGCACGCTGAGCCAGGCGCTGGGCTACCCGCAGCTGGTCACCTGGCTGCAGGTGGCGGCCCTCTTCGTCAAGGTGCCGCTGTCCATCTGGTTCACCTTTGGCGGCGCGGGCCTGGCGCCCCAGGGCGCCGCCGGCTGCGCCTGGGCGACGCTGGCGGTCAACTACACGCTGCTGGCACTGGGCCTGGCGATGCTGCGGCGCCACCCGATGTACGCGCCGCTGCAGCTGTGGCGCCTGCCCGAGCGCCCGGACGTCGAGCAGTTGGCCCGGCTGCTGCGCCTGGGCCTGCCCGCCGGGCTGTCGATCCTGGTGGAAGTCACCTCGTTCACGCTGATGGCGCTGTTCATCGCACGCCAGGGTGCGTTGGCCTCGTCGGCGCACCAGATTGCCGCCAACCTGGCCGCCGTGCTGTACATGGTGCCGCTGTCGCTGGCCATTGCGGTCAGCGCCCGCGTGAGCTTCTGGCGCGGCGCGGGCGAGCCCGAGCACGCTGCGCGCGTGGCCTGGCAGGGGTTGCGCCTGGCCCTGGCGCTGGCGCTGGCCATGGCAGCGCTGCTGGCGCTGCTGCGCGTGCCTGCCGCGTCGCTCTACACCAGCGACCGCGCCGTGGTGCAGCTGGCCGCCACCTTGCTGGCCTGGGTGGCGCTCTACCACGTGGCCGACGCGGTGCAGACGCTGTGCATCTTCGTGCTGCGCAGCTACCACGTGACGCTGGCGCCGCTGGCCATCTACAGCGTGCTGCTGTGGGGCGCGGGCCTGGCCGGCGGCTACGCGCTGGCCTACCGCGGCCTGGGGCCGTGGAACGCCTGGCACGCGCCCACTCCGTTCTGGGTGGCCAGTGCGCTGGCGCTGTACATCGTGGCCGGCGTTTTCACCGCCCTGCTGTGGGCCGTGCCGCGCTGGCAGCGCCACCGGCCGGCACTGGCACAGGGCGGCTGAGCCTAGAAACGGTTCTAGGAGCCTGTCGGACTTGGAAATCGCCGGCTGCAAATCGACCGCAACGGCCCATTTTTGGCTACGCCGCTCTTCGAGAACACCGTCTTTTTGCCCAATAGCTTGACTATTGGGCTGCAAATCCGGCAAAAACTGGCCTCGCTGGGGCCGATTTTCGCTTTCGGCGCTCCAAGTCCGACAGGGTACTAGGCTGAGCGCACCAGCGGTTGCTACCAAATCCGGAGCATTACACGGCGCCATTGGTAGAAACGGCATGGTAACCACTCACACAAATTGTTATATTCTCGCGGCCCCAAAACGGGCACGCGTTGTATGCCAGAGACCTCCGCAGCCCTTCCGACCTTTCCCCTCCCTGCCTCCCCTTGCGCCAGCGACGACCTGCAACGCGCACTGCGCGAGCAGCAAAGCCTGCTCGACAGCGCGGCCGTCGGCATTGTCTTCATCCGCCAGCGCTCCATCGTGCGCTGCAACCAGCGCCTGGCAGATATCTTCCAGCTCGGCAGCAGCGCCGACGCCATTGGCCGCAGCAGCCAGCTGCTGCATCCCAACCGCGAGGTCTTCCACGCGCTGGTGCGCGACGCCCTGCCGTTGCTGCTCAAGGGCCAGAGCTGGCGCGGCGAGCACCAGATGCGGCGCAGCGACGGCGCGCTGTTCTGGGCGCATCTGACGGGGCGGCTGGTCAACACCCAGGACAGCCGCGAGGGCTCGGTCTGGACCGTGGACGACATCGACGACCAGCAGCGCGTGCGTGCCATGCTCGCGACCTTCGAGCGCGAGAACCAGCTGTTGTTCGAGCACGCGCTGGCCGGCATCGTGTTTCTGCGCAACCACCGGCTGACGCGCTGCAACCGTCATTTCGAGGACATGCTGGGCTACGGCCAGGGCGAATTGCTGGGCGCCAGCTCGCGCGCCTGGTTTCCCAGCGACCGCCACTGGCAGCAGGCCGGGCGCCAGTGCTACCCCGTCCTGCAACAGGGCGGCAGCTTCGAGGGCCGGCTGAAGCTGCGCGCCAAGGACGGGCGCACGCTGGTGTGCCTGGTGCGCAGCAAGGCGCTGGACGCGGGCGACCCGTCACTGGGGAGCATCTGGATCATCGTCGACGTGACCGGGCAGCACCAGAGCCAGGCACAGCTGCGCCAGCTGCACGCGCGGCTGCAGCAGCAGTTCGACGAGCGCACGCACGAGCTGAACCAGACCGTGCAAAGCCTGCAGCACCAGATCCGCAACCGCCAGCAGGATCGGGAACACATCTATCACCTGGCGCACTACGACGCGCTGACGCAGTTGCCCAACCGCACGCTGCTGGCCGAGCGCAGCCACGAAGCAATTGCGCGCGCCGCTGCCGGCGGCGGATCGGTTGCAGTGATGTTCCTCGACCTGGACAACTTCAAGCACATCAACGACTCGCTGGGCCACGCCACCGGCGACGCGCTGCTCGTCGAGATTGCCCGCAGGCTGCGCCAGACGGTGCGCGGCTACGACACCGTCGCGCGCCTGGGCGGCGACGAGTTCGTGCTGCTGCTGCCCGGTGCCAGCGAGCAGGGCGCGGCGCGCGTGGCCGAGAAGGTGCAGCACATGCTGCGCCAGCCGTTTTCGATCGACCGCAACGAGCTCAACGTCGCGCTGTCGATGGGCATTGCGCTGTACCCGCAGCACGGCAGCGACTTTGCCGCGCTGCTGCAGTGCGCCGACACCGCGATGTACCACGCCAAGGCCACCGGGCGCGACGACTTTCGCACCTTCACGCCGCAGATGCAGCGCCAGGCCTCGCGCGCGCTGCAGCTGGAGAGCGCGCTGCGCAAGGCGCTGGAGCGCGGCCAGCTGTCGCTGCACTACCAGCCACAGATCACACTGGACAACGGCAAGGTCAGCTGCGTGGAGGCGCTGCTGCGCTGGCACCATCCGCAGCTGGGCGACATCACGCCGTCCGAGTTCATTCCGATCGCCGAGAACAGCGGCCAGATCCTGTCGATCGGCGAGTGGGTGATCCGCAGCGCGCTGGCGCAGCTGCGCCGCTGGCACGATCTGGGCCTGACCTGGCTGCGCGTGGCGGTCAACCTGTCGGCGCTGCAATTTCGCCAGCCGCGCTTTCCCCAGCTGATCGAGCAGCTGCTGCAGGAGTGCCGCATCGCGCCCGACATGCTGGAGCTGGAGTTGACCGAGGGCGTGGCCATCGACAACCCGCACCAGGCGGTGGCCACGATGCGCCAGTTGCACGCCCAGGGCGTACGCATGTCGGTGGACGACTTCGGCACCGGCTACTCGTCGCTCAACCAACTCAAGCGCTTCCAGATCTACAAGCTCAAGATCGACCAGTCCTTCGTGCGCGACCTGGACAACGACGGCAACGACCGCGCCCTGGTCAGCGCCATCATCCGCATGGCGCAGGCGCTGGGCATCCGCACGACGGCCGAAGGCGTGGAAAGCCAGGCCCAGCTGGACTACCTGCGCGAGCAAGGCTGCTGCGAGGTGCAGGGCTATCTGTTCAGCGCCGCGCAGCCAGCCGATGTGATCCAGGCGTTTTTGCTGCAGCACGCCGCCTGACGGCGCCCGCGGCGCGCATCCTCTCATTCCATTTCTATATCGATCGAGTACGCGAAGGTGAAGCGCAG
>PGEI01000042.1 GCA_002894305.1 Comamonadaceae bacterium CD01
GGCTATGGCGAGTATTTGCAACGAAGAGTGGCGGTGTTTTGGCGTGCAAGGCGGGCATGGGTAATTGCCTCTCAAGCTCTCACATTCTGACGCCGGCGGGCAAAGCTTCATCGTCCAAATAGACGACACGCAGCGCCTTAGACGCCCCGCCCGGTATAGAAAAAACCGGCCCGCTGCAAGGCAGGGGCCGGTACAAGCAATGCAGCGCTGCGCGGGTGGTCAGCGCGCCGCGCTTCGCGGGGTTAACGTTTTAGAACGTGTACTTGGCCGTCAGCGACAGCTGGTCGCGGTCGGCCCACAGGCGGTTGGCACGGGCATCGGTCGAAGCCGAACCCAGGTAACCCTGATAGGTCACGCCCAGCGCCAGATTGCCGCGATAGACAAAGCTCGCACCGACGCTGTAGCGCCGCTCACCCTGACCGCCCACGCTGCCCTGCAGGGCGCGTCCACGCAACTGGTGCGAATAGGAAATCGGCACGGTCAAGTCCCAGCCTTCGGAGATGCCGGGGTAGCCCAGCACCAGTGTTCCGGAGAAGGCCAGGCTGCTGTCGGTGCGGAAGCTGTTGCTGGTGCTGGGAGGCAGCGGATATCCAGTAGGCACCCCCGGGGTAATGCTGTGAACCTTGGTCGCGGCAAATTCACCCAGCAGCTGCACCTGGTCGGCAATGGCTGTACGGCCAATGTTGTAGAAGCCGCCGATGTTCAGTTGCGACACCTTGGCACGCGTGGGCGTATTCGTCACGCCGACCATAACCGGCGTGCCGTCTCGGAAGGTGTACTCGCCGTAGGCGGAGACCGGGCCAAAGGTGGTGCTGACCGTGCTGCCCAGCAGCTTGACGTTATCGAAATACTTGATCCGGTACTTTCCGGTGCCGAAATCGATGTCCACCGACGGGTTGCGCTCCTTGTAGTTCAGGAAATACAGGCCAACCTCGGTTTCGTCGGTCACGCGATAGCGTGAACCGATGCCCCACTGGCCAAAGTCACTGGGCTGATCATCGTCTATCCGAGAAAAGCCGCCACATACCGAACCTGTATAGTTCCCCGTGCAGCTCGCACCCGGCCCCACAACGTTGGAGTTGCTCATAAAGCTGCCAGGCGCAGAAACAATCGTCGGGTGGTAGCCAAATTGCAGTTGCGCGAGCAGCGTCAGACGCGGATTAATTTCAATAGCGGCGGAAATCTGGTCTTCAGGCAGCACCTGATCCTTGACCTCGGTGCCGGCAATACCCACCTTGGTGCCGTCGAACGGCCCCTGCGCCGCCGCGATATTGGCCATATAGGTGGCCTCGCCCCAGTTCACCACGTGGCGGCCCAGGCGCACCGTGGCATTGCCCTGCTCGCCGAAACCAAAACTAGTGTAGGCATAGGCATCCAGAATGCGGCTGTAGCCGCCGTGGTAGCGCCGCGCCTGCTCGGTAAATTCATTGAACGGCACCGGCTTGCCCGCATAGCCGTAGTCGTTGGCGTTTTTCTGGTGATAGACCGCGTCGTAGAAGGTACTGGCCGACAGCACCAGGCCCGAGCCGCCCTTGTATAGCCGGCTTTCCCACAGGGCCGACAGGCGGTTGGCCGTCATGTCGCCCTTCTTGAAGTTCTTATCGCCGTCGCTGCCGGCCAGCAGCTTAGGGCTCGGATCCTTCATGCGCTGCGATGCGGTATAGGTACCCGTCAGCTTCCAGTCGAGCTTGAGGTCGTTGCCCAGGTCGACGGTTTCCCCCGCCCATCCCGCCCCCGCATAGACGGCAGCGGCCACCGCCAGTGCGATGGGTTTGAGCTTGTTGTTCACCTTCATTGACTGTCCCCTTTTTTGCAGCGTGGTGCTTGAAACGAAAAATTGAAATGCGCGAACCGCGAAACCGGTACCGAACATGAGAAATCGGTGACGAATTCTTGCGGCGCCGCCGCTTCTATTCATCGTCTATTGAGACTAAAGGAATGCCCTAGCCCAACGCACAACCCATATCGTCCATTTGCAGGTGGCGCAGCGGGGCACCGCGCTGTGTGATGGCGGGCCACCCCCTGATGGACTTCCAAGGAGAACACATGCCCACCACCTTGCTCACCGGAAGCGCCTCCGGCATTGGCGCCGCCTGCCGCGCCGCGCTCCAGGCCCAAGGCCACCATGTCATTGGCGTCGACCTGAAGAACGCTGACATTTGCGGCGACTTGTCGACGACCGCCGGCCGCCAGGCCATCGTCGCCCAGGCGCTTGAGCTGACGCAAGGCAAGCTTGACGGCCTGGTGCTGTGCGCCGGTCTGGGCGCGCAGGTCAACCCGCCGTCCAAGGCAGTGTCGGTCAACTACTTTGGCGTCGTCGACCTGCTCGACGGCCTGCTGCCGTCGCTGCAAAAAGGCAGCCAGAGCGCGGCGGTGGTCGTCTCCTCGGTCGCGTCCACGCAACTGCCCTGGGACAAGAACCCGCTGGCCGAAGCGCTGGCGGCGGGCGACGAGGCGCGCGCCGGCGCCATCGTCGACGGCGCCGGCGAGCGCGGCGGCAACCTGGCCTATGCCGGCTCCAAGAATGCGGTCACCGTCGCGGTGCGCCAGCGCGCCAAGGCCTGGGGCCAGGCCGGCGTGCGGCTGAACACCGTGGCGCCGGGCGCAGTCGAGACGCCGCTGCTGCAGGCCAGCCTGAAGGATCCGCGCTACGCCGAGGCGATCAAGAACTTCGTCGCCCCGCTGGGCCGGCGCGCCGATCCTGCCGAGATTGCCGCGACCGTGGCCTTTCTGATGGGCGGGCAGGCCAGCTTCGTGCATGGCACGCAGCTGTTCGTCGATGGCGGCATGGACGCCATGGTGCGCCCCACGCAGTTCTGAACATGCTGGCCTACGAGACCATGCAGGCGGCCGTTCAGCGCTACGTCACCGCGCTCAACGCGGGCGACCTGGACGCCATCGTCGCCCTCTACGCCGAGGACGCCACCGTCGAAGACCCGGTGGGCAGCGCGCCCCACAGCGGTCACGCGGCGATTCGGGCGTTCTACGCCCGGTCGCTGGCGATGAAGCTGGACGTCACGCTGGAAGGCCCGGTGCGCGCCGTGGCCAACGAGGCCGCCTTTGCCTTTTGCGTGCGGCTGCACTGGCAGGGGCGGGACATGGCGATCCGGCCCATCGACGTCTTTCGCTTCGACGCCGCAGGCAAGGTCGTCTCGATGCGGGCGATCTTCGGGCCGCAGAACATGGGCGCTGCCGACTGACGCGCCGCGCAGCCGCTCACGCGCGGCGATTGACGACCTGGACGCCGCCGCCGGGCACGACATGGGCTTGGGACTGCGTGCGGCTGGCGCTCACCTGCGACCGCGACTGCACATGGGGGTCGGGCGGGAACTGCGCCAGCGCACCGCCGACGGTCAGCGCCGCGAACAGCATCACGCTGCGGGCGTCGAATGCACAAAGAGAGCGTCGCTGTGGTGCCTGGGACATGGGTGGAGCCTTCACGAAAACAGGGGACATGCGTGCATTGCACCGCAGCCTGCACCGCATGGGCCAGCACTTTTTCCGGCTGTTGCCCCGCCCAACATTTGCACCGCGGATGTAACGCACGACCACGGCGCCCGGCACGCAATCGCGGCTTCTGCACTGGCCGCACAGGCTGACACAGGACGCAACGCAGGCGTCAGGCCACATCGGCTTGATCTGCTTCGCTGAAAAGCGGGCAGCAGCAAAGACAGCGGCTGCAAGGCGCAGCCGGGCTGCCCTATCTACCTTCCTGCAATGCCTGCAGCTTGAGCTGCAGCCGCACCATGTGCTCGGCGTAGACCAGCGCCTCCTGCGCCGGCAGCGGCTGGGCCACGCGTTGCGCGTAGACCCACATCGCACCCTGGACCACCACCGGGTTGTCGCCATCGGCCAGCCAGGCCCAGTCGGCCAGCTGCGACGCCAGTGGCGCGTCCTGCGACGCCAGCGCCACGGCGCGCTCGATCAGCCTGTCGGCACCGCCGGCAAGCGCGGCCAGCTCGCCGGCCTCGCGCGCCAGCGGAGCAGGGCGCCAGTGCGACGGGATGTCGTCCCACCAGCCGGTGTACTGGCTGGCCACCATGCGGCCAATGTCGCGCGCCGACACGTAGAGCTCGCGCGCGTCGTCGCGCCCGGCCAGGTCGGCGGGCAGCGCCACCGCATCGAACACCAGATCCTTGCGCTCGCCGCGGTTCAGGCCGTCGACGACCTGCCGGGCGATGCTGTCGAGCATGCGCGCCTGTGCCGGCAGCCGATCCTGGATTTCTGCCGTGTCGGTAATGGCCGCGCCATGCGCGGGCAGCAGCAGCTGGGGCTGCCGAGCCGCCATGTCGCGCAGCGCCTGGGCCCATTCCTCGGGGTAGCGCTGGCGGCGCTTGCCGTTGCCGGCGTTGGGTAGAAAGCTCTGGAAGTAGTCGGCCGAGACGACGGCCGAGCGCCCCGGCACCGCCACCCACAGCTGATCCTCGGTCTCGCCGCGGGCGTGGGTCAGCACGAAGTCCTCGCCGCCGATGCGCAGCGTGGTCTTGCCGTGGAAGGTCTCGGTGGGGCGCACCGCCTGATCCCAGGAGCGCGGCACGTCGGCCAGCTTCTGCTGGTTGTTGCGCGCATTCAGCCCCCAGGTACGCATGTCCAGCTCCATCTGCTCGATGAATGCGTCGGTCGCGATGACGCGCGGGGGCGGGCTCTGCTGCATCAATGCCCAGGCGCCAAACGCATGGTCGGCGTGAAAGTGGGTCAGCACGATGGTGTGCACCGGCTTGGGGCTCAGCGTGGGCAGCACCTCGGCCAGCACCGGGCCGGCGGGAGCATAGCCGCTGTCGATCAACACCAGGCCCTCGTCGGTCTCGAACACCACGACGTTGACGATGGGCAGGCGCAGCAGCCAGGTGCGCGGCGCGACGGCCTCGATCTTGATCTTGGCGCGCACGTCGGCAATGGCGCGCGCGTCGTCCCGGCTGTACATGCTGTTGGCGACGGCATACGACATCTCGCCGCCAAAGCCGCCGCCCACCACGATGGAGCGCAGCAGCTGCGGGTTGGCCTTGAACACCGCCGCGCGCGCCGCCTGCACCTGAGGGTTGGCCGAGCCCGAGCCGCCGCGGTCGTCCGGCGCTGCCGCGCCATGCGCCAGCGCAAGGCCGGCGCAGGCCCACAAAGCCGCGCCCGCCACCAGGGCGCGGCGCCATGTCTTCAATCGTTTCATTGCTTCATCCATCGAAAAAACAGGGCGTCGTCTGGACGGCGCCCGGCTGGAAGTTGCGTGCCCCGGCGCTGCCACCCTGCCCCACGCCCAAGTGCGTGGACGCAAGCCGGCAGCGCCTGCGGCGTCGCTCAATTGCCCGCGTTGCGCGCGGCCTGCGGAGTGAACATCGAAGGCGTCAGGTTGCCCTTGTTGAGCAGGGGCGCCTCGGCGCGTTCCTGGAACAGGTTGTAGGCCACATAGCCGCCGGAGTTGAGGTCGTAGTAGAAGCTAGTTCCGGCGTGGAAGGTGTTGGCGTCGAAGGCGTAGTAGTGGTTGACCTCGGCGTGCTGCCACAGCTGGTTGCGCGCGTCGTAGTAGTCGCTCATCAGCGCCTGGCCGGTGTCCTCGTCCAGGAACAGCACGCGCTTGGCAAAGACGTGGCGGTAGCCTTCCTTGAGCGTGGCCTCCAGCACCCAGACGCGGCGCAGCTCATAGCGCATGAAATCCGGGTTGGCATGGCCGACCTTGAGCAGGTCGGCGTACTTCACCGTGTTGGCGTGCAGGCGGAAGGCGTTGGCCGGCACGTAGATTTCCTGCTTGCCCAGGCTCTTCCAGTTGTAGCGGATGGGCGAGCCGTTGAACAGGCGGTCCTGGTCGATGGTCATCTTGCCGCTGGTGCCGGGCATGGGCTGGTCAAAGCCGTACTCGGGCACCTGGCGCACGCGGCGGGTGCCGGGGTCATAGGTCCACTGCAGGCGCGTGTCCTTGCCGAAGTTCACCGGCTCCTGGTTGACGCCCACCGTGCCCTTCTCGCGCTCGGGCATCAGGGTGACGTTCATGCCCTGGGCCATCGCCCCCTCCAGGGGCTGGCCGGCCTGCTCGGGCATGTTGAGCAGGCTCATGCTGTAGTTGTGCGCACGCCCCCACACGACGCTGCCGTCCGAGAGCACGTTGGCCGCGTCGCGGATGGTCTCTTCGTTGAAGGTGCGAAACGGCAGCAGGTTGTTGAACGCCAGCTCGATGCCGTTCTTGGGGATGGGAAACGGCAAAGAACCCTTCACGCCGTGATCCACGCCCAGGCCGTCGGCGTTCATCACCGCGTTCTGCGCATTGGTCTTGGCCGACGCGCAGACGAAGTCGGGGAAGCGGAAGTCGCGGTGGCCCTGGTACACCGGAATGCGATAGGTCTGCGGATACTTGGCAAACATCGCCTTCTGGCCTTCGGTCAGGTGGGCGCCGTACTTGGACAGATTCTCCGCGGTGATCGTGAACAGCGGCTTCTCGTCCTTGTAGGGGTCGACCGGATGCTGGCCCGTGTGCGGCTTGTAGTCGATGCCCGGAGGCGTGCCCAGCCACTTGCCGGTGAACTCGGGTACGCCGCTGGCGGTACCGGCCTTCTCACCGCCGGTGCAGGTAAGCGTCTTGCCCAGCTTGCCGACCTCGTCGGACGATGCCTTGGCATGGACGGCGCCAGCCACCATGACCCCGGCCGCCGCCAGCAGCAGCGCCGCGGGCTTGAGTTTTGCGTTCATCACCATTCATCTCCTTGGTTTTCAAAGACAAGGCCAGGGTTGCCGGCCTCTTTTTCACTTGCAATCCACCGCATGCCCGCGCACCCATGGGTTCAAGGGCTGGCATGACAGCGCCATTGTGGAAACCCCTTCGCATCAACTCATCGTCAAAGAGGACTAGACGATTTCCCTAGGAGCCCCCAACCAGCCAAAAAATTCCAAAAATCCGCCGCCGCTCAGCGCCCCTCGAAGCGCGGCTTGCGCTTCTCGATGAAGGCCTGCATGCCCTCCTTCTGGTCGCGCGTGGCAAACAGCAGCTGGTTGGCCTTGCGTTCGAGCATCAGCGCCGCGTCCAGCGACGCGTCCATGCCCGAGATCACCACCTCCTTGATCTGCTGCACCGCCAGCGGCGGCATCGCGGCAATCAAGGCGGCCATCTTCAGTGCCTCGGGCAGCACCTCGCCGTCGGGCAGCACCTGGCTGACCAGGCCCATGGCCTGCGCCTCGCGCGCCGCCACCGGGCGGCCGGTCAGCAGGATGCGCATGGCGTTGAACTTGCCCACGGCGCGCACCAGGCGCTGCGTGCCGCCTATGCCCGGCATGATGCCGATGCGGATCTCGGGCTGGGCAAAGCTCGCGCCCTCGCCCGCCAGGATGATGTCGCAGTGCATCGCCAGCTCCGCGCCGCCGCCGAAGGCGTAGCCGCACACGGCCGCGATGATGGGCTTGGGGCAGCGCTCGATCGGCGCCCACACGCGCTCGGTGTGGCGCTGCAGGATCTCGATGGGGCCGCAGCCGTCCATGCTCTTGATGTCGCCGCCGGCGGCAAACACCTGCTCGCCGCCGGTCAGCACGATGGCGCGTACCGCATCGTCGTCGGCCAGCGCGGTGAAGGCGTGCGACAGGGCCGCCTGCAGCGTGAGGCTGAGCGCGTTGGTCGCGTCCGGGCGGTGCAGCGTCACCACGGCGACAGCGTCCGGCAGGCGCTGCACGCGCAGCTCGGGCGTGCTCAGTGCGGCCAGCAGCGTGGGGTCACAGGAGGCGTCGGGGGGCAAGGCGGTCATGGGCGGCGTTCGTGGCAGGGAAATGCGGGCGATGGTCGTTTGCGCACCGCGCCGCGGCATCGTCCTTTTGGACGTATCTGGCAAGCCGGGGCGTTCCTATATTTGTTCTCCATGAACACCTCTAGCGACTACCAACAGCACGTCGTGCTGGTCACCGGCGGCACCAAAGGCATTGGCCGCGCGATTGCCGAGGGCTTTCTCGCCGCCGGCGCCACCGTCGTGGTCTGCGCTCGCCAGCAGCCCGACGCCCTGCCCGCCAGCGGCGCGCGCAGCGCCGAGTTCCAGGCCTGCGACGTGCGCGACGCCGACGCAGTGCAGGCGCTGGTGCAATCCATCGTGCAGCGCCACGGCCGCCTGGACGTGCTGGTGCACAACGCGGGCGGCAGCCCGGCGGTCGATGCCGCCACCGTCTCGCCGCGCTTTCACGAAGGCGTGATCCGCCTGAACCTGCTGGCCGCGCTGCACATGGCGCAGGCGGCCAACGCCGCGATGCAGCAGCAGGACCAGGGCGGCGTGATCGTCTTCATCGGCAGCATCAGCGCGCTGCGCCCCTCGCCGGGCACCGCCGCCTACGGCGCGGCCAAGGCGGCCGTGCTCAGCCTGGCCGGGTCGCTGGCCGTCGAATGGGCGCCCAAGGTGCGCGTGGTCGCGGTCAGCCCCGGCCTGGTGCGCACCGAGCAGTCACACCTGCACTTCGGCGACGAAACGGGCATTGCCGCCGTGGCCGCCACCATTCCCGCCGGCCGCCTGGCCGAGCCCCAGGACATCGCCAACGCCTGCCTGTTCGTCGCCTCGCGCGAGGCGTCCTACATGAGCGGCAGCAACCTGCTGCTGCACGGCGGCGGCGAGCGCCCCGCCTTCCTGGGCGCGGCCCACAACACCACCCCCGCCAAAGGTCAGGCCTGACCCGCGGACACCCCGAACAGAAAGGAACAAGCCATGGCTGAACCCGAATGGATGCAAGCAGTCCGCTCCCTGGTGGGCAAGGAATACGGGCGCGTATACGCCTGGGACGCGGTCAACGCGCCGATGATCCGCCAGTGGTGCGAGCTGATGGGCACCGAGGTGCCGACCGACGACGCGGGCCAGGTGCTTGCGCCGCCCGCCATGCTGCAGGTGTGGTGCATGGAAGGGCCGGTGGCCAACAACTACCCGCCCGGCTCCACCAGCGAGAACCCCTACGAGGCCTTGAAGCTGATCGAGGCGCAGGGCTTCCCGTCGGTCGTCGCGGTGAACTCCGAGCTGAGCTTCGATCGCTACCTGCGCGAGGGCGAAAAGCTGTACTACACGACGCGCCTTGACAGCGTGGGCGAGGAGAAAACCACCGGCCTGGGCACGGGCTACTTCGTCACGCTGGTCATGACCTACTTCTCCATCGGCACGGCCGCGGGCGGCCAGGACGAGAAGGTCGGCGAGCTGCTGTTTCGCGTCTTCAAGTTCCGCCCGGCCAACCCGGTCAAGCCCGCCGCCAAGACAGACGCCTCCGCGGCCCCGAAGGCCATCCCGCGCCCGGCGCCCGGCATCAGCGACGACACGCGCTTCTTCTGGGACGGCGCGCGCGAGGGCAAGCTGCTCATCCAGCGCTGCAAGGGCTGCAACACGCTGCGCCACCCGCCCGGCCCGGTGTGCCCGCACTGCCACAGCTTCGAGTGGGACACGGTCGAGGCCAGCGGCCTGGGCACGGTGTACTCCTTCGTCGTGATGCACTACCCCGAGGTGCCGCCGTTCGAATACCCCAACCCGGTGGGCCTGATCGAGCTCGACGAGGGCACGCGCCTGATCGCGCAAATCGTCGGCGCCAAACCCGGCGACATCCAGATCGGCCAGCGCGTGAAGGTGGAATTCAACACCTTCAACGACGGCGAGCTGGTGCTGCCGCAGTTCCGCCCCGTCGCCGCCTGAGGACGCCTGCCATGGACTTCCAACTCACCGAAGACCAGCGCGCATTTGCCGACATGGCGCAAAGCCTGTTTGCCGACTTCTGCAGCGACGACCAGCTGCGCGCGCACGACACCTCGGGCGCCCCGTTCATGCAACAGCTGTGGCAGCAATGCGTTGAAGCCGGCCTGCACACCATCGTCGTGCCCGAGGAGCACGGCGGCCTGGGCCTGGGGCTGACCGAGCTGATGGCCGTGCTGGAGCAGCAGGGCCGCGCGCTGGCGCTGGTGCCGCTGTGGGAGCAGCAGTTGGCCGCCGCCACGCTGGCGCGCTTTGGCGGCGCCGGCGCGCAGGCCGCCCTGCCCGCGCTGATGGAGGGCAAGGTCGCCGCCGTGTCGCTGGCCGGCCTTGCGCAATCGACCGGTTGCACGCTGCAACTCACGCCCGCGGGCAGCGGCTGGCAGCTGCAGGGCAGCAGCCCGGCGGTGCCGCTGGCCGCTGCTGCCGGCCACGCGCTGCTGGTGGCGCAGGCACCCAACGGCCCGCGCCTGGTCTGGCTGGATCTGCAGGCCGCAGGCGTCGCACGCACGCCGGGCCAGAGCCAGCATCACCAGGAGATTGCCGACCTGCAGTGCAGCGCCGTGGCGCTGGACGACGACGCCGTGCTGGCTCCCGAGGCGCTGGCCTGGCTGGAGCCGCGCGCCATTGCCGCGCTGGCCGCGCTGCAAATGGGCGTGACGCAGCAACAACTGCGCCGCACCGTCGAGTACGTCAGCGAGCGCAAGCAGTTCGACCGCGCCATCGGCAGCTTCCAGCTGGTCGCCGGAAAAATGGCCGACGGCCACATCGCGCTGGAGGCGCTGCGCAGCAGCGTCTGGCAGCTGGTCTACCGCCTGGACGCGGGCCTGGGCGCCACGCCCCAGGCGCACGCGGTGCGCGCGCTGGCCAACGACACCGGCCACCACGTCGGCCACATGGCCCAGCACGTGCATGGCGGCATGGGCGTGGACGTGACCTACCCGATCCACCGCTTTCTCTACTGGAGCCGCGCGCTGGCCGTCGCGCTGGGCGGCACCGAGCACCACCTGGCCGCCCTGGGCGACTGGCTGGCCGACAACGACAACCTGGGATGGAAATATGACCTCGCCGAAGATGAACTCTGAGCTGCGCCGCTACGACGACGTGAAGGTGGGCGACGAGCTGCCCGCGCTGGCCGTGCCGATCACGGTGCAGCTGATCGCGGGCGGCGCCATCGCCACGCGCGACTACTTTCCCGGCCACATGGACAAGGACGCTGCCCAGGAGCTGGGCTCGCCCCACGTGTTCATGAACATCCTGACCACCAACGGCCTGGTGCAGCGCTTCGTCGAGGGCTGGGCCGGTGGCCCGGGCGCGCCGCTGCGCGACCTGAAGATCAAGCTGGGCGCGCCCAACTACCCGGGCGACACGATGACGTTTTCCGGCAGCGTGACCGACAAGCGCGACGCCGACCGCAGCGTCGAAGTGACCCTCAAGGGCAAGAACCAGTACGGCAGCCACGTCACCGGCACGGTGCGCGTGGGCCTGGCCTGAACGCCGCAGCACAGGAGAGACAAGCAATGAGTGAACCCAATATTTCCGGGCGCGCGGCCATCGCCGGCCTGGGCGCCACCGAGTTTTCCAAGAACTCCGGCCGCACCGAGCTGCGCCTGGCCATGGAGGCCACGCTGGCCGCGCTGGCCGATGCGGGCATCGACCCCAGCGAAGTCGAAGGCTTCAGCTCCTACACCATGGACAAGGTGCCGGAGTACGAGATCGCCCGCCTGCTGGGCGCCAAGAACGTCAAGTTCTTCTCGCAGATCCCGCACGGCGGCGGCGCCGCCTGCGCGCCGGTGCTGCACGCGGCCATGGCCGTGGCCACGGGCGTGGCCAAGACGGTGGTGGTGTTTCGCGCGATGAACGAGCGCAGCTGGTACCGCTTTGGCACCGGCAGCTACGGCTTTGGCAACACGCCCATCTTCGAGAACGTCAACTACGGCTGGTACATGCCGCACGGCTTTCACACACCGGCCGCCTGGGTGGCCATGTTTGCCCGCCGCTACATGCACACCTACGGCGCCACCAGCGAGGACTTCGGCCGCGTGGCGGTCGCGGTGCGCGACTTTGCCGCCACCAACCCGGCCGCCTTCTTCTACCAAAAGCCCATCACGCTGGCCGACCACCAGGCGTCCAAGTGGATTGCCGAGCCGCTGCACCTGCTCGACTGCTGCCAGGAGAGCGACGGCGCCGTGGCCATGGTCATCACCAGCAGCGAGCGCGCCCGCGACATGAAGCAAAAGCCGGTGATCATCAAGGCCGCGTCGCAAGGCATTACCGAGGGCCAGCAGAGCATGACCTCGTTCTTCCGCGAGGACATCACCGACCTGCCGGAGATGGGCGTGGTCGCCAAGGAGCTGTACGCCCAGTCGGGCCTGACGCCCGAGGACTTCCAGACCGCGGTGATCTACGACCACTTCACGCCCTTCGTGATGACCCAGCTCGAAGAGTTCGGCTTCTGCAAGCGCGGCGAGGCCAAGGAATTCGTGCGCGCAGGCATGCATGCGCGCGGCGGCAAGCTGCCGATCAACACCCACGGCGGCCAGCTGGGCGAGGCCTACATCCACGGCTTCAACGGCGTGGCCGAGGGCGTGCGCCAGGTGCGCGGCACGGCCGTCAACCAGGTGGCCGGCGTGCACAACGTGCTGGTCACCGCCGGCACCGGCGTGCCCACCAGCGGTTTGATCCTGGGCGCGGCCTGATTCCCCACTCCCCTCCCCTTCGCGGGAGAGGGAGTGAAAACCGCCCAGCAGTTAGCAAGATTGAATGGAAAGCGACCACAGCCCATGTTTGTCGACCTGACCCCCGAACAGCACCGCCTGCGCCTGCAGGTGCGCGACTATTTCAACGCCCTGATGACGCCCGAGCTGCGCGTGCGCATGCGCGGCGCCGAGGGCGGCGACGAGTACCGCCAGATCGTGCGCCAGATGGGCCGCGACGGCTGGCTGGCCGTGGGCTGGCCCAAGGAGTACGGCGGCCAGGGGCTGTCGGCCACCGAGCAGCTGATCTTCTTCGAGGAAGCCAACATTGCCGGCGCCCCCTTGCCCTTCGTCACCATAAGCACCGTGGGCCCGGCGCTGATGGAGCATGGATCGGCGCAGCAAAAGGCCGAATTCCTGCCCGGCATTGCCGCCGGCGAGACGCTGTTCGCCATCGGCTATTCCGAACCGCAGGCGGGCTCCGACCTGGCCACGCTCAAGACCAGTGCGCGCCTTGAGGGCGACCTGCAAACCGGGCATTTCGTCGTCAACGGCAACAAGCTGTGGACTTCGAGCGTCGAGTCGGCCAACCATGTCTGGCTGGCGGTGCGCACCAGCCCCGACCTGCCGCGCCACAAGGGCATCTCCATCCTGATTGCCGACACCGCTGCCCCCGGCTTCTCGCACACGCTGATCGAGACCGTGGGCAACGTCACCGCCGCCACCTACTACGACAACGTGCAGGTGCCTGCCAACCGCCTGGTCGGCCAGCTGCACGGCGGCTGGAAGCTCATCACCTCGCAGCTCAACCACGAGCGCCTGGGCCTGGGCTCGTGGTCGGACAAGGTGTTCGGGCCCTTCAGCAAGGTGCTGGCCTGGGCCAAGGCGCGCGACGAACAGGGCAGGCGCGCCATCGACCAGCCCTGGGTGCGCCGCAGCCTGGCCGACTGCTACCGGCGCCTGGAGGCGATGCGCATCACCAACTTCCGCATTGCCGCCGACCTGGAGGCGGGCGGCATGGACGTTGCGCTGGCCTCGACCACCAAGGTCTACGGCACCGAGAACGTGCTGGAGATCCTGCGCGCGCTGATGGACATCGTCGGCGCGAGCTCCCTGGTGCGCGCCGGCTCCAGCGCCGCCTTCCTGATGGGCGAGCTGGAGTACGAGATCCGCGCCAACACCATCAACACCTTCGGCGGCGGCGTCAACGAGATCCAGCGCGAGCTGATCGCCCAGTTCGGCCTGGGCATGCCGCGTCCGGTGCGCTGAGGCGCGCGCCGCAACCACACAGCGAGTCAGAGCATGCAACACACCGCCCAACCCGTACCCCGCGAGGTCACGCAGGCCAAGCTGGATCTGCGCAGCCAGGCGGGCGCCAGATACCACGCGTCCCTGCCCTACACCATCAGCGACCGGCTGCAGGAGCAGGCGCGGCAGTTTGCCGCCAGTCCCTTCCTGGTCGAGGCAGAGCGCCAGTACAGCTACGAAGAAGTCAACCGCCGCGTCAACCAGGTGGCGCACGCGGCGCATGCGCTGGGCGTGCGCGCGGGCGACGTCGTCGCGCTGGCCATGGAGAACCGCGCCGACTTCTTCTTCGTCTGGTGGGGACTGAACAAGGCCGGCGCCAAGGTGGCATTCCTCAACACCTACGTCACCGGCAAGCCGCTGGCGCATGCGCTGCAGGTCACCGGCGCCACGCGCGCCGTCGTCGGTGAGGAATGCCTGAAGAACTTTGCCGCCAGCGAACAGGAACTGCCCGCGGGGATCGGCTACTGGCTGTGGCCCGACGCCGAGCGCCCGGCCAGCGACGCCGAGCGCAGCCTGTGCAGCCAAAACCTGGCGCAGCTGGCCGACCAGGCCAGCTGCGACGACCCGCCCGCCGACTGGCGCGCCGGCATCACCGCGGGCGACACCGCGCTGTACATCTTCACCTCGGGTACGACGGGCCTGCCGAAGGCCGCCCACATCAGCCACGGCCGCTGGCTGATGGCCGGCGACGTGATGCGCATCAGCCTGGAGATCACGCCCGAAGACTGCTTCTACTGCTTTCTGCCGCTGTATCACGGCGCGGCATCGATGTCGGCCGGCTCCACCGCGCTGGCCGGCGGTGCGCGCGTCGTCGTGCGGCGCAAGTTCAGCCGCAGCGCGTTCTGGAGCGACGTGCGCCGCCACCAGATCACGGTGGCGCAGTACGTCGGCGAGATCTGCCGCTTTCTGCTCAGCGCCCCGCCCACGCCCGACGACAAAAACCACAGCCTGCGCAAGCTCTCGGGCACCGGCATGGCGCCCGAGGTGTGGCACCAGTGGACGGCGCGCTTTGGCGACCAGTTCCAGATCGTCGAGAGCTGGGGCGCCACCGAATCGAACACCAACACGCTGAACCTGGACAACTGGCCGGGCTCGTGCGGGCGCATTCCGTTCTGGGACAAGACCAACCTGCGCCTGGTGCGCTACGACGTCGAGAGCGGCAGCCACCCGCGCAGCGAAGACGGCCGCTACCAGCTGTGCGCGGTGAACGAGCCGGGCGAGGCCATCGGCATGATCGTGCAACACCCCGAGGCGATCGGCGGGCGCTTCGAGGGCTATACCTCTGCCGAGGCGACCGAGAAGAAGATCCTGCGCGACGTCTTTGAGAAAGGCGACGCCTGGTGGTCCTCGGGCGACCTGCTGCGCTGCGACGAGCACGGCTACTGCTGGTTCGTCGACCGCATCGGCGACACCTTCCGCTGGAAGAGCGAGAACGTCTCGACCACCGAAGTGGCCGACGTGCTGGGCGACTATCCTGGTCTTCATGCCCTCACCATCTATGGCGTCAAGGTGCCGGACAACGACGGCCGCGCCGGCATGGCGGCCGTGGTGCTTCTGCCCGGCCACGCCTTCGACCCCGCCGCCTTCTGGCAGCTGGCCATGGCGCGCCTGCCGCGCTACGCAGCGCCGCTGTTCGTGCGCCTGCCGCAGGCGGCCGACATGACGGGCAACTACAAGCTGCGCAAGGTCGACCTGCAGCGCGAGGGCTTTGACCCCGCCTTGGTGAAAGACCCGCTGTATGTGCGCGACGACGCGGCCCAGACCTATGTGCCGCTGACCGACGAAGCCGTTGCAAGGGCGCTGCGTGGCTGAGGCAGGCACCCTCCCTGCCGAGCGCACGCGCCCCGAGCGCCTGCGCGCCAGCGCGCCGCTGCACTACCCGTTCGAGCCGCCGGCCGCAGACGCCAGCGTCGTCGAGGTCGCGCCCGGCATTCTGTGGGCGCGCATCGCAATGCCGATCGCGCTGGACCACATCAACGTCTACCTGCTGCAGGACGGCGACGGCTGGACCGTCGTCGACACCGGGCTGCACACCGAGGCCACGCGCCAGACCTGGGAGCAGCTGGCCGCCCGCCACCTGCAGGGCCTGCCGATCCGCCGCCTGGTCTGCACCCACAGCCACTACGACCACGCCGGCCAGGCCGCGTGGATGGTCGAGCGCTTTGGCGCCGAGCTGTGGATGAGCTTTGGCGAGTACTACATGCTGCGCGGCTTCTACGGCCCGCCGCCCGAGCCGCTGCCCGCGCACACGCTGCGCTTCTACCAGCGCGCCGGCATGGCGGGCGAGCAGATCGAGCGCGTGTTCGCCAGCCTGCGCCGCGACCCCTTCATGCCGCCCGTGCCCGACAGCTTCGTGCGCCTGCGCCACGGCGACCGGCTGCGCATCGGCGCACGCGACTGGCAGGTCATCGTCGGCGAGGGCCATTCGCCCGAGCATGTCTGCCTGTACGACGCACAAGACCGCATCCTGATCGCCGGCGACCAGCTGCTGCCGCGCATCACCTCCAACGTGCTGGTCATGCCGGTCGAGCCCGAGGCCGACCCGCTGCGCCTGTGGCTGGCCTCGCTGGAGCGCCTGGCCCCGCTGGCCGCCGACACGCTGGTGCTGCCCTCGCACCAGGGCGTGTTTCGCGGACTGCGCGAGCGCGTGCAGGAACTGCAGGAGCACCACCGGCAACAATTGGATCTGCTGCGCGCCGCCCTGCGCCAGAAGAAGCGCGCCAGCGCCTGGGAGCTGATGCAGGTGCAGTTCCCCAAGCGCCGCCACCCCATGGACGACCTGATGGCCATTGGCGAGACACTGGCCCACCTGTCCTGGCTGCGCCACCAGGGGCAGGTGTCGCGCACGCTGGGCGATGACGGCGCCCACTGTTTCGAACTGACCCGCCCCACCGGCGCCCGAGAAGCGCCGGATACGGAGACACAAGCATGAGTGACAAAGACAAGGACTTTCGCGCCGAAGCCGCCGCGTGGCTGCAGGCCAACTGCCCCGCCAGCATGCGCCGGCCAATCACCGCCGATGAAATCGTCTGGGGCGGCTCGCGGCTGCACTTCACCAGCGACGACCAGCGCCTGTGGTTCGAGCGCTGCCGCGACCGCGGCTGGTTCGCGCCCGGCTGGCCCCGGGAATACGGCGGCGGCGGCCTGAACCCGAAGCAGGCGCGCATCGTCGAAGAGGAAATGGCCCGCCTGGGCTGCCGCCAGCCCCAGTACAACCTGGGCGTGTGGATGCTGGGGCCGGTGCTGCTCGAAGTGGGCAGCGAGGAGCAAAAGCGCGAGCACCTGCCGCCGATGATGCGCGGCGAGCAGCGCTGGTGCCAGGGTTTTTCCGAACCCAACGCCGGCTCCGACCTGGCCAGCCTCAAGACCTCGGCCAGGCGCGTGAGCGACGCCGAAGGCGAGGCCTACATCGTCAACGGCTCCAAGATCTGGACCTCGTATGGCGACCAGGCCGACTGGATGTACGCGCTGGTGCGCACCGACGCCGGCGCGCGCAAGCAGCAAGGCATCAGCTTCGTGCTGATCGACATGCACGCGCCGGGCGTGAGCGTCAAGCCCATCGAGCTGATCAGCGGCAAGTCCAGTTTTTGCGAGGTGTTCTTCGACAACGTGCGCGTGCCGCTGCGCCAGCTGGTGGGCGCCGAAGGCGAGGGCTGGGCCGTGGCCAAGAAGCTGCTGCAGCACGAGCGCGCCGCCATGTCCAAGTTCGCCGAGGGCGGCGCGCCCTCGCATGACGCGCTGGCCGTGGCCCGCCCCTATCTGGAGCAGGCCGGCCCCGCGCAGGCCGCCGTGTGGCGCGACCGCCTGGCCGGCGTGCTGATGGACGCGCACGCGTTCGCGCTGACCCACCAGCGCGTGACGGCCCAGGCCATGGCGCGCCAGGACGTGAGCGGCCCCGCGTCCATCATGAAACTGGTTCAGACCGAGCAGGAGGTGGCCAAGTACGAGCTGCTGGTGCAGGTCATGGGCCTGAACGGCCTGTCCTGGGACGGTGAGGACTTCAGCCAGCTGGAGCACGACATCTGCCGCCAGTGGCTGCTGGCCAAGACCTACACCATTGGCGGCGGCACCAGCGAGGTGCAGCTCAACATCATCGCCAAGCGCGTGCTGGGGCTGCCGGGCTGAAGATCAAGGAGACACACCATGGGCTTTTTGCTCAACGAAGAACAGACCATGCTGCGCGACAGCGCGCAGGACTTCCTCTCGGAACAATCCCCGGTGGCGCTGCAGCGCAGGCTGCGCGACGAAGCAGCCCCGCTGGGCTATTCGCAGGAACTGTGGCAGCAGGCCGTCGAGCTGGGCTGGCCCGCCGCCGCCCTGCCCGAGGCCGCCGACGGCCTGGCCATGGGCTACGCCGGCCTGGGCGCCATCTTCGAGCTGATGGGCCGCCACCTGGCGGCGCTGCCGCTGCTCTCGCACAGCGTGCTGGCCGCCGAGCTGCTGCTGCAGCTGCAGGACGAGGCGCAGCGCGCGCAATGGCTGCCGCTGCTGGCCGGCGGCGACCAGCGCCTGGCGCTGGCGCTGGACGAATCGCGCCTGCACTGGCCGCAGCCGCTGCGCACCCGCGCGCGTCGCCAGGGCGGCGGCTGGCTGCTCGATGGCGAGAAATGGTTCGTCATCGACGGCGTCGGCGCGCGCTGGCTGCTCGTCGCCGCCCAGCCCGAGGGCGAGGACCAGGCCGCGCTGTTCATCGTCGACGCCCAGGCCGCTGGCGTCACGGCCCAGCCGCTGCACCTGGCCGACAGCCGCAACCATGCCCGCGTGCAACTGCAGGCCGTTGCGGCAGAGCGCCTGGCGCTGGCCGACGCCGGCGCCGCCATCGAGCGCGCGCTGGACTGCGCCCGCGCCTGCCTGGCGGCCGAGGCGCACGGGCTGCTGCGCGAAGTGCTGGAACGCACCGTCGCCTACCTCAAGGAGCGCGTGCAGTTCGACGTGCCGATCGGCTCGTTCCAGGCGCTGCAGCACCGCGTCGCGCGGCTGTACACCGAGGTCGAGCTGCTCGACAGCTGCGTGCGCGCCGCGCTCGCCGCGGTGGACGACAACAGCGCCGAGTTGCCGCTGCTCGCCAGCCTGGCCAAGGCGCGCGCGGGCGACCTGTGCGAGAAGCTGCTCAACGAGGCGGTGCAGCTGCACGGCGGCATCGGCGTAACCGACGAATTCGACCTGGGGCTGTTCCTCAAGCGCGCCCGCGTCGTGCAGCAGCTGCTGGGCGACGGCCCCTACCACCGCCAGCGCTACGCCGGCCTGAAAGGAGTTTGACCGATGAGCACCCAAGACAACGCACAGGCGCTGGTGCAGCTGGCCCATCAGGCCCAGGCGCAGCTGACCGCCCCCGGCGCGCCATTCGAGATGGAGACCGTGCAGCACCTGGGCCACGCGGTGCGCGCCTACAAGAACGCGTTCCACACCCTGCCCGAACTGATCAACGCCGGCCGCGCCCACGGCGCGCGCGAGTTCATGGTCTATGGCGAAGACCGCTGGACCTTCGACCGCTTCTTCGCCGCGGTCGACGCGCTGGCCGGCCGCCTGCAGCAGGAGCACGGCCTGCAGCCGGGCGAGCGCGTCGCCATTGCGCTGCGCAACCGTCCCGAATGGGCCGTGGCCTTTGCCGCCGTGGCGCTGGCGGGCGCCATTCCCGCGCCGCTCAACAGCTTTGGCCTGGGCGAGGAGCTGAGCGCAAGCCTGGCCGACATCGCGCCGCGCTGGCTGGTGTGCGACCAGGATCGCCTCGACCGCCTGGCGCGCCACCCGCTGCCAGAGGGCTGCCGCACCACCGTGGTCGACAGCGACGCGGGCAGTGTTGCCTGGCAGACGCTGGTCGCGCCCGGCGGCCCTCGGCTTGCGCCGCCGCAGCTCGCGCCCACCGACCCGGCACTGATCCTGTTCACCTCGGGCGCATCGGCCCAGGCCAAGGGCGTGCTGTCCAACCAGCGCGCGGTCTGCCAGGCGCTGTTCAACATCGACTTCATCGGTGCGATTGCCGGCATGACCTCGCCCGAGGCGGTGCAAAAGCTCATGTCCGCAGGCCTCACGCCGACCACGCTCACCGTCGTGCCGCTGTTTCACGTCAGCGGCCTGCATGCGCAGCTGCTGGCTTCGCTGCGCCACGGCCGGCGCCTGGTGCTGCTGCACCGCTGGGACGCGGCCCAGGCCATGGAGATGATTCGCCGCGAAAAAATCACCCAGTTCAACGGCGCGCCCACCATGGTGCAGCAGCTCTTGAACCAGCCGGCGTTTCATGACCCGCAGGCCAGCAGCACGCTGATGGGCTTGGGCTTTGGCGGCGCCGGCCTGTCGCAGCGCCTGATCGACGACACGCTGGCCGCGCGCCCGGGCTCGCTGTCGGGCATAGGCTTTGGCCTGACCGAGACCAACGGCGTGGGCGCCGGCGCCTCGGGCCGGCTGTTCGCGCTGCGCCCCGAGTGCGCGGGCTTCGTCTCGCCGCTGATGGAGCTGCGCATCGCCGACGTGTTCGGCGAGCCGCTGCCCGCGGGCGAGGACGGCGAGATCTGGCTGCGCGGCGTCACCGTGATGGACGGCTACTGGAGGCAGCCGCGCGCCACCGAGGCGGCGATGAGCGACGGGTGGTTTCGCACCGGCGACGTGGGCCGCGTCGACGCCGACGGCTTTCTGCGCATCGTCGACCGCATCAAGGACGTGATCAACCGCAACGGCGAGAAGATCGCCGCCGCCGAGGTCGAGTCCTGCCTGATGCAGCACGCCGCCGTCGAGGACGCGGTCGTCTTTGCCCAGGCCGACGAGCAGACCGGCGAGGCCGTGGTCGCCGTCGTGCAGCTGCGCGCGGGCGCCGCCGACACCAGCGCGCAACTGCTGCGCGAGCACGTGGCAGCGCGCCTGGCCGCGTACAAGGTGCCGCAGACCATCCACCTGCGCGACGAGTCGCTGCCGCGCAACCCGGCGGGCAAGCTGCTCAAGAACGCGGTGAAAAAAGAGTACCAGGCCCGTTGAGCGCACAGCCCCACGCCATGCAGGAAGCCCCAGCCTACCCCCCTTCCTCGCCGCTGCGGCGCGGCTACACGCTGGGGCTGCTCACGCTGCTGTCGGCGCTGACCTTCATGGACCGGCAAATCCTGGCGGTGCTGCTGCAGCCGGTGAAGGCCGAGTTCGGCCTGAGCGACCTGGCCATCGGCCTGATCACCGGCCTGGGCTTTTCGCTGACCTTCGTGCTGCTGGGCATTCCACTGGGCAAGCTGGCCGACCGCGGCCAGCGGCGCAGCGTGCTGGTTTTCAGCCGCGGCGTCGGCGCGCTGCTGGGCGCGGCCGGCGCGCTGGCCACGGGCTTCTGGAGCCTGCTGGTCTCGCGCGCGGGCAGCGCGCTGAGCGACGCCGGCGGCGCGCCCGCCTCCATCGCCATGCTCAGCGATCTGTACCCGCCCGAGCGGCGCTCGCGCGTCATCAGCGTATTCGGCACCGGCGCCAGCGTCGGCGCGCTGCTGTCGCTGGTGCTGGGCGCCTGGCTGGCGCAGCACTACGGCTGGCGCGTCACGATGGCGGTGATCGGCGCCAGCGCGCTGCTGTTCGTCGCGCTGCTGTACGCGACCGTGCGCGAACCGGTGCACGCGCTGCGCGCGCAGGGCGCGGCCCAACAACGCCATGGCGCACTGCGCGAGCTGGCGCGCAACCGCGTCGCGCTGTGGCTCATCCTGGGCTCGGGCTTCACGCTGCTGGCGGCCTACAGCTTCGGCGCGTGGAACACCGCCCTCTTGATCCGCCGCCACGGGCTGTCGCTGCAGGCGGCGGGCTGGATCTCGGGCGCAGCGGCTCTGGCCTCGATCACCGGCGCGCTGTGGTCCGGCCATTTCACCGACTGGATGTGCCGGCGCGACCAGCGCTGGCAATTGGGCGTGCCGCTGCTGGGCATGGTGCTGGCGCTGCCCTGCGGCCTGGCCTACCTGGCCATGCCCGTGGGCAGCGTCTGGGTGGCAAGCGCCCTGCTGCTGGTCTACGCCTTCTTCGTCGTCTGGTGGGCCGCGCCGGTCTACGCGGCGCTCAGTTTCGTCGTGCCGGCGCAGCGCCGCGCCACGGCGCACGCGGTCATCATGCTGGTCGGCTCGGTCGTCGGCAGCGGTCTGGGGCCCATCCTGACGGGCTGGCTCAGCGACCGCCTGGACACCGGCCTTGCCGGCGACGGCCTGCGCTTTGCGCTGATGGCGATGATCGGCATGCTGGTGCCCGGCGCGCTGGCCTTTGCCCGCGCGCTGCCCGCCTACCCGGCGCTGCGCCAGGCGCTGCTGCAGCAAGCGGCGGCCGTGCCGCGCTCTTGCACCTGAGGCGCGCGCCGCCCGCAACGCTCCCATCACCACCATGCACGACGACGGCACCCTCTGGAAGATGATTTACCTGGCGCGGCGCAACCCGCGCCTGGCGCCCGAGGACTTCGCGGCCGCCTGGCGCGAGCATTCGGCGCTGGGGCGCAATTGCACCAACGTGCAGCAGCGGGTGCGCAGCGTGGCGCAGTGCACCCGCCTGCTGGACGCGCTGCCCGACGGTTGCAGCAGCGGCTTTGACGGCGTCAACCTGATGGCGCTGCGCGACCGCGCCAGCGCCGACGCCATCTGGAGCGACCCGGAGACGCTGGCCACGATGCGCCCCGACGAGCCACGCGTGTTCGACCGCTACGTGCGCGAATGCGCGCTGGTCGCGCGCGAGCAGGTGCTGCACGGCGGCAGCGGCGGCACCGCCGGCTGCGCCGCCGTGCTCACCGCCTTCCTGAAGCGGCGCGACCGCGTCGCGGCCGAGGACTTCGAGCGCGCGCTGCCCCTGGCGCCGCAGCCCTGGAGCGCGGTGCGCGCCAGCCGGCTCAACATCGTCGAGCCCGGGCGCCCGCCCGGCCACGACTGGGACGCGGTACTCGAATGGTGGTTCGAGGATGCGCAGCAACTGGTGCAAAGCCTGGCAGCCCGGCCGCTGCGCGGTGCCCTGCCCCTGCTGTACCGCACCGTCTGCGAGAGCGGCGCGTCACTGTTCCTGGCCACCCGGGTCAGCCACCGCAGGCCCTGACGGAGCGTCGATCGCGGCGAAGGCGCCGCGCGCTCCCACGGCAAAAATCCCGTGTCCGGTGGGAACGGCACCCTCGCCGCGATGGATGCCAGCCACCGGCCGGCGATCGTGAACACGCTCAAAAAAAAACGGCATGCCCGATGGGACATGCCGCCAACCCTTGGAAATTCATCACCGGGACGCGGGGCTCGCAACCACCACCTCCCGGCCAGGCCCGCGCCAGGCGCAGACCCGTGGATACCGCTTACGCCGTCTCCGGCTCGGTGTAGGGCGTCACGCCCTTGGGCACGTACAGGCCTTCGCAGCGCTCCAGGTACTCGGCCTTCTTGGCGCGCGGGTTGAAGAACTGCTTGTACCAGATACGGGCCTTGTGGAAGGGGCCGTCCTGCGGCACGAACATGCCGTTGACGCAGGCTTCCTTGACGCTCCAGGCCTCGAAGTCCTGGGCAAACGACAGCATCGACGCCTCCTGGAACTGCGCGGCGGTGACGGCGTCGGTGACCGTGGCCTTGGCGTGGCCGCCGGGCGACTTGACGATCAGCGAGTGCCAGATGCGGATCTGGCCGTCTTCGACCGGGGTGTGGAAGATCAGCAGCGTGGCGTCGTACAGGCCGGTCAGGTCGGAGATCAGCACTCCCGGGCCGTGGTAGGTGGTGATGGTGTGCAGGATCGAGCGCGTGCCGTCTTGCGCCACCAGCGTGCGGTGGCCGCCGCACTGGCGCTGGATTGCCTTGTGGCCGATGAACTCGTTCTCGTAGCGGTCGACCGTCGAGCCGTGGATGGGCCCCAGGTGGGCGTAGTCGCAGATGTTGTCGACGACTTCCTGCGGGTGCTGGTTCAGCAGGCCGACGTGGTCGTACTTGGGGCGCACCCAGGCCGGGTCGTCCCACTCGGGCAGCGACGGCGCGTCCCACTCGGGCTCGCCGCCCTCGGGGTCGTACCACATCCAGATGGCGCCCAGCGACTCGACCACGGTCCACGCCTTGATGCGCGCATTCTCGGGAATGGGGTCGGTGCTATAGGGGATTTCGTTGCACTTGCCGTCGGGGCCGAAGCGCCAGGCGTGGTAGGGGCAGCGGATGTTGTCGCCCTCGATGTTGGTGCCACCGTTGTCACGCACCACGTAGCTGGTGGTGTTCTTCGCGCCCAGCGGGTTTTGCATGTGGCAGCAGTAGCCGTCCAGCAGCACCGGCTTGCCGCTCTCGCGTCCGCGGTAGAGCACGAAGTCGTGGCCGAAGTAGCGGATCTGCTGGGGCTTGTAGCTGTCGATTTCGCTCGCCTCGGCGATCATGAACCAGCCGCGCGGGAAGGTGAATTCTCCCAGCCGGTACTCCTTGGTGGTTGCCATGTCGGTTATCTCCTTGTGTGTGAAAGGTAGAGGTGGGGGTAACGCTGATCTTGCGTGTGAAAGCGGGTTCTCACATACCCTGTTTGGACGATGATCCCGACACGCCGGCAGGGACGAACGCCGGCGCAAAGCCCTGCTCGCGCGCCAGCGTCTGCAGGTCCAGCATGCCCTTGCCGCGGGCCCAGGCGCGTGCGTCGGCACTGGTGGCCAGCCACAGCAGGGCCTGCGCGATCGCCTCGGGCGTGACCGCTCCGTAGCGCTGCGCCAGCATGCCACCGTCGCCCAGTGTGGCAGTGACCGCCTCGGTCGAGACCACGCCGGGGTTGACGCTGAAGGCGTGCAGCCCCTGCTTGCCAAGCTCGCGGTTGATGCAGCCGGCCAGGCGGATCAGCCCGGCCTTGGAGGCGCCGTAGGCAAAGCCCCAGCCGCCCTGGTCGGCCGGCAGCGGCGGGTCGTACTGGCCGGCGCCCGAGCACACGTTGATGACCTGCCCGCCGCCCTGCGCCAGCATGTGCGGCAGCAGCCTGCGCGTGAGGCGAAACGGCGCCAGCACGTTGCCCTGCAGCGTGCGTTCGAGCATGTCGTCTTCCAGCTCCAGCAGCAGCGCGTTCATCTCGCGGTCCTGGTAGACGGCGTTGTTGATCAGCAGGTCGACGCGGCCATAGTGCGCCAGCACCGCGTCCAGCGCCGCATCCAGCGACGCGCCGTCCATCAGGTCCATCGCGTGGGTGAACACCTCGGCGCCCACGTCCCGCACGGCCTGCGCCGTCGTCGCCAGGCTGCCGGCCAGCAGCCCGCCGTCGGGGCGGCGCAGCTGGTGGCCGAGCTGCTGGCCCTCGACCTGGGTGCGCGCGGTGATGGCCACGCGCCAGCCGGCGCGGCCAAAGGCCACCGCCGTTGCCGCGCCAATGCCGCGGCTGGCGCCGGTGATGAGGACGACCGGGGTCGTTTGCGTATCGTTCATGGTTTGTGGTGTCCGTTCAAGCAGGATGGGCCACGCCCGCCAGGGCCTTGCGCTGGGCGATGAAGGGGCGCATGGCGCCCAGCATCCACAGGCCCGAAGGCAGCATCAGCGCGATGACGATGGCCAGCGCCCAGCGCAGCGCCTCGTCGCCGCCCAGGCTGGGCAGCAGCGCGTCGCTGAGCAGGCCGGTGACGAAGGGGCCAAAGCCGCTGCCCAGCAGCGTCAGGAAGAAGTTGAGCAAGGCGGCGGCGACGGCGCGTTCGCTGGCGCGCACCATCTGGCTCACGGCGCTGTACGACAGCGACGGCCACCAGCTGGTGAAGAAGGCCGCCAGCGGCGCGAAGGCCAGCGCATGGGGCACGCGCAGGCTGCCCAGCATCCAGTGGCCGCCGGCGGGCCACAAAATGAATGCCAGCGTGCACGGCAGGCCCAGCAAGACGCCCAGCGCCGGCAGGCCCAGCTGCCAGCGCTCGTCGCGGCGCATCAGCCGGTCGCACAGCCAGCCCGAGAACAGCGCGCCAAACACCGCGCCCACGCCGCTGGCCACGCCAAACAGCAGGCCGGCGTGGGCCAGCGTCAGCTCGTGCGTGCGCACCAGAAAGCTCGGCGTCCACACGCCATAGCCATAGCCGGCCAGGCCGGCCAGGCCGCAGGCCAGCGCCAGGCGGCGAAACGCCTTGACCTTGAGCAGGCGCAGCACCTCGCGCCACAGTGATTCGTTCTTGTGCGCCAGCGCCTCTTGCTGCGCCAGCGCCTGCGCCTGGGCGTCGTCAAAAGCGCCGCGGCGCGGCTCCTTGCCCAGCAGCCAGACCAGCAGCGCCAGCACCATGCCCGGCACGCCAAAGAAGACGAAGGTGTGGCGCCAGCCGTATTCCTGGGCGATCCAGGCCCCCAGCGCCAGGCCGATGAGCACGCCCAGGTGCGGCCCCATCATGAACAGGCTGATGACCAGCGAGCGCCGCTCCTTGGGGTAGAGGTCGGAGACGGCCGAGATCGACGGCGCCATGCCGCCGGCCTCGCCCACCGCCACCGACATGCGCGCGAGCAGCAGCTGCCAGAACTGCGCGGCGATGCCGCAGGCCAGCGTCGCCAGACTCCACAGGCCGCAGCAGATGGCGACGATGTTGCGCCGGTTGTATTTGTCGGCGAGCTTGCCCACCGGCACGCCCAGCACCGCATAGAGCAGGCCGAAGGCCAGGCCGCTGAGCAGGCCCATCTCGGTGTCGGTGGCGTTGAAATCGTGCTTGATGGGCTCGATCAACACCGCGATCACCTGGCGGTCGATGTAGGAGAAGATGTAGACCAACGCCAGCAGCAGCAGCGTCAGGTGCGTACGCCAATTGACGACGGGGGGGGTGTATGGAGCCATGGCGCAATGGTCTGGGCGCGCCGCCTTGGCGGCATCGTCTTTTCGGACGATGGGCAAACCCCTGGCCCCGGTTACCGTAGCGGCAAAAGCAATCGAAGGAGACATTGCATGGCTTCTGCCACCTCTCTCGCCGCACCGCTGCTGGCGGCCCAGCAACAGGCGTTCCGCGCCGAAGGCCCCGTGCCCGCCGCGGTGCGCCAGCAACGCCTGCAGGCCGTGATCGACATGCTGCTCGCGCACGCCGACCGCCTGTGTGACGCCATGGGCCAGGACTTTGGCGGGCGCTCGTCGGTATTTTCCCTGATGAACGACGTGCTGGGCTCGCTGTCCTCGCTCAAGCATGCGCGCGACCACCTGGCCGGCTGGATGGGCGACGAGGCGCGCCCCGCGGTCGCGCCGTTCGACAACTTTGGCGCAACCGCCTGGGTGCGCTTCCAGCCCAAGGGCGTGGTCGGCATCATCGGCACCTGGAACGCACCTGTGTTCACCCTGCTGTCGCCGCTGGCCAGCGCGCTGGCGGCGGGCAACCGTGCGGTGCTCAAGCCGTCCGAAGTGGCGCCACGCACCGCGCAGGCGCTGGCCGATGCGGTGCGCGAATGCCTGGATCCGGCCGTGGTCGCCGTCGTGACCGGCGACGCCGCCGTCGCTGCCGACTTCTCGGCCCAGCCTTGGAACCACCTGGTGTTCACGGGCTCCACCGCCGTCGGCAAGAAAGTCATGCAGGCCGCATCCAGCAACCTGGTGCCGGTGACGCTGGAGCTGGGCGGCAAGTCGCCGGTGCTGATCGGGCGCAGCGCCGACATCCGCGACGCCGCCGAGCGCATTGCCGTGGGCAAGAGCCTGAATTCGGGCCAGCTGTGCGTCGCGCCCGACACCGTCTGGGTGCACCGCAGCCAGCTGGACGCGCTGGCCGCCGCGCTGCAGGAGTTCTACGCCGGCCTCTACCCCGACCTGGCCGCCAACGCCGACGTGACGCCGGTGATCAACGACCAGCACTTCGCCCGCGTCGAGTCCTACGTGGCCGACGCCAGCGCGCGCGGCGCGCGCGTGGTGACCGCCGGCGACGCGCCCGCAGGTGGCAACGCCGCCCAGCGCCGCATGCCGCTGCGCCTGGTGATCGATCCCGCCGCGGACAGCGCGATTGCCCGGCACGAGATCTTCGGCCCGGCCATGGTGCTGCGCGGCTTCGACGACATCGCCGAGGCAGTGGAGGCGCTCAACCAGGACGAGCGGCCGCTGGCGCTGTACTACTTCGGCCAGGACGCGGCCGAGCAGCAGTGGGTGCTGGACCACACGCTGTCGGGCGGCGTGTCGATCAACGACGTGACCATGCACCCCGCGCTGCACGACGCGCCGTTCGGCGGCGTGGGCGCATCGGGCATGGGCCACTACCACGGGCGCGAGGGTTTTCTGGAATTCAGCCACCAGCGCTCGGTCTACCGCGCCGGCCACCACGACCCGCGCCGCGAATGGGGCATGTTGCCGCCCTACACCCCGGCCTTCGAGCAGATGCTGCGCGCCGCCTTGACCCCCTGAACCCTCCCACGGAACACATCCATGACTTTTCCCTCGTTCTCCCTCCAGGGCCAGGTGGCCATCGTGACCGGCGCCGGCAAGGGCATCGGCCGCGCCTGCGCGCTGGCGCTGGCGCACGCCGGCGCCGACCTGGCGCTGACCGCGCGCACCCAGGCCGACCTGGACGCGGTCGCCGGCGAAGCCGCCGCGCTGGGCCGGCGCGCCATCACCGTGGCCGGCGACATCAGCGACGAAGCGACGATGGACGCCCTGGTCACGCGCACGGTGGCCGAGCTGGGCCGGCTCACCCTGCTGGTCAACAACGCCGGCGGCACCGGCCCCAACCACCCTTTGAAGATGAGCGGCGCCGAGTTCAGCGACGCGCTGGTCTGGAACGTGACCCCGGCCTATCTGATGACGCAGAAATGCGTACCCGCGATGCGCGCGGCCGGCGGCGGCGCGGTGGTCAACATCAGCTCGGTGGCGGCGCGCTACGCACAAAAGCAGTTCAGCGCCTACGGCGCGGCCAAGGCCGCGCTCAACCAGCTCACGCGCAACCTGGCGCAGGACTACGGCCCCGAGATCCGCGTCAACGCCATCGAGCCGGGAACCATCATGACCGACGCGCTGGCGCCGTTTCTCACGCCCGAGCGCAAGGAGCGCATGGAGCGCAGCACGCCGCTGGGGCGGCTGGGCCAGCCCGAGGACATCGCCGCCGCAGCGCTGTTCCTGTGCTCGCCGGCGGCGGGCTGGATCACCGGAAAGATTTTGGGTGTCGACGGCGGGGTGGAAGCACCCAACTTCTGATGTTTTTCCGGGCCGAGCACATCCATACATAGACAAGGAGACAAACCATGCTGCTCACCAAAATCATCGCCGTCGCGGCCTTGCTGTCCTGGCTGGGCGCCACCGGCGAGCGGCTGTACGACTGCCTGTTCGTCGGCACCGACACGCCGGCCCAGCAGCGCAGCGCCAGCGCGCTCGACGGCGCGCACGCCAGCTTCTTCGACCTGCTGCGCCGCTGACACCTGCTGGCCGCTGGCACGTATGGCTGGGCCGCTGATGGCCCTATGGGGCTGCACCTGCACCTATCTGGCGGCTGCGTGCTAGGGCCTGTTAACGCTATTTTTGACGGATGCGTTGTGATCAAAAGG
>PGEI01000043.1 GCA_002894305.1 Comamonadaceae bacterium CD01
ATTGAGTGACGGATTCAACAGCCTCACACACAGAAATCCTGACACTCCCTTGGCTGATGACGACAACTGAAAACCAAATCGAACGTGAACTGATCTTCAAGCTGGAAGATCTCAAGTACACCTATCGCCCGGATATTCGCGACCGCGCCGCGCTGGAAAAGAACTTTCGTCAGCACTTCGAGGCGCTCAACCGCGTTCATCTGACCGATACCGAATTCGCACGCCTGCTGGAATCCATCGTCACGCCCGATGTTTTTGCCGCAGCCAAGCACCTGCGGGAACGTAACAGCTTTGAACGCGACGACGGAACCCCTCTCTACTACACGCTGGTCAACATCAAGGACTGGTGCAAGAACAACTTCGAGGTGGTCAACCAGCTGCGCATCAGCACCGACTACAGCCACCACCGCTATGACGTGATCTTGTTGATCAACGGCGTGCCGGTGGTGCAGATCGAACTGAAGACGCTGGCCATCAGCCCGCGCCGAGCGATGCAGCAGATCGTCGATTACAAGAACGACCCCGGCAACGGCTACACCAAGACCCTGTTGTGCTTCTTGCAGCTGTTCATCGTCAGCAACCGCTCGGACACCTGGTATTTCGCCAACAACAACAGCCGCCACTTCAGCTTCAATGCCGACGAGCGTTTTTTGCCGCTGTATCAGTTTGCCGGTGAAGACAACAGCAAGATCACCCATCTGGACAGCTTTGCCGACGCCTTCCTCGTCAAATGCACGCTGGGGCAAATGATCAGCCGCTACATGGTGCTGGTGGCCAGCGAGCAAAAGCTGTTGATGATGCGCCCGTATCAGATCTACGCCGTCAAGGCGATTGTCGAATGCATCCACCAGCGTTGCGGTAATGGTTACATCTGGCACACCACCGGCAGCGGCAAAACGCTGACCTCGTTCAAAGCCTCCACCCTGCTCAAAGACAACCCCGACATCGACAAATGTCTGTTCGTGGTGGATCGCAAAGACCTCGATCGGCAGACCCGTGAAGAATTCAACAAGTTTCAGGAAGGCTGCGTTGAGGAAAATACCAACACCGAAACGCTGGTGCGCCGCCTGCTTTCCGATGACTACGCCGACAAGGTGATCGTCACCACCATCCAGAAGCTCGGTCTGGCGCTCGATGGCAGCAACAAGCGCAACTACAAGGAGCGCCTGGAGCCGCTGCGCAATCAGCGCTTGGTGTTCATCTTCGACGAATGCCACCGCTCGCAATTTGGTGAGAACCACAAGGCCATCAAGGAGTTCTTCCCCAACGCCCAGTTGTTCGGCTTCACCGGCACGCCCATCTTCGATCAGAACGCCAGTTATCAACAGATCGAAGGCCAGCAGGCTTGCTACAAGACCACGGCGGACATCTTCCAACAACAGCTGCACGCCTACACCATCACCCACGCCATCGAAGATCGCAATGTGCTGCGTTTCCACGTGGACTACTACAAGCCGGATGGCAAACCCGATGGCAAGAAAGCACCCAAGCCCGGTGAGCCGTTGGCCAAGCGCGCCATCGTCGAGGCCATCCTCGCCAAGCACGATGCCGCCACCAACGGGCGTAAGTTCAACGCCGTGCTGGCCACCGCCAGCATCAACGATGCCATCGAATACCACGCGCTATTCAAAACCTTGCAGTCGGAGAAGCAGGCAGAAAGCGCTGACTTCCAGCCACTGAACATTGCCTGCGTGTTCTCGCCACCCGCCGAGGGCAATAAAGACGTACAGCAGATTCAGGAAGACCTGCCACAAGAAAAGGCCGACAACGAAGAAGCTCCCGACGCAAAGAAGGCCGCGCTGAAAGCCATCATCGCGGACTACAACGCCCAGTACGGCAGCAACCACAGCATTGGTGAGTTCGATCTCTACTACCAAGACGTGCAGAAGCGCATCAAGGATCAGCAATGGCCCAATGCCGATCTGCCGCACGCCCAGAAGATCGACATCACCATCGTCGTGGACATGCTGCTCACCGGCTTCGACTCCAAGTTCCTGAACACGCTGTACGTGGACAAGAACCTCAAGTACCACGGCCTGATACAGGCGTTCTCACGCACCAATCGTGTGCTGAACGACACCAAGCCCTACGGCAACATCCTCGACTTCCGTCAGCAGCAGGATGCCGTCGATACAGCGATTGGCCTGTTCTCTGGCCAAGCCAGCAAGCCCGCCAAGGAAATTTGGCTGGTGGACAAGGCTCCAGTGGTCATCGAGAAACTGCAAACTGCCGTGCAGGCATTGGACACGTTCATGCAGTCACAAGGGCTGGAGAACAAGCCCGAAGCGGTAGCCAACCTCAAGGGCGATGCTGCGCGCGCACAGTTCATCAACCTGTTCAAAGAGGTGCAGCGTCTTAACACACAGCTCGATCAGTACACCGACCTGACACCCGAGAACAAAGCCAGCATCGAGCAGGTGCTGCCCAAGGATCAGTTGCAGGGCTTCAAGGGTGTGTATCTCGATACCGCCCAGCGTCTGAAAGAGAAGCAGGACATCGGCGGCGACAAGACTGATCCGGCGGTGCAGCAGCTTGATTTCGAGTTTGTGCTGTTTGCCAGCGCCGTGATCGATTACGACTACATCATGGCGTTGATTGCCCGTTACGCCAGCCAGATGCCGGGCAAGCAGAAGATGAGCCGCGAGCAACTGATTGGCCTCATTCAGGCCGATGCCAAATTCATCGATGAGCGCGACGACATTGCCGAGTACATCAGCACCCTGGAAGCCGGTAAGGCGCTGGACGAGAAAGCCATCCGTGAGGGGTTCGAGCGCTTCAAGGCCGACAAACACGCCAAGGCGCTGGCTGACATTGCGGCCAAGCACACGCTGGAAGCCGCCGCGCTACAAGCGTTTGTGGAGACCACCTTGCGCCGCATGGTGTTTGATGGTGACCAACTGAGCGAGCTGTTCGCCCCGCAGGAGTTGGGCTGGAAGGCGCGTACTAAGGCAGAACTGACCTTGATGGAAGACTTGATTCCGCTGCTCAAGAAACTCGCCCAAGGGCGGGAGATTTCAGGGTTGGGTGCGTATGAGCAATGAGAAGGAGGGCATGCTGATGCAGCAAGAAGAAAAACATGGCTTTGTGCCGAAGTTGCGCTTCCCTGAGTTTCGGGATGCGGACGCATGGAAATTTGTGCCGCTAAACAAGCAGGCCAAACGTTGCATCCAGAAGAATCGCGACGGCGTAATAACGCGAGTTCTAACGAATTCAGCGGAATATGGCGTAGTTGATCAGCGTGATTATTTTGACAAAGATATTGCCACTCAAGGCAACTTGAAAAACTATTATGTCGTCAAAAAAGGCGACTACGTGTACAACCCAAGAATATCTGCGGCTGCGCCAGTAGGTCCAATTTCAAAGAACAATGTTGAAACTGGCGTCATGTCACCCTTGTACTCCATTTTCAGGTTTGGCGATAGTAACAATGATTTCTACGCCTACTATTTCAAAACCGCGGGCTGGCATCAATACATGCGCCAAGCATCCAGCACCGGGGCTCGGCACGACAGAATGGCCATTACAAATGATGATTTCATGGCCATGCCCCTTCCTGCATCAACGCCGGAAGAGCAACAGAAAATCGCCGACTGCCTTTCTTCACTCGACGATCTGATCCGTCTGGAAGCGGAAAAACTCGACGCCATCACGGCGCATAAAAATGGCCTGATGCAGCAACTTTTCCCCGCTGAAGGCGAAACCCTGCCCAAGCTGCGCTTTCCGGAGTTCGAGGGGGCGGGAGAGTGGAAGCTGAAACCACTCGGGAAAATACTAAGCGTTGGAAATGGAAGGGATCATAAACATCTTCCCGAGGGTGACATCCCCGTTTATGGCTCTGGTGGTTATATGCGTCGTGTTAATGACTATCTATATGATGGTGAAAGCGTCTGCATTGGCCGAAAAGGAACAATTGATAAGCCTGTCTTATTGAGTGGAAAGTTTTGGACGGTTGACACTCTTTTTTACACTCACTCTTTCAGAAATTCACTGCCGAAGTTTGTTTATGCATTATTTCAAAATATTGCATGGCTTAAACATAATGAAGCTGGTGGTGTGCCAAGTTTGTCAAAAAGCAATATTGAAAAAATCGAGGTTGCGATACCAGAGGAAGACGAACAACAAAAAATAGCCGACTGTCTTGCATCAATCGACAGCCTCATCACCGCTCAGACCCAAAAGCTCGACACGCTGAAGACCTACAAAAAAGGTCTGATGCAGCAGCTTTTTCCAGTGATGGATGAGGTGCATGAATGAGCGTCACCTTAGCCAGCCTGAATGATCTGGCCGCACATCTGCGTGCTGAACTTGTCGAGAAGAAATTCATCCTGCTCTACGCTTACAACGGCACCGGCAAGACTCGGCTGTCGATGGCATTCAAGGGTATTGGAAAACAAGGCGAAGGCGAGGACGCCACGCGCGACACGCTGTACTTTAACGCCTTTACCGAGGATTTGTTCACTTGGGACAACGACCTGGAAGGCGACAGCGCGCGGGAGCTGAAAATGAATGCTTCCTCCAGGTTTTTCGCGGGGCTGGAAGCCTTGGAGATGGAAAACCGCATTCGCCCTTTTTTGCACCGCTACGCCGATTTTGATTTCAGCATCGACTACAGCGACTGGTCGATCCGCTTCTCGCGTGACGTTCAAGTTGGTGAGACCACGCAGACCATTGACAACATCAAGGTATCGCGCGGCGAGGAGAACCTGTTTATCTGGTGTTTTTTTCTGGCCATCGTCCAGCTTGCGATGGACGGCGCGGAAGCCTATCAGTGGGTGAAGTACATCTACATCGACGACCCGATCACCTCGCTGGATGAGCACAACGCCATTGCTGTAGGTAATCACTTAGCGCAGTTTCTAAAGCGCAAAGATCACGCCATCAAAACGGTCATTTCATCGCATCACACGCTGTTCTTTAACGTGCTGTGGAATGAGCTGCGGGAGATTTCCCATAAGAAGTTTGCCCCGCATTTTCTGTCTCACACCCGCAAGACTGGCCAGTATCACCTCTCTTACACCGGTGACACGCCTTTCTTTCATCACCTGACGTTGCTGCAGGAGATTTGGCGAGCAAAGGAGGCGGGCGAGATTTACACGCACCACTTCAACGCTTTGCGCAGCCTGCTGGAAAAATCATCCATTTTCCACGGGCATAAGAAATTCACCGTGTGCATCAAGCAGCAGGGTGACGACCCGGACGACACACTGTACGGGAGGCTCGTCAACATTCTGAGCCACGGCAATTACTCGTTTTACGACCCCGTGGAAATGCTGCCGGAAAACAAGGCGCACTTCGAAAAAATACTGGCGGACTTTCTGGAGTTTTACCCCTTCAACCCAGAGCTGATGCCCGCAACACCAGAGCAGGAAACGTAACAATGACCGAACAAGATCAAAAACAACTGGGCACTACCCTCTGGGGTATTGCCGACTCCTTGCGCGGGGCAATGAACGCGGACGACTTCCGCGATTACATGCTCTCCTTCCTGTTTCTGCGCTATTTGTCCGACAACTACGAATCAGCAGCACAAAAGGAGCTGGGGTCGGACTATCCGAAACTGGACGCAGACGACCGCCGCGCACCGCTGTCCGTGTGGTACGCACAAAACCCGGATGACACTGAAGAGTTTGAAAAGCAGATGCGTCGCAAGACGCACTACGTGATTCAGCCTGCTTACCTGTGGAGCAGCGTCGCCGAGATGGCGCGCACGCAAAACGGCGAGATGCTGCATACCCTGCAAAAAGGTTTTGATTACATCGAGAACGAATCCTTTGCCAGCACATTCGGCGGCTTGTTTTCTGAAATCAATCTCAACTCGGAAAAGCTGGGAAAAGACTACACCGCTCGAAACGCCACGCTTTGCACTGTGATCAAGGCGATTGCCGATGGGCTGGAAAAATTCTCGACGGACAAGGACACGCTGGGCGATGCGTATGAATACCTGATCGGTCAGTTTGCAGCAGGCAGCGGCAAGAAGGCCGGTGAGTTTTACACGCCGCAGCAGATCTCCAGCATCCTCTCGGGCATTGTCACGCTAGACAGTCAGGAGCCCGCCACAGGCCCAAGAAAGCATCTGGAAAGCGTGTTCGACTTCGCTTGCGGCTCAGGCTCCTTGCTGCTGAACGTGCGCCATCGTATGGGCCCGCACGGCATTGGCAAGATCGTCGGCCAAGAGAAAAACATCACCACCTACAACCTGGCTCGCATGAACATGCTGCTGCACGGGGTGAAGGATTCGGAGTTCGAGATTTATCACGGCGATACGCTCACCAACGAATGGGATGCGCTGCGAGAAATGAACCCGGCCAAGCAGCCAAGGTTTGATGCCGTGGTGGCCAACCCGCCATTTAGCTACCGTTGGGAGCCGACCGAGGCGCTGGGCGAAGATATGCGCTTCAAGAATTACGGCTTGGCTCCGAAGTCTGCTGCTGATTTTGCTTTTTTGCTGCACGGTTTCCACTACCTGAAGCAAGACGGCGTAATGGCCATCATCCTGCCTCACGGCGTGCTTTTCCGTGGTGGTGCAGAAGAGCGTATTCGCACCAAGCTATTGAAGGATGGCCATATCGATACGGTGATCGGCCTGCCTGCCAACTTGTTTTTCTCCACAGGTATTCCGGTGTGCATTCTCGTGCTGAAAAAGTGCAAGAAGCCCGATGACGTGCTGTTCATCAACGCGGCCAAACACTTTGAACCGGGTAAGCGACAAAATCGATTGCTGCCCGAGCACATCGACAAGATTCTCGACACCTACCAGCACCGCCGGGAAGAAGACCGCTACTCGATGCGCGTGTCGATGGAGCGCATTGAGAAGGAAGGCTACAACCTGAATATCTCGCGCTACGTGAGCACGGCGGAGGTCGAGGAAGAAGTTGATCTCGGCGTCGTGCATTCGGAACTGGTTTCGCTGGAGCAGAAGATCAACGCTGCTACCTCGCGGCACAACGAGTTCCTCAAAGAACTTGGCCTGCCATTGCTGCCGTGATGGGTACGTCTGTGAACGCCACCAATTACTTCTCCATCCTCACAAGTGAGATGGCGCGGATAGAGGCCGATCGCGCTTCTTGGCGGCAAGCATTGGCTCAGACCGACATCCTCGCCAAGCAAATGCGGGGGTTTTCACAGATCAACTCGGCTTCGGAAGAGATTGCCAGAACAATGAAGGCGTTGCAGCTCATCCACTTTGCCTCGTGTTCAGAATTCCGGAGCCGGCTCTGTAAGAGTCAGTTCGGCTGCGCACCAGAGATCTTGACCACCTTCGCCCATTTCTCATTTTCTGACTTGATGTACGCGAGGAACTCGTCCGGCTCCCGGCAGCATTTCGGTTCACAAGCCTACGACCAGATCAAGGCCGCTATCGGGGCCGACATTGCGCAAGACCAAAAGGCCAACCTCGGAGCCTTGGCCGAGAAGTTCGCCACACACGTCCAGTCGCTGCCTGGCCAGAGCGCCGAGGCCAGCGCCAAACCGGCAGCGCTCCCACAGCTCCCCAAGGAGGTCGATGCCACCACCAGGGCAGCTGCGCCAGCCCAGCAGCAGATGGCAGCCCGTGAGGCCGCGAGACCCGCAGCCGCGACTCAGCAGGGCCGGGAGATGGAGCGCTAGCCCCATATAGAGCGCTTGCGATGCAGGCGCTTTTTTCTTGCCAGGCGTGGGACGCGGCATCGAGCCGATTTAAGCCCCTACAGCGGCCGCAAGGGGTGAAGGTAGGGGGCAGGTTGCCTGACGGCCTAAAACCGCGCCACAGCCCGATTTAAGCCCCTCCTGCACGACCTATGCTCCCCTCCCTTTCTTTGTGGTAGCGTCCTCACCCTCCTGGTAGGAAAAAAACGCTCCCTGGTGGTGGGGCTGCCGCCCCCTCAGCGGCCGTTGGCCGCCGAGCCTCCCCCGCTCCTGGCGCTACGTCTGCTTGGGGCCGGAGCTGCTGCCGCAAGCACTCCTTTCCTGGTCAGGCAAAGAGCTCAGGGCAGCGAAGCCCGTAAAACGCGCCACGGCCCGATTTATTCGACAACAACACATTGAGCAAAACATGAGTACCCAAGATGTAGTCCTGAAAAATGGTGAAATCGTCCGCGACGTCACCCCAATCGAAGTGTCGCAAGAGCAGGTTGCAGCTGCTGGAGGCAACCGCCTCGGGGCGTCGATGCTGGAACTGTCCCGCCAGTTGAGGGTGATGGTTGACGAAGAGCAAGCCAAACGCGACGCTAGCACCGGCACCAACCTCTCCTGGTAAGGCAAAAAGCGCTCCCTGGTGGTGGGGCTGCCGCCCCCTCAGCGGCCGCTGGCCGCTGAGCCTCCCCCGCTCCTTGCGCTACGTCTGCGAGGGGCTGGAGCCGCTGCTGCAAGCACTCCTTTCCTGGTTGGAATCTGGCGTAGCGCTCCATCCCAGTATGGCTCATCCAGTAGGGGCTGCTTAGGTATGGCACTGTGGTGAGGATGAGCCCAGCCATCCTGCAGTCTTGAAACCGCAGGATGCCTTCAGACCCATCCCCACGCGCTTTATGGCACCGCGGAGCCGGCGTCACCCGTCAGCCGTTCGTCTGAAGGCGCTGACTTCGCCACCTTCCCCGGGGTCTCAAGACTTTCCCACAGTCCCGGGCTATCCCTCGGCCGCTGTCGTTAGTTGCCCCGACCAGCCGAGCGGCAACCAGAGAAAAATGACTGGTTGCATTGCGTATAGCAACGGCTGGTGTTTTTGTACGATGCTGGGCCGCCTCCCATCCCCCGGCTAGAGCTCAGTCTTTAAATTCCGAAGATAAGGAATTGTGATCTGTCCCAAGGTGCCGCGAAACAGCGTTTCAGCATGTAGCAGCCGGTGGTGGCTATCCAGATACAGAACCACGAATTCCTCATGTGGCAAGGTGCCCATGCGAATCCGTAGATACTCCTTGACCGCCGTCGGCGTCTGCAGGTCCGGGCCGTGATGCACCCTGGCCAGCAGCCGCAACTCGGCGGCGTTCAGGATCTCAACGTCCGACGCCGGCCAATTGCAGTCTTTCACCATCACTCACCAAAGGACTGCTTCAAGAGGTATTGCTGCCGTTGACAGGTCGTACACCTACTATCGGCAAAAGCAGCCTTTCAGAACCGAGTACTTTTAGTCAGAAGTGCCGCGTTGGCCTTCACAAAAGAGCCGCCTGTATGCAGATGGTGAGGTGTGCAGTTGGCTCGCAAAGTGTTGACGCAGGGACAACGCAGAGCCAAAACCCGCCTCCGTTGCAACCTGCTCAATAGGTAAATCTGTGGTTTCCAGCAGTTGCTGCGCTCTCGCGATCCGCTCGGCAGCAAGCCACTTAACGAAGGTCATCCCCGTGGCTTCGCGAAAACGTCGGGTAAAAGTTCTGCGGCTCATGCGTGCCACCTCGGCCAGCACATCCAGTGACAGCGGCTGTGACAAATGCTCGCGGGCCCATTCCAGAACTCCGGGCAAGCGATTTTCGCTGGGCAGCGAAGGCACCGGCTGTTCGATGTATTGCGCCTGTCCGCCCTGGCGATGTGGTGGTGTCACCAGCAACCTAGCCACGCGGTTGGCAACGTCAGCGCCATGACGCTGACGCACGAGGTTCAGGCAGCAATCAATCGCAGCGACTGTCCCCGCAGACGTAATGACATTACCGTCATCCACGTAGAGCACGTCAGGCAAAAAGTTAGCCTTGGGAAAGCGCTGGGCAAAAAGCTCGCGGCCGGCCCAATGGGTTGTCGCGCGGCGTTCGTCCAACAACCCGGCATCACCCAGCACAAAGGCACCTAGGCACAGGCCAACTACCTGGGCGCCGCGCGCGTGAGCTTGTCTTAGTGCATTCGACAAGACTGCTGGTGCAGCGTTTTCTGGATGGTTCCAGGCTGGGACGATGACGATGTCGGCGTCGTCCATAGCGCCAAGGCCCCCGGGCACCTCAATTTCCATGCCCTGGTCGCAGCGAACCAGGCCGGGATCCGGCGCGCAGTAGCTCACTTCGTACGGCGGCAGTCCAGCAGGTGCAGGCGTTACGCCGAACACGATGCCTGGCACTGAAAGATGAAAAAGGCTGACACCCTCGAAAGCAAGGACTGCGACACGGACGGGCTTCATAGAGTCTCCAGCGGATATGGCTGCAAATTGGCCCAATTTTATTCAATATTGTCATTTGGGCCAATGGTGCGAATTCGAGCCAATCCGCAAAATTGACCCCAACGCGCAAACGTAGTCTTCAGTGCGCGCAATCAGCAAATTGTTAAAAGGAAAAATCACATGAAAATCTTGAACCCTTTGCGCAGCGCAGCGGCCTTGAGCGGCATCGCGATGCTCATCGCCAGCGGCACCGCCTACTCCGGCACAGCCACCGCCGCATCTAGCGGTTCTGAGGCAAACACCGTACAAGTTCAGCAGATACGAAACGCTACCGTCAAGATTGACTTCTCTGGCACCACGTTCCTGGTCGACCCCATGCTCTCCGCTAAAGGTGGGTTCCCGGGCTTTGAAGGTACCTACCGCAGCGAGTTGCACAACCCATTGGTTGAGTTACCGTTTTCAGTTGATGACGTGTTGAATAGCGTCGAAGCCATCGTTGTAACCCACACCCACACGGATCACTGGGATGAAGCAGCGCAAAAGCAGATTCCAAAGAACATGCCGGTGTTTGTGCAAAACGAAGTAGATGCCAAAACAATTCGAGGTCAAGGCTTTAAGGATGTGCGTGTCCTCAAGGGCAGCACAACTTTCAACGGCGTAAAGCTGAGCAAAACCGGCGGCCAGCATGGCAGTGATTTGTGGTTTGCAGACCCTGCCCGTTCTGAGGCGATGGGCCCCGTCATGGGGGTTGTGTTTTCTGCTCCCAAAGCAAAAACAGTCTACGTCGCTGGTGACACGGTATGGCGCACTGAAGTAGATCAGGCACTGAAACAGCACAAACCAGACGTGGTGATTCTCAACACAGGAAGCGCGCTCATGACAGGCTGGGAGGAGCACCCCATCATCATGGGCAAGCAAGACACATTACAAGCCACTAAAGCAGTGCCCAACGCGGCCATTGTGGCAGTACACATGGATTCAGTGAACCACATGTCACTCAGCCGCAAGGAACTACGCGAATTTGTGCAAGAGAACAAAATTCAAGAGCGAGTTGTGATCCCTGAAGACGGTGAAGTGATGAAATTCTAAGAAATCAGGCGACGTCGCAGGCTGCCTAAAATCAGGCAGCCTGGGCGATGTGCGCCGTCTGCCGCGTGGCGGGCTCAGCCGGCGTTTCGGCAAGGAACTGCTGGGTGCGCTCGACATCGCCTATGGGCTGCGTCCCGAGGCGCATGAGTGGGTGCAGGTACCAGAGACCTTCCGCTCGCGGCTGGAGCTGATGGGCCGCGTCGACACAGCGCCCGCACTGCTGTTCGGCGCGCGCCGGCTGCTGATGCAACTGTGCGGCTGGCTCGCGGCACGCAATGCCGGCATCACCACCTTCACCCTGCACTGGGCGCACGATGCCATCCTCGGGCATGGACACGTCGATGGTCTGCAACAGCAGGTCGCGCTGCGCCGCCATCGGCGCCAGCTCCACGAGTGTGTAGCGGCCATAGCGCACGACGGGGACGAACTCGGGCGTTGCAACCTCGGGAGCGGGCGCGATTTCCTCGATGGCGTCAGGCGCCAGCGGTGCCGTGGTGGTCGCGCAGCCGCTGGCCAGGGCTGCGGCCAGGAGACCGGCGCCGGCCAGGTGCCGGGATACAGGGATTGCGGGCATGGCATCGGCTCTTCATGTTGCGATGCCGATACCTTGGCGGCGTGCGGTTGCGCGGTCAGCCAGGAATGCGAACTGGGGGTTGCCCGTTTTCAGAGGGGTGAGCTGGATGCCAGCCGCGTATCGTCCAGGTGGTACAGGAAGCGCAGCCGTTGTTGCGCACGGTCAGCCGCTCAGCGGTCGAGGGATGAATTTGCGTTTAAGTAGCAATATGGGACAAAAAATGGTATATTGCGCGAATCAATTGCAGATCCGAGGTGAAACCATGCCCCAACACCTCTCGGATGTCCTGAACGCCTGCGAGCGCATGGGCAAGCTGAACGTGCGTGGCGAAGACCTGCGCGCCCAACTGCCCCACACAAGCCCCGAGGCACTGCGCAAGGCGCTGTACCGCCAGCAGCGGACCGGGCGGCTGGTGCGTCTGTCCCGCGGCTCGGAGCACTGGCTGATCGTGCCGCTGTCCCATGCGACCGTGGGCAGTCCGCCCCTGGAAGCCTGGCTGGATACCTACCTGCGCAAGACCCTGGGCATGCCGTACTACGTCGGCTTGCTCAGCGCGGCCGAAACCTATGGTGCCTCTCCGTATGCCGTCATGGTCACGCAGGTGGTGGTGAAGAACAAACGCCGTCCGGTCACTGTGGGCCGTCATGAACTCGTCTTTCACGCCTGCGCGCGCATCGAAGCGATACCGACCCGCTGGCACGAGAGCGCCGACGGCCGTTTCAAGGTCAGCACGCCGGAGTTGACCGCGCTGGATCTGATCGAGCGCGAGAACACGCTCGGTGGCATGGGCCGGGTGCGGGAAGTCCTGCGCGCGCTCTGGCCGCACTGCACGCCGGAAGGCCTGGCTGAGGCGCTGGATGCAATGCAAAGCGTGCCGGTGGCGCAAAGGCTCGGCGCGCTGCTGACGCTGGATGAGCAGACGACGCTGCTGGCGCCGCTGTCGAATTGGCTGCGGGACAAGCCGATGCGGCTGATCGCCCTCGAAGGTGCGCTGCCCCAACGTGGCGAGCGCACCGACAACATCAACGCGGATTTCAAGGTCTGGGCTCCGCCTCAGCAAGGAGCCAACACATAATGCAACAAACCCACCTGACGGCCTGGCAGGCCTACGCGCCCTGGCCAAAGCGCAGCCAGATCGAACAAGACCTGCGGCTGTCGCGCGGCGTGGCCGCGATCTTTGGCGACGAAGTGCTGCGCGAGCATCTGGCGATGCGCGGTGGCACGGTGCTGCACAAGGCCCACCTGGCGCCGGCGGCGAGGTACTCAGAGGACATCGACCTGGTGCTGGTCAAGGCGATGGATACCGACACCTTGGATCGCCATCTGCACCGGGTGCTGACGCCGGTGCTCGGCCGTCCGAGTGATTCGCTGATCGCCGATGCCTGGCTGGCGATCCGCAACGTGCTTCGGCCCTCGAAAATTCTGCGCACGGCCTACAAGTTCATCCCGCTGGGCTTGCAGCGCGAGGAAACCATCAAGGTCGAGGTTAACCTCAACGAAAGTGCCTCGCTCTATCCGCTCGTCGATGTGGCGCTGGACGTGCTCGATGAAGATGGCGACCTCATGCAGGCCACGGCGCGCTCCTACGACATCAACGAGATGCTGGGCACCAAGACACGCGCCCTGATGCAGCGCGAGCAAGGCCGCGACCTGTTCGACCTGGTGCATGCCTGGCAACTCAGCGAGGCCGGCAGCACACCGTATGCGGTCGATGGCGCCAAGGCCATGCAAGCCTTCGCCTGGTATCTGGAGCAGGAAGGCACGCACTTCAGTGCGCAGGAGGCGAACGCACACCTGGACGCACGCCTGGGCAAAGCGGGGTTTCGCAGCGACATGGACACGCTGCTGCGGCCCGGTCTGCCTGCCTTCGATGTGGACCGCGCGGGCCAGATCGTGCGCGAGGCGTATTTCCGGCATCTGCCATAACGCTGGGCGGGTTTCGGCCTCAGTGAAAATCCCGGCTCTTGTTCGTCGCTTCAGCGAGACGTCCGAGCAACGGCGTCAGATCCACCAGCCGCGCCGCCACCACGTTGCACACTTCGCCATCGCGCTGCCAGCGTCCCTGCACCGCGAGCAGCCGCGATTGCAGCAGCGCCGCGCGCTGGCGCTCGCGTACGCTCTTCCAGACGATGATCTGCACCACGCCGGCTTCGTCTTCGAGCGAGACGAAGATCACACCCTTGGCCATTGCAGGCTGCTGGCGCAGCGTGACGATGCCGCAACAGCGCACCAGGGCGCCGTCGGGCAACTCGCTTAGGGTAGGTCTGCACGAATCACATGCGAGTGAGCTACGCCCGTCCGTGGGATAAAGTCGGCCCCGGCAGAGCGCCAGGGCGCTGTCCACGCGCCGCCTGGGGGCGCAATTCCCCGATTTCGTAGGCATTACGCCCCTTGCGCACGCCCCTGTCCCATGACCAGTAATCGGTGCCTGACCACCCACAGGTTGGACAGGGCAAACAGCGTGACGATCTGCGCCGTGTTCTTCTTCAAACCACGGTAGCGCACCTTCACATAGCCAAACTGCTGCTTGAGCACCCGGAACGGGTGTTCCACTTTGGCTCGGATGCGCGCCTTGGCGCGCTCGAATTGGTCAATCAGCCCATCCACCGGCTTGTCCTTGTCCAACGCCCGGCGCAATCCTGGACGCATGGCGACACGCCAGCGTACGCCAGGCCTGGCGTCAGGCCGCTTGTCCACTCCTTGATAGCCCGCATCGCCAAAGGCATCTGTCTCCTGCCCGTGCAGCAGGCTATTGACTTCGACAATGTCGTTCACGTTGCCACTGGTGCCTCGTACCGTATGCACCAGGCCCGAGTCCGCATCCACTGCAATGTGGGCCTTCATGCCGAAGTACCACTGGTTGCCCTTCTTGCTCTGGTGCATCTCGGGGTCGCGCTCGCCGCTCTTGTTCTTGGTCGAACTCGGCGCCGCAATCAGCGTGGCATCCACCACGGTGCCCGCCTTCAACTGCAATCCCTTGGCTTGCAGCAGCGCATTCACGGTGGCCAGGATTGGTTCGGCCAGCTTGTGGCGCTCCAGCAGGTGCCTGAAGCGCAGGATGCTCGATTCGCTGGGGATGTGCTCGTCCCAGTGGGACAGACCCGCGAAGTCACGGAAGGCTGGCACATCATGCAGGGCTTCCTCCATGGCCGGGTCGCTGAGCTTGAACCACTGTTGCATGAAGTGGATGCGCAGCAGCGTCTGCACCGCAAAGGGCTGCTGGCCCCGCCGTCCGCTCTCGGGGGCGTAGGGTTCTATCAACGCAACCAGTTCAGCCCAGGGAACCACCAGTTCCATCGCATCGAGGAATTCCCGCTTGCGCGTGCGCTTGACGGTGTTGCTCAGGCCCAGGCTGCTTTGCTTCATGTCTGTATTGTCTGGGCTTCAGGCCCTTGCAAGCACATCAGGCGTGGATTCGTGCAGTGCATCCTTAGCTTTGACTTTGAGGGTTCGCTATTTGCTATTTAAGTTAACCCCTATGAAGAATAGAAATGTCACCCACCGGATGATTGAGGCCTTCCGGGCTGCAATGCTGCACAACGGAATCAGCGCCGGAGCCGATGCGCTGGGAATCACCCAGCCGGCCATGAGCCGGCTGATCGCCGATTTGCAGAAATCAATGGGCATTTTGCTGTTCGCCAAAAACGGGCGCACCATCAAACCCACGCAAGAAGCCCATGCCTTGATGGCGAAGGTTCAGCAGTCTTTTCTGGGACTGGAGCAAATCGTCGATTTCTCCAGCCAACTGCGAAAGCAGAAGCTGGGCCAGCTCTCGATCAGCGCAATCCCTTCCATCGGGCATTCCATCCTTCCAGCCGTCATCCGCCAGCTGAGAGAGAAATTCCCCGACGTCTTCATCAGCCTTCAGGTCGCCTCTTACGTTGACGTGGCCAGGCACGTCAGAACCCGGCAGGCTGATATCGGGCTCACGGCAGATACGCTCTCGCTGGGAGACCTTGAGACGGTGGCCGAGTTTTCCTCGGAATGCGTATGCATCGGCACCGAGAAATGGCTCGATCCGGGGGCTGGTCACATCCACGTCGGCGAATTCGCCAACAAACCGTTCATCGCTTCATCCGGAACGTTCCAGACGCGCTTGAATGCCTGGCTCGGCGCCAATGGGGTGCGAGTCGATGCCATGATTGAAGCGACGCTGTTCCAGTCCATCAGCGACCTTTGCCTGGAGGGGCTGGGTGTCGCCGTGGTCGATCCCATGACGGCGGCAAAACACCAAAGGCGGGGCGGAGTGGCGCTGGCCCTGCGTCCGCCGATCGGCTACACGGTCTACGCCACGGCCATGGGCGACGCCAGGCTCTCGGCCCCGGCGAAGGAGCTCATCCGCCTGATCGCGGCGGTTTCGAGCGAAGAACACATAACACCCATGCATGCATTGATGACCCAGCGTCCATAGATGCCGGCGGCGTCAATTTCTACCATCAGGACTCAGTCGTTATCCACATCGAACGGAGAGTCCCCATGATGCATCGAATTGCGCGCCGGCCCTTCATTGCCGCCGCTGTTTCCGCCACCCTGATTTCGATCAGCTTGCCGGCCAAGGCGCAGTGGCCGGAAAAACCGATACGGTTCATCGTGAACGCCGCGGCAGGAGGCGCCGCGGACGGCACGGCGCGGGTTCTGGCGGACGGCCTCAGCAAGCGCCTGGGGCAGCCCATCGTGATCGACAACAAGCCGGGGGCATCGGGGGCCATCGGGCTGGATGCGGTGGCCAAGGCCGCGCCGGATGGGTACACGATCGGCAACTCCAATCTCGCGACCTACACCGTTACCGCGCTGACCGCGAAATCGCTGCCCTACGATCCTGCCAAGAGCTTCACGCCCATCGCGAAGCAGTGGACGCAGCCCAACCTGCTGGGCGTGAGCCCGGCCCTTCCCGTCAAGAGCGTCGCGGACTTGGTGAATTACGCCAAGGCCCATCCTGGCGAGATTTTCTACGGCTCCACTGGCAACGGCACCGCGCTGCATGTGCTCGGCGCATTGTTCGCCAACCTCTCCGGGGCTCAGATCACCCACGTCCCGTACAAGAGCGCCCCGGCGGCGGAGCTGGATCTGGCGGCGGGCCAGATCCAGATGATGTTCAGCAACTTCACGTCGATGGAGCCCCAGGTGAAGGCGGGCCGTATCAACGCGCTGGCCATTACAGGGCCTAACCGCTCCCCCCTGCTGCCGAACGTCCCCACCATCCGGGAAGCCGGTTACCCGGACCTGGAAATGGAAACCTGGGGCGGCGTCGTGGGGCCGGCCAACATGCCGCAGGCCATCGTTGAAAAGCTGCATCGGGAGATCAACGCCGTGCTCGCGGACCCCGAGGTCATCAAGAAGCACGAGCGGCTCGGCGCAAAGGTGGCCCCGGCTTCCATCGCCGAATACAGGCAAATGCTCAATGCCGACAGCGTGCGCTGGGGCGAGGTCGTGAAGCGCAACAACATCACGCTCAATTGAGAAAAGCTCTCCAGAGAGTTCTTCCCGGTAAACATCTATGTCTTCAAATGAAACAATCGTCGTCGGCGGGGGACTGGTGGGGGCCGCCATCGCGTATGGCGTGCTCAAGTCCGGCGGCCCGGTGACCCTGCTCGACCAGGGCGACGTGGCGCACCGCGCCTCGCGCGGCAACTTCGGCCTCGTCTGGCTGCAGAGCAAGGGCGCGGGGTTTCCCCGCTACGCCCGATGGAGCCGGGATGCCGTTGACCATTGGGGGCCGCTTGCCAGCGAACTCCGCGAGCTCACCGGGGTCGATGTGGATCTGCAGCAAAACGGCGGATTCTGGATTGGCTTCAGCGAAAAAGAAGTCGTCGAGCGGGAGGCAATGCTGGCAAAAATCAATGCCGACGGCCGCACGCCCTTCGAGATGCTCGACCACCAGGCGCTCAAGGCCCGGCTGCCCGCGATCGGCCCGAAGGTGGCCGGGGGCAGTTGGTGCCCTCTGGACGGCCACGCCAACCCGCTCAAGCTGCTGCATGCGCTGCATGCGGGCATCAAGGCGCTCGGCGGCCGCATCTGCAGCGCAGTTGACGTGGGCGAGGTGCGCTCGCTCGGCGAAGGACGGGGCTTTCAGGCCAAGAGCAGCGATGGCCGCCAGTGGAGCGGCGCAAAAATCGTGCTGGCCGCAGGCCTGAGCAACAGCGCCCTCGCCCCCCAACTGGGCCTTCACGCGCCCGTGCTGCCCAAGCGGGGCCAGGTGCTCATCACCGAGCGGCTGAAGAAATTCCTGCCGTACCCCACCAACAAGGCGCGCCAGACCACCGAGGGCACGGTTCAGCTCGGGTTCTCGGCGGAGGACGTGGGACTGGACGACGGGACGACGGTGGAGGCCATCGAGTCGATCGCCAAACGCTCGGTCGCCACCTTTCCCATCCTGTCGTCGGTCAAGCTCGTGCGGGCATGGGGATCGCTTCGCGTGCTCACCCCCGATGGCTCGCCGGTCTACCAGGAGTCGGCCCGATACCCCGGCGCATTCACCGCCACCAGCCACAGCGGGGTCTCCCTGGCAGGCTCCCATGCCTATGAAATCGCACCCTGGATCGCGGGGGTGAAACCAGCGCCGGATGGCATCGGGGAATTCGCTGGCGAGCGATTCCTGGACCCCAATAGGAAATTCAGCAGTGCATACTGAAACTCAAGCAACAAATGTTTCCCTGTTCATGCCCGAAGCCGGCTCGCAGGGAAAGAAAGTCCGCATTTACTTTGACGGCCAGCCGCTGGACGTTCCGCACGATGTGAGCGTGGCGTCGGCGCTGCTCATGTCGGGCGTGCGGACATTCCGCTCGACCCCGGTTTCCGGCTCTGCGCGCGCACCCTATTGCATGATGGGCGTCTGCTTTGAGTGCCTCGTGGAAATCGACGGCCGCCCCAGCCGCCAGTCATGCCTCACGCAGGTGAGGGACGGCATGGTCATCCAGCGCCAGGAGGGCGCATCCGGGCTGAACATGCAAAGTGCGGAGAACTGATATGGCAACCGGTGTTGAATTGTTTGACCTGGTGGTCATTGGTGCGGGCCCCGCAGGGCTTTCGGCGGCCATCGAGGCACGGTGCTTCGGGCTTTCAGTGGCCGTGCTCGATGAGCAGCGGCGGGTTGGCGGCCAGATCTACCGGGCCATCGAGGAGTCCAGCCCCCGCCGCCGCGAAGTGCTTGGCCCGGACTACGCCGCTGGCGCAAAACTGGCGCAGGATTTTGCAGCCTGCGGCGCCGTGCACGTGGGCGGCGCCGCCGTCTGGAACGTCGCCAAGGACAAGACGGTGTCCTACCTCCTCGACGGCGGCAGCAGGAAGATCCAGGGGCGCAGCCTGGTGCTTGCCAGCGGTGCGATGGAGCGGCCCTTTCCCGTGCCCGGCTGGACGCTGCCAGGCGTCATGGGCGCGGGCGCGGCCCAGATTCTGTACAAATCCTCGGGCGCCGTTCCTACTGAGCCCGTGGTGCTGGCAGGCTGCGGCCCCTTGCTGTTCCTGCTGGCGCAGCAGTATCTGGATGCGGGCGTCAAGATCAAGGCGCTGATCCACACCACAGGGACGGGCGACTATCTGCGCGCGGCCTCCCATGTCCTGGGCGCGCTGTGCGGCTGGAAAGACCTCTCCAAGGGTAGCCGGATGCTGAAGAAAATCCGCAGCCATGGCGTTCAGACGTTCGCGGGAGCCAGCGCGTTCGCCATCGAAGGCGCGGAGAAGGCCGAAGCCATCACGTTCACCCACGACGGCCAGAGAAAGCGCGTCCAGGCCTCCCTGGTGCTGCTTCACCAGGGCGTAGTTCCGAATACCCAGCTCAGTTGGTCACTGCGCGCCGAGCACCGCTGGGATGAACAGCAACTGTGCTGGATTCCGGTAACCGATGCCTGCGGGCAAATCGAGGAAACCGGCATTTACATCGCGGGCGACAGCCGGGGCATCGTCGGAGCGAAAGCGTCCGCGAGCCAGGGCCGGCTGGCTGGACTGGCGATCGCCCACCAGCTCCAAGCCATTTCGCCCGAGAAATTCAAGGCTCATGAGCCAGCGATCCTGGAAGAGATCAGGGCCCATACGCAGATCCGCCCCTTTCTCGATACCTTGTACCGCCCGCAGGACGCACACCGCATTCCGGCCGATGACGAGGTCACGGTATGCCGCTGCGAGGAAGTGAAAGCCGGGCAGATCAAGAAATACGTGGAGGTGGGCTGCCTCGGCCCCAACCAGACGAAGGCCTTTGGCCGCTGCGGCATGGGGCCATGCCAGGGACGGCTGTGCGGACTGACGGTGACCGAAATCATCGCCAGCGAGAGAAAAGTCAGCCCGCAGGAAGTGGGGTACTACCGCATCCGCCCGCCCATCAAGCCCATCACCCTGGGTGAACTCGCCTCATTTGAATAACGCATTTTCAATCAGCCAAGGAGTTTTTTCATGGAAATCAAGCGCATCGCGACCGATACCCGCCGCTCCCGTGCGGTGGTCTACAACCACATGGTCTTCGTCGGCGGGCAGACTGCCGACGACAGGAGCCAGGACATTCGCGGCCAAACCGCCCAAACCCTCGCGAAAATCGAGAAATTCCTGGCGGAAGCGGGAACCGACAAGAGCCGCCTGCTGACCGCCCAGATTTGGATCAAGGATCTCGAACGCGATTTCGCGGGGATGAATGAAGTCTGGGATGCGTGGACCGCGCCCAACGCCGCGCCCACGCGCGCGACTGCCCAATGCGAGATGGGGGCAAAGGACATCCTGGTGGAAATCATCGTCACGGCCGCGATCAAGTAGCCGTCCTGCTAGCTTCTGTCAGCCCGCGAAGACGCCGGAGTGGGGCTGACTCCACTCGACTTTTTCTTCCCCGAACACAGCCCAGCAACACCTACCGGCAAGGCAAAATGACATACAGCCGCGCCTTGCTGAGACCTACCTTGCAGCGGATCCACACTGAGGCGCCACCCGCAACAGCTCGATGAGCATCTGAAACGTCATCTCGAATGTCATCTGAAGCGCCTCTGGGAAAGCTTGGCATCGGCACCTCACATGGCGGCCACCCAGCAGCCCAGAGCGCAGCATCCCCAGAGGCACTTGTCACCCCCAAAGTCGCAAGAAACCTTGCTCGCATTCAGCGCCTCCACCTCGCTTGCACAGCCGTGGGAGCGCGCCCCCAGCACCCGCTCTCCTGGTCGGCGAGCTCGCGCAAGCTACATGACTTTTCTAAAAGGTTAGCGAACTCATGCAAGCTACTCCAAAAAGGGGCAATTTCAACGCCCTGCCCCGTCTGGTTGCGCACGGCTTTTTAGGCCTTTTTTCAATTTGACCTTCACCTCTGTATAGCGTCTGCGCTGCTACTGACCACGGCGATTGGCCGCTTTTTTGCATTGCTTTTCCTGGCCAGGGAAGCTGCTCTCAGAAGGTTTACGCCACCCTCACCGAGGTCAAAGCTGCGCTAGGAAGCGGCCTGAGTCAGCAGCTCCTGCATCGGCCTTGGCGGCGTACATGGCGAGCTCCGCCCTCTTGAAAATCTCTTCTGGTGATTCTTGTCCGGGCACAAAACCACACCAGCCGATGCTGGCTGTGACCCCGACATCCAGCCCTTTGGGCTGTGCAAAAGGCTGGGCCAACGCCTGACGTATCCGTTCGGCCACGCTAGCACAAACGATTTCCAGATCGCATGCAGCATCAGTCAAGGCTCTCAGTGCGCTGGCCTCGTCCTCTGCGCAATTGACGTCCTCTGTCCCACCGCACGCCACAAGCCAGGCAAATACGCCGCCGCTCAAGCGTGCCAAGCTGTCGCTTGGTCCCAACTGCCCCTGCAGCCGCCGGGCAATGTGCACCAGCAATTCATCGCCGGCCGCGTGACCCTGCAAATCGTTGATGCGCTTGAAGTGATCCAGATCGATGACCAGCAGCGCCCCACCGCGGCTGTGCGCGTTCTTGGTCAGGCGCCCGATCTGCTCGAACAGGTGATCGCGATTGGGCAAATCGGTCAGCGCATCAAAAAACGTCAGGCGCTTGGCGTGGCGAGCGCTTCACGCTCGCTCGTCACATCGATCAGCGCGCAGACAAAATGGCTGGCGCGCTGCATCTGCTGGTCAACGACAGCGGACACATTGGCGCGCACCACACGCGGTTTGCCCGTGCGCGGTTGCAACCACAGCTGCCCTCTCCAGCCTTTGGCTGCGCACACCTGCGCGCGCAGCTCGGCCGAAACGCCTTCCCCGCTGGCCGTCGTATGAAGAAAAAAAGGCTCGCGCCCAAGCACATGGGCCTGCCCATAGCCGGTGAGCTCACTAAACGCACGGTTGACGCGCAGCACCCGCCCACAACCGTCGAGCACCATGGTGGCGTCCTGGGTGTTGAAAGCCACGGCCGCCAGGCGCTGCTCGACCTGTGCACGCCTGCGCTCGGTAATGTCTTGCGCATACGCCACCACATACCGGGGCTGGCCTGCAGCGTCGCGGTAGATGGAGCGGTCGACGAGTACGGGAAAGCGCTCGCCACCGCGGCGCACATGCTCGGTTTCGACGATTTGGTGTTCGATGTCGCCAATGGCCTGCAGAAAACTCTCTTGCACCACCGCGACGTCGCCAGGAAACAATGCCGCGTACGGCATGCCCTGCATTTGCTGCGCCTCGTAGCCGCGCTGGCGCGCAAACTGTTCGTTCACGGCGACGATGGTGCGCGTTGCAATGTCCAGAATCTGCACGCCAAAGTCGGCCTTGCGCACCGCGTGTGCCCACAGCCGCAGCCCATCTTGCAACTTCAGGCGGCTGGTGATGTCGTGCACCACGCTTACTGTGCCCGTAATGCGCCCGTCTCGGTCGCGCACAGGGCCAATGTAAATTTCCTCATGCGCCAACCGCTGTTCGTCGCGCATGAGTTCGAGCATGAAGGTCTGCGCCTGGCCGTTGGCAAGCACCTGGGCCTCGACCGCCGAAAGCCTGGCTGCCTGCCCGTGTTCAAGCAACTCATAGCGGCGTGGCGTGCACCCCTGCGCCGCTCAGCCACAGGCTGGCTGCCAGCACTCCCAGGTACGCACCGAGCCGCATGTGCAAGAACAATCAACTCAGGCCGCCAGCCGGCGCGGGCTGCGCGCATGCGCAATTGCAGCAGTTGGGCACCTGGGTCTTGCAGCGAGCCTGCAACCAGCTGGCGCAGTGGGCACAGCACCCGCGGCTGAGTGCCATTTCGCTGTCGGTCAACGTGAGCGCGCGGCAGTTTGCCCATCCGCAGTTCTTCTCCTTGGTGCGCCAGATGCTGGAAGCGCATGGGGTGACGCCCGAGCGGCTGATTCTGGAGATCACCGAGTCGGCGTTGCTCGGCGATCTGGCGCAGGTTGCTTTGCAGCTGCAGCAGCTGCGCACCCTGGGCGTGAAGGTTTCACTCGATGACTTTGGCACCGGATATTCGTCGCTCGCCTATCTCTCGCGCCTGCCAATCGACGAGCTCAAGATCGACCGCTCTTTTGTGATGCGCTTGCCTTACGAAGCAGTCGACGTGACGGTGGCGCAAACCGTCATTGCCATGGCGCACGGCCTGGGGCTGCAGGTGGTGGCAGAAGGTGTGGAGACGCCGGCGCAGCGTGACTGGCTGCTGCAGCACGGCTGCGCACTGCTGCAAGGCTATTTGCTGGCCAGGCCCATGCCGCTGGATGAATGCGCGCTGTTCCTGCAGCGCCCCGGGTTGGGCATGACATCAACGCACGGCGCGCCGATTGCTCATGAATAACTACCTTGAAAGTCAAGCGCTATGAAGGGCGATTCATCCCAAGGTGTATTGGTGCGGACCATGAAATTGAGCACAACCTGTGACTGAGTGCTGCTGTAGCCTATCTTTTGTAGAAGTCAAGCCAGCAGGGCTGCCCCTCCTGAAGCAGCCAGCTAACCTGTAATGCACCGGCATTTGCTGGCTCGCTGAATGGAGCTTGATCGGTACGCATTGGGTGGGGTCTTTTGATCTTGCCCCCGTAGTTCCGGACACCGTCCAGTCGCTAAGTTAGCCCTGGTGGGCGGGGTGATTCTGCCGCCGTCGGAACTCCCTGGGCGATATCATCTTCAAACTCGAATGGGGATGGATCTCGTTGAAATGCTCGAACGCCCCTGGCAGTTGCGCCATCACGGTCGGCGCGTCGCGCAGGTCCATGCGGCTCATATAGCCGTAACGGTCTCGCCTGAGTCGCACTTGATCTCGAAGCCGTCGGAGCACCAGCGCATGTTGCTCATCGGCACGCTGACCTGGCCATTGTGCACGCGGCTTGAATGCCGTCGCTTGGGCGCTTTGGGCAGCAGCAGTTGATGCCGCGCCATGACCCCGTAGATGCGCTTGTGGTTCAACGCCCCTTGACCTTGCGAACGTCGCTCTCGATTGAGCAGCGCGCCGGCTCTGCGATAGCCATAGCTGGGCAAGTCGGCAATGTGGCGTCGCAGGTCGGCCAACAATGCCTCGTCCTGGGCTGGCATGCGGCCACGGCGGCCGTCCTGCCAGTCGCCGCATCGGTGATGCCGTACATGCAGATCCGAGCGCGCCACGCCCAGCGCCGAGCAGACCGACTTCATTGGTCGTCCCCGGGCAACAAGGGCGAGCGCGCAATCCACTTTTTTGCAGCGGCGATCTCCACGGCTTCCTTGAGGATCTCGTTCTCCAAGGTCTTCTTGCCCAGCACGCGTTGCAGCTTGGCGATCTCGGCCCACGCTGCAGCCAGCTCCGAGGCCGGCACCACGGTCTCTCCTGCTCCCACGGCAACCAGCGCGCCTTCTCGATCCAGCTTGCGCCACGTGAACAGCAGGCTGGCCGATACGCCCTCCTGGCGGGCCACGAGCGACACGCTCATGCCCGGTTCATACGTCTTGCGAACCAAGGCCGCCTTCTCGGCAGCCGACCAGCGCCACCTGCGTTGGTCTCGGGTGATGACCTCAATGGTCTCTGTATGTCTAGTCATACGCACAGTCCTATGCCTATCTGGAAAATAAGCGATGGATCGTGTCCGGGGATTCAGGGGCTATCTCACTTTATACTGTGCATATGCACAGTATAGCTCCGAGTGAAGTGACTGCGTTGGGCCCGGCCCGTCGGTATGCTGCGTGTGTGTAGCGGAATGCATAAGCTGAGACTTGTCGATGGCCAAAATCAACGACTTGCATCAGCCTTGGACACATGGATTGAGACTATGCGAAGCATCGTCTGAGGCCCTCAGTCGGGCAAAGCATCCAACGCGCCTCGTTCAATGAAAATCTCAGTGGATGCTTTGCAACATCTCAGCTTATGGGGCTAGATGCTGGCCTGAGCACCCTCACCCTGGCGAACCAATAGAGTGCCCTATTGAGGCTGAGTGGCAACAAGAGTTATACTACCTTTTTCTCAAAAGAAGTATATGTTGCCTCTATATCGGCCTCTCTCCGCAGCGGCGCAAGCAGCGTTTTCCGGGCTGAATGTCGCCACCCGGCAACGGGAGTTAGAGCGCTGTACCGCAGACCTTCCGGGTGGATTCAGCACCAAGACCGTCGCGGGGCGCACATACTGGTACTACCAACTGAAAACGCCAGCTGGCGCGGTGTCGCAGGTGTATCTTGGCCCAGACGAGCCGCCCATTCGGGAGCTGATTGCGGCGCATCGGGACGGGGCGCGCCACGAAGGCGCAAATGCGATCAAGCGCATGGCTCGCGCGGCTATCGAGTATGGCTGCGTGCCCATTCCTGCAGCGCACGGCCGCGTTATCGACCGGCTGGGGCACTATGGGTTCTTCCGCGCGGGGGGGATGCTGGTTGGCACCCACGCCTTCGTGGCGTACCAAAACCATTTCGGGGTGTGCTGGGTTGAGGGCGCGATGACGCTTGATCTCGACTTTGCCCACGCAGGGAGGAATCTGTCCATCGCTATGCCAGCGAACAGCCAGGTCGACACCCGAGGGGCGCTGGAATCCCTACAAATGGGATTCATTCCCGTAGTGAGCCAGACCACCTACAAGAAACCCGACGAGCCTGATTTCGACATCGACTTTTTGACCAGCATGGGCCGCGCGGGGGAGACCCCTGTACACATCCCTGCGCTAAACATCACCCTGCAGCCGCTGCGCTTCATGGAGTTCTCCTTGGAGGCGCCGATGCCCGCCGCCCTGCTAACTCGCTCGGGGAGCATTGCGGTGAGTGTGCCCAGGCCGGAGCGCTACGCTCTGCACAAGATCATCGTGTCTCAGCTGCGCCCGCCTGCGATGCGCGCCAAGGCCAACAAGGACCTGGCCCAAGCCGCGCACCTGCTGGACTACCTGCTGGAGGACGACGCGGATCTTGTCGTCGAAACTTGGGCAGACGCGGTAGGCCGCGGAAAGAGCTGGAAAACCAAGCTAACCAGGGGGATGCAGGCGCTACTGCGAAATTTCCCGGATCAGGACTTCGAGCGGCGCTTGCCAATCGAAATCTAGGCTTGACACTATGAGAAGCACATCTTTGCCAGCACCAACAGCTTTGACAAACAGGCGACGCAGCACCACCCCCAGCGCCTGACGCGCCTAGCTGCAGCCACCTGCGACAGCCGCGTGGTGTTGCAGGCCATCGGTGAGCTTCAGCACCACCTGCTGCGGCCTGGGTTAGCGTACAAAAAAGCAGGTGTATGGCTGCTTGACCTGGCAAGGCCTACGCAACTGGAGGTAGACCTCTTTGACGCGCCCACAGTTGGGAGCCCCAGGCTGATGGCGGCCATGGATGCCATCAACCAGCGCTATGGCCGCGGAACGATTGGGTTGGGGGCCAGTGGCTGGCAACAGCGAGGACAGCGGGCGCAATGGGCTATGCGCCAGGAGTACCTGTCCAGGCGTTACACGACCGAGTGGAAGGAGCTGGCGCAGGTGTGGTGCTAAAGACCGCGGGGCTGAAGGGCTTTTTGTCTCACCGTGAGAATCTTTACCATCTTTCTGCAAAGGCGCAACAGGCCTGCGGGCGTGGGCACCCTGCAGCATCGCGCCGGGAGCAGCAGGAAGTCTCGTCTCAGCCCCGCTGGCCGGGGTCTTTGTCTCACCCCATCTTTCCCCAAAGGCGCAACAGGCCGCGGGGCTCAGCGCCGGGGCGGGCGTGTGGCCGGCGCAGCGCGCACGGCGCCGCACCTTTGCCTGGCTGGCGAGGGCTGCGTGTCTCACAGTGAGAATCTTTACCATCTTTCCCCAAAGGCGCAACAGGCCGCAGGGCTCAACGCCGGGGTGGGCGTGGGTGAGGTTGCCCCTGAATCGTGGACTCCATAGTCCGGGTAGTCATGAACCTTGTGACTCATGCGAGCCAGTCCCTCCGAGTTTTCCGACACGATAGCAGCCGGCTAGACAATGCATTTGCATTGTTGAGACAAGGCGATTGCATTATCATACGCGCATTCCCCTCTTTGACCGGAGAGCTCCATGACCGCCACCCTCGAAGTTGAATCCACGTTGACCGACCGCTACCAGACCACGGTGCCAGAGACTGTGCGTCGCGTTCTTCGGCTGGGCAAGCGCGACAAGATCCACTACACCATCCGCCCTGGCGGCGAGGTGGTGCTGACCCGCGCCGAAGTCTCCGAAGGCGACGACCCGGTGCTCGGACAATTCCTGCGGTTCTTGGCCCGCGACATCGCCAACCATCCGGGGCGCCTGCAGGCGGTCGATGCTGCCTTCGTGCAGCGTCTTCAAGCATTGACTGGTGGCATTGAAGTCGATCTCGACGCCGCCTTGTCGGCAGACGATGAATGAGTACGGGCAAGCCCGTTCCCCTGGTTGTTCACGGCTGGACCGTTTTCGCCCATCCGCTGTTCCTGGCACAGCTTGAAGTACTGGCCCAGCAGGTCGAGGCCCTCAAGCAGAAAGACCCCGTCGGGTATGTAAAGAAGAACGCCAGCAAGCGACTGGCGGCGATCACAAAGCTCGCGTTCGACGTCATCCCACAAGATCCAGCACGCCCCGAATTCCGGCAGGGCAACACCCTCGGCGAAGACCACAAGCACTGGCTCCGGGCCAAGTTCTTTCAGCGGTACCGACTGTTCTTCCGCTACCACGCGCCCAGCAAGGTGATCGTGTTCGCCTGGGTCAATGACGAGGACACCAAGCGCGCCTACGAGAGCAGCGACGACGCCTACCGCGTATTCCGCAAGATGCTGGAAGGTGGTCATCCCCCGGGCGACTGGAATCAGTTGCTGGCCGAGGCCCGCGCCGAGGGACAACGCCTGCAGCAGTTCGCCGCTGCCAACACGACATAAGACTTGGCTTCAATGGCGAACTGAGGTCGCCCCTGAATCGTGGACTCCATAGCTCGGGTAAGGTCTCCCGAAAGGGACACTGGAACTCACGCATTTGCTCCAGTGCAGGGTCATGCGCAAGCTCGTTCGCTCAGAACAGCTCGCCCCGAGCGGTCTTCTCGACCAGCAACGCCGGCGGCAGGAAGCGCTCGCCATAGCGCTCGGCAAGTTGCCGAGCACGGCTGACGAAAGCCTGCAGGCCGTACTGGTTGCTGTACTGCAGGGCGCCACCCGTCCAGGCAGCGAAACCGATGCCGAAGATCGAACCGATATTGGCGTCGGCGGTGCCCTTGGCGCGGATGCCGTGCAGCTGCATGAGTTTTTGCACCCGATCCTTACCGGCGCGGATACCCCGCGCGTGCAGCTCTCGCCATACTCGGGGCCAGCCGTAGCTGCCACGGCTCTGGGCATGGATGGCCTTGATGTGAACCAGCAGCGCGTCGTCGCTCAGGTGGCGGCGATGGTCATCGCTGGCGCGCCGTACAAAGTGCTCGTGATAACCAGCTGCGCTGACGCCCAGCACGCGACACTGCACCGAGATCGGCCACACGCGCCGGTGGCGCTCGATGAAGGCGTACTTCACTTCGATGCCTTTGCGAAGTACGC
>PGEI01000044.1 GCA_002894305.1 Comamonadaceae bacterium CD01
CAAACAGCCAAGGCCCAGAAGGGTCTTGGCTTAACTTACCGGCATTGCCAGATGGGCGGCTTTTTTGATCCCATGAAACACAGGTTCTCACGCGCACGCACCCGGCTGCTGTGGCTGGTGGCCGTCGGCTTTTTCATGCAGACGCTGGACGCCACCATCGTCAACACCGCGCTGCCCGCCATGGCGCACAGCCTGCAGGAGAGCCCGCTGCGCATGCAGTCGGTGGTGGTCTCCTATTCACTGGCCATGGCCATGCTGATCCCTGCCTCGGGCTGGTTGGCCGACCGCTTCGGCATGCGCCGCACCTTTCTGGGCGCCATCGTCGCCTTCGTGCTTGGCTCGGTGCTGTGCGCGCTGTCGCCGACGCTGGATCTGCTGGTCGCCTCGCGCGTGCTGCAGGGCTTTGGCGGCGCGCTGCTGCTGCCGGTGGGGCGGCTGGTCATCTTGCGTACCTTCCCGCGCGACGAGTTCCTGGAGGCGATCAGCTTCGTCGCCATCCCCGGCCTGGTGGGGCCGCTGATCGGGCCGACGCTGGGCGGCTGGCTGGTCGAGGTGGCCTCCTGGCACTGGATCTTCCTGATCAACGTGCCGGTCGGCGTGGCTGGCCTGGTGGCCACGCTGCGCTACATGCCGCGCGGCCAGCGCATGCCGGCCGGGCGCTTCGACCTGGTGGGCTACGCGCTGCTGGCGTTCGGCATGGTGGCGCTGTCGCTGGGGCTGGACGGCCTGTCCGGCCTCGGCCTGCGCCAGGCGGGCGTGCTGGTGCTGATGGTGTTCGGCCTGGCGGCGCTGGCGGCCTATTGGCTGCATGCGGCGCGCTCGCCCCGACCGCTGTTTTCGCCGCGGCTGTTCGGCATCGACACGGTGCGCATCGGCTTGCTGGGCAATCTGTTTGCCCGCCTGGGCAGCGGCAGCATGCCGTTTCTGGTGCCGCTGATGCTGCAGCTGGGCCTGGGATATTCGCCGCTGTACGCCGGCATGATGATGCTGCCCGTGGCGATTGCCGGCATGGCGGTCAAGCGCGCGGCAACGCCCTTGATCACCCGCCTGGGCTACCGCCGCGTTCTGGTGGGCAACACCTTTGCGGTGGGCGTGATGATGGCCAGCTTTGCACTGATGACGCCGCAGCAGCCGCTGGGCGTGCGCATCGTGCAACTGGCGGTGTTTGGCGCCGTCAACTCGCTGCAGTTCACAGCGATGAACACCGTGACGCTCAAGGATCTGGGCCAGGCGCTGGCCAGCAGCGGCAACAGCCTGCTGTCGATGGTGCAGATGCTGGCCATGGGCATGGGAGTGGCCGCCGCCGGTGCGGCGCTGGGCGCCTACACCGATTTCTTTGGCACCGGCACCAGCGAGCAGACGCTGCAGGCCTTTCAGGCGACGTTTGCCAGCATGGGGCTGCTCACGCTGGCGGCGGCGTTCATCTTTTCCCAGCTGGCGCACGACGAGCCGACGGCTGCCGCCACGGCGAAAGAGCCCGATCTGGGCGCTTGAACCCGTTCTCAGCGCGGGTAGATGGCGCCGAGCACGCGCGGCCCGGCCGCACCGGTGACCTGGGGCAGGTTGCCCGCCTGGTTCTGCAGGCAGCGCCGGGCCAGCCAGGCGAAGGCGGCGGCCTCGACCTGCAGCGGTGCCAGGCCGTGCGAGTCCGAGGCTTGCACTCCTAGCTGCGGCGCCAGCTCCGCCAGGCGCTGCAACAAATCCTGGTTGAGTGCGCCGCCGCCACAGACGATGAGCGGGCTGCCCGCAGGCAGCCAGGCCAGCGCGGCATCGGCGCTGGCGCGCGCGGTCAGCTGCGCCAGCGTGGCCTGCACGTCGGCGGGGTCGGCGTCTTCAAAACCCTGCAGTTGGCGGCTCAGCCAGTCGGGATTGAACAGGTCGCGCCCCGTGCTCTTGGGCGGGCGCTGGTGCAGATAGGGCTCGGCCAACAGGCGGGCGAGCAGGGTGGGCAGAACCTGGCCGCTGGCCGCCCAGCGTCCGCCCTCGTCGTACAGCGCGCCGCGGTGGCGCGCGACCCAGTAGTCCATCAGCGCATTGCCCGGGCCGCAGTCAAAACCCAGCACGCTCCCGTCCGCGCTCAATACGCTGAGATTGGCGATGCCACCGATGTTGAGCACGCCGACGGCGCGCCCAGCCTGGCCGAACACGCACTGGTGAAAGGCCGGCACCAGCGGCGCACCCTGGCCACCGGCGGCGACGTCGCGGCTGCGAAAGTCGGCCACGGTGGTGATGCTGGTCAGCTCGGCCAGCAGCGCCGGGTTGTTCAGCTGCAGCGTGTAGCCCGTGCCGTCGAACTGCCCGGGGCGGTGGCGCACCGTCTGGCCGTGCACGCCGATGGCGGCAACCTGCCCGGCCGTGACGGAGCAGCGCTGCAGCAGTTGCTCGACGGCCTGCGCGTACAGGCGCACCAGCGCGTTGGCAGCGAGTGCGGCGCGGTGCAGCTCGTTGTCTCCGGAGGTATTGAGTTGCAGCAGCTCGGCGCGCAGCGGCGCCGGCATGGGCAGGCTGGTGTGGCCGGCCACGCGGCAGGCGCGCGGCGCATCGGGCGACAGATCGGCCAGCACCGCGTCGACCCCGTCGAGCGAAGTGCCCGACATCAGGCCGATGTACCAGTTGGTCACGCGGTAGCGAGTGGCGAGGTGAAAGGGCGTGAAAGTCTCAGTCGGCCTTGGCCTGCACGATGGTCTGCGCGGCGTTCAGCTCGATGCGCATTTGCTGCGCCACCTGCTTGAAGGCGCTCTGCGCGGCCGTCGAGATGGGCTTGGCTGCCTCGCTCTTGCGGGCCATCTGCATCGGGTCGACCTGCTGGCCGTCGACGCGGAACTCGAAGTGCAGGTGCGGCCCGGTGGCCCAGCCGGTGGCGCCTACGGCGCCGATCTGGTCGCCCTGGGTCACGCGCGCGCCCTTCTTGACGTTGACGCGGCTCAGGTGGGCGTAGACCGTGGTGTGCTGGTTGCTGTGCTTGACGTAGACCACGTTGCCGTAGCCGTTTTGCCAGCCGGCAAAGTCGACCACGCCGTCGCCGATGGTGCGCACCGTCGTGCCGTGGGGGGCGGCCAGGTCGGTGCCCTTGTGCGCGCGCCAGGTGTTGTGGATGGGGTGCAGGCGCATTGCGAAATTGCTGGAGATGCGCGTGAACGCCACCGGCGTGCTCAGGTAGGCGCGGCGCATGCTGTTGCCCGCCAGCGTGTAGTACGAGCCCTTGTCCGAGCCCGCCTCCTGGAACCAGACGGCGTCGTGCGTCGTGCCGTTGTTGTGGAACTCGGCCGACAGAATGCGGCCGGTGCGCAGCGGCTCGCCGTCGGCCTCCAGCGTTTCGTAGACGATGGAGAACGAGTCGTTCTTGCGCAGCGCGCGGCGAAAGTCGATCTCGCCGGAGAAAATCTCGGCCAGCTGGATGGCCACGGAGTCGGGAATGGCGTTGGCGTCGGTGGCGGCGAACAGCGAGCTCTGGATGATGCCGCCGGCCAGGCGCGTGCCCACGCTGAGCGGGGCGGACTCGATGCGCGCGGCAAAGTTGCCGTCGCTGGCGCGCTCGACCACCAGGCGCTGGAAGTCGTCGCTGTCGTCGCTGGCCCAGCGCGCGGTCAGGCGCAGCAGGCGGTGGTCGTCGGTGGCCTCGGCGGTGAGCTGGCGTCCGGTGCGCCCCAGCAGGTTGTCGCGCACCAGCGCGTCGGCGCGCAGAAAGCCGGACGCCTGCGGGTCGGCAATGCCCAGGCGCTGCAGCAGGCTCTCGGCGCTGTCGTCGCGGCGCACGTGGGCCGAGCGGTACAGCGTGAACGCTGGCGCTTCCAGCAGGTCGGGCAGGGCCAGGTCGCTGGCCAGCGACGCGACGGGCTCGGTCAGCGTGGTGACCGGCAGGTCGGCCGGGTCGGGCGCGAGCTGGGCGACGGCAAACGCGCCGCCGCCGCCGGTGAGAAGCACTGCCGCGATGGCGGCGCTGATGCGCTTGGGGTGATGTTGGATGCCTTGCTGCAAAACGTTGAGCAAAGCCTGGCAAGTGGTGGTTAAACCGTTGTTCAAGTGACGTACCCCGGGCAAGAAGGCACTCGTGGGCCCGGGCGAAGGCGGACAAGTGCGGTATGGTTGTCGGCTGCGCGGCCGGGGGCGCTCATGCTGCAAGGGCATGGCTGGCGCTCTTAAAATCGACCACTACAAACGGGCAATAGTATAAAAGTGCCCATACTGTGGATATATCCAAAACCCTTATGAATTCCTTGACTGTTGACGATTCTCCGGTTCTGTCGGACGCCTTGCGCCATGCGCTGGAAGTCTCGCAGCGCGGTGTCGATGAACTGCTGCCGCTGCCGGATTGGACGCGCAAGCTGGCGCGCTCCGAGGCGACGGGCCAGCCGCTGCGCATCAAGCTGGGGCTCGATCCCACGGCGCCCGACATCCACATCGGCCACACCGTGGTGCTCAACAAGATGCGCCAGCTGCAGGATCTGGGCCACCAGGTGATCTTTCTGATCGGCGACTTCACCACGCTGATCGGCGACCCGTCGGGGCGCAACAGCACGCGCCCGCCGCTCACGGCCGAGCAGATCAAGATCAACGCCGAGACCTACTACACCCAGGCGTCCAAGGTGCTCGACCCGGCGCGCACCGAGATCCGCTACAACAGCGAGTGGTGCGACGCGCTGGGCGCGCGCGGCATGATCCAGCTGGCCGCCAAGTACACCGTGGCGCGGATGATGGAGAGGAACGACTTCCACCAGCGCTTCAGCGACGGCAGCTCCATCAGCCTGCACGAATTCTTGTACCCGCTGCTGCAGGGCTACGACTCGGTGGCGCTCAAGAGCGACCTGGAGCTGGGCGGCACGGACCAGAAGTTCAACCTGCTGATGGGCCGCCACCTGCAGCAGGAATATGGCCAGGAGCCGCAGTGCGTGCTCACCATGCCGCTGCTGATCGGCCTGGACGGCGTGGACAAGATGTCCAAGTCCAAGAATAACTACATCGGCATCACCGAGGACGCCAACACCATGTTCGCCAAGGTGCTGAGCATCTCGGACACCCTGATGTGGGACTGGTACACCCTGCTGTCGTTCAAGAGCCTGGCCGAGATTGCCGCTTTGAGACGCGAGGTCGAGGGCGGACGCAACCCCAAGGACGCCAAGGTCATGCTGGCCAAGGAGATCACGGCGCGCTTTCACAGCGCCGCCGCGGCCGACGCGGCCGAGGCGGACTTCCAGAACCGCAGCAAGGGCGGCGTTCCCGACGACATCCCCGAGGTCGCGCTGTCCGGCGCGCCGCTGGGCATTGGCGCGCTGCTCAAGCAGGCCAACCTGGCCCCCTCGACCAGCGAGGCCAACCGCCTGATCGACGGCGCCGGCGTGCGCGTCGATGGCGGCACGGTGAGCGACCGCGGTCTCAAACTGGGCGCCGGCACCTACGTGGTGCAGGTGGGCAAGCGCAAGTTTGCACGGGTGACGCTGGCATGAGCGCGCTCGACATCGTGGTGATGGCCGCGGGCAAGGGCACGCGGATGAAAAGCCGCCACTCCAAGGTGCTGCAGAAGCTGGCCGGCCGTCCGTTGCTGGGCCATGTGCTGCACACGGCAGCGCAGCTCAAGGCGCGCTCGGCCATCGTGGTTACTGGCCATGGCGCCGAGCAGGTCGAGGCCTTTGGCGCGCGCTGGATGCAGGCGGGCGATGCGCTGCCGGCGCTGGAGTTCGTGCGCCAGGAGCCGCAGCTGGGCACCGGCCACGCGGTGCAGCAGGCGCTGCCGGTGCTGGCGGGCGACGGCGTCGTCGTCGTGCTCTCGGGCGACGTTCCGCTGACCGAGGCCGCCACGCTGCAGGCGCTGATTGCAGCAGCCGGAAGTGACCGCCTGGCGCTGCTGACCGTGCGCCTGCCCGACCCCGCGGGCTACGGGCGCATCGTGCGCGCGGCGGACGGCCAAGTGCAGCGCATCGTCGAGCACAAGGACGCGAGCGCCGCCGAGCGCGCCATCGACGAGATCTACAGCGGCATCATGGCCGTGCCCGCGCGTCTGCTGCGCCCGTGGCTGGCGCAGCTCACCAACGACAACGCCCAGGGTGAGTACTACCTGACCGACGTGGTTGCGATGGCCGTCGCGCAGGGCGTGCCGGTCGTGGCGCACTGCATCGACGACGCGTTGCAGGTGGCGGGCGTCAACAGCCCGCTGCAGCTGGCCGAGCTGGAGCGCGCTCACCAGTTGCGCCAGGCACGCGCGCTGATGGAACAGGGCGTGCGCATGATGGATCCGGCGCGCTTCGACCTGCGCGACCACGCCAGCGGTGCGCCGGCGCAGTTCGTCTGCGGCCAGGACGTGGAGATCGACCTGGGCTGCATCTTCACCGGCCGCGTGGAGATCGGCGAAGGCGCCAGCATCGGCGCGCATTGCCACATCAGCAATGTGCGGATCGGTGCCGGCGCGGTGATCCACCCGTTCACCCACATCGACGGTGAGCAGGCCGGCGTGCAGGTGGGCGATGGCGCCCTTATCGGCCCGTTTGCCCGCTTGCGCCCCGGCGCGCAGCTGGGGCGCGAGGTACACATCGGCAATTTCGTCGAGGTGAAAAACTCACAGCTGGCCGACGGCGCCAAGGCCAACCACCTGGCCTACCTGGGCGACGCCAGCGTGGGCGAGCGCGTCAACTACGGCGCGGGCAGCATCACCGCCAACTACGACGGCGCCAACAAGCACCGCACCGTGATCGAGGCTGACGTGCACATCGGCAGCAACTGCGTACTGGTCGCGCCGGTCACCATCGGCGCCGGCGGCACCGTGGGAGGCGGCTCCACCATCACCAAGAGCACGGCGCCCGGTGCCTTGAGCGTGGCGCGCGGGCGCCAGGTCAGCATCGACGGCTGGGCGCGCCCGGCCAAGCAGCCCAAGAGATGAGCGAGGTTGCCGAGCAGCCGGACGCGCAGGCGCAGCGGGCGCTGGATGCGGCGCGCCAGCAAATTACCGACATGCAGGAGGCACAGCAGGCCTTTGTCGGCGCCGTGGTGCACGACCTGCGCGCGCCGCTGCGCCACGTGACCTCGTTCGGCGTGCTGGTGCGCGAGCTGCTGCAGGAACTGCCGGACCCGCCCGAGCAGGTCAGCGAGGCCATCACCTATGTGCAGATCATGGAGCAGTCGGCGCGCCGCATGGCGGCTATGGTCGACGGCCTGCAGGCCATTGCCCGCGCCCAGGTGGCGCCGCTGTACCTGGCACCCCAGCCGGTGGCCGCAGCGGTGCGGCAGGCCGTGGACGCAGTGCGCGGCGACCCGGCACTGGCCGTGCCCGGCGGCGTGCAGTGGCAGCTGCAATTGGCGGGTGACCTGCCGGCGCTGCATGCCGACGCCGCTTTGCTGCACCAGCTGCTGGTGCAGTTGCTGGCCAATGCGCTCAAGTTCAGTCGCGGCGCGGCATCTGCGTGCATCACGGTACATGCTGCGGCGCAAGAGTCGTCGGTGCGGCTGCAGATCGAGGACAACGGCGCTGGCTTCGACCCGACGCGCGCCGGTGCGCTGTGGGGCGTGTTCCAGCGCCTGCACAGCGAGGGTGAATTCGAGGGCGTGGGCGCGGGGCTGGCGCTGTGCCGCGCCATTGCCCAGCGCCATGGCGCGCAGACGGCGATCACCGCGCAGCCGGCAAAAGGGTGCAGCGTCACGCTGGACTGGCCGGCATGCCTGGGGCAAGAACCGCAATAGCGTGCTTTGGGCCGATCGCCGCTCCCACGGAGAGATACGGCCTATCGGTGGGGCGAGCCCTCTGGCCGATGCGTCTCTCGCGGCGGGCCTACCCCAGCTGCGCCTGCAGTTGGCGCAGGCGCTGGCGCAGCTGCGTCACCTCCTCGATCAGGTCGGCCGTCAGCGCGGCCAGCTCGGGGTCGGCGTCGAAGGTAGTTTCCAGCTGCGCCAGGCGGCGCGCGCGCAGCACGGTGGCGCCGGCAAAGCGCCAGTGGCCTTCGACCAGGTCGGCCTGCAGCAGGCCGCTGCTGACGCGCTCGGTGACCCAGGTGCTGTCCTGGCTGCAGGCGCGCGCCAGTTCCTGCAGCGTCAGCGCGGCGTGCTCGTCCAGCAGTTGCGCCAGGGCGTGGTGGATGGGGTTTGCCATGTCAGCCTCCGTGGCGTGGGTTGTAGGACGGGTAGGCCTGCGCCAGCGCGCGCCAGGCCTCTTGCTGCACTGGCGTGTCGGCCGCGGGCAGCGCCAGGTGCAGTTCCAGGTACAAGTCGCCGGGCGTGGCAGCCGGCAGGCCGCGGCCCTTCAGGCGCAGCTTGCGCCCGCTCTTCCAGCGTGCGGGCACGTTGACCTCGACGGTGGCGCCGTCGGGCGTCTGCACCTCGATGGGGCCGCCCAGTTCGGCCTCCCAGGGGGCGACGGCAACGCCTTGGTAGACGTCGCGCTCCTCGGCGTGCCAGCGTGCGTCGGGCTTGAACTGCACTTCCAGAAACAGGTCGCCCGCCGCAGCGCCGCCCACGCCGGGGCTGCCATGGCCGGCCAGGCGGATCAGCTGGCCGGCACGCACGCCCTTCGGGATGGTGACGCGCAGCTGGCGCTCTTCGTGCACCAGCCGGCCGTCGCCGTCCAGGCGCGCGCCGCGCAGCGTGATCTGGTGCTCGCCGCCGCGGTAGCTGTCGCGCAGATCCAGCTCGATGTGTGCATGGTGATCCGCGCCGCGCTGGCTGCCATGGCCGGCGTGGCCGGCGTGGCCGGCCCCGCGCCCGGACTGGGCCTGGCGCGCGCGTGCCGCGTGGCCGAACAACTGCTCGAAGAAGTCGCTGAACTGTGCCTCGTCCATGCCGGCGCCGCCGCCGGGCGCGCCGGTGAACTCAAAGCCGCTGTCCCAGTGCGGCGGCGGGCGAAAGTCCTGGCCGGCCTGGTGCGCCGCCGCACTGCCCAGCGCGTCGTAGGCGGCGCGCTTCTCGGGGTCGGACAGCACGGTGTTGGCCTCGTTCACCTCGGCCATGCGGGTGGCGGCGTCAGGCTCTTTGCTCACGTCGGGGTGGTAGCGCCGCGCCAGCTTGCGGTAGGCCTTCTTGATCGCGTCGGCGCTGGCATTGCGCTCCACGCCCAGGATTTGGTAATAGTCCTTGTATTCCATTGCTTCTCCAGACTCTGCACCGCGACGGGCACTGCCCGGCAGTGTGTCACTGCGACGCAGTTGAGGCCAGACCGGCATTCTCTCAAGAGGCTGGTGGCGGGCTCGTCGGCAGCGGCAGCTGCGTGCCGAACTTGGCGCGGCGCGTGGCGAAGAACGTCTTGACGTTGCGCACGTTGGCGCTTTGCGTGAACAGCCGCTGCGACAGCGCCAACCACGCCGGCATGTCGCGCGTGTGGGCAATGACGATGAAGTCCGGCCCCGGCGAGACGCGCCAGCACTGCTGCACCTCGGGCTGGGCCACTGCGTGCGCCTCGAATGCATCCAGGTGCTCTGCGCCCTGGTGGTCCAGCGACACCTCGGCAATCGCGGTCAGCCCGTGGCCCAGATGCTGCGCCAGCCGCTCGGGCTGCACCAGCGCCACCTGGCGCTCGATCAGGCCGCTGTCATGCAGCCGGCGCACGCGCCGCAGGCAGGTGGCGGGCGACACGCCCACGCGCTGCGCCAGTGCCTGGTTGCTTTGCGACGCGTCGTGCTGCAGCAGATCGAGCAGCTGCCAGTCAATAGTGTCCAAGTCGAGTAAAAATTCCATGAATTTGAAATGTATGAAATAAATTGACGTTTGTTGAATTATATGAAATTTATAATCGATTTATTTCAAAAAACGCGTGATAATTTTCCTTTGGCTTGCGTACTATCGCGCCCATTGTTTTAAAGGAGTTACAGCCATGTGTGGCATCGTCGCTGCGGTCAGTACGCACAACATCGTTCCCATCCTCGTCCAGGGCCTGCAGCGGCTGGAGTACCGCGGCTATGACTCGTGCGGCGTGGCGGTGCACCAGGCCAGCCTGGGCGGGCAGGGCGGGCTGGCGCGCACGCGCAGCACGGCGCGCGTGTCCGAGCTGCTGACGCAGATCCAGGGCAGCGGCCTGCAGGGCGCCACCGGTATTGCGCACACGCGCTGGGCCACGCATGGCGCGCCGGTGGTCGACAACGCCCACCCCCACTTCAGCTTTGGCCCCGGTGCCACGGGCGACGGTGCGGGCCAGGGCGCCGGCGGGCGCGTCGCGCTGGTGCACAACGGCATCATCGAGAACTACGAGGCGCTGCGCGTGCAGCTGCAGGCGCGCGGCTACCGCTTCGACAGCCAGACCGACACCGAGGTCATCGCCCACCTGGTCGACAGCCTGTATGAAGGCGATCTGTTCACCGCGGTGCGCGCCGCGGTTCAGCAACTGCACGGCGCGTATGCGATCGCCGTGGTGCACAAGGACGAGCCGCACCGCGTCGTCGGCGCGCGCGCGGGCTCTCCGCTGGTATTGGGTGTGGGGCAGGGCGAGCAGGCGGGCGCGCACTTCCTGGCCAGCGACGCAATGGCGCTGGCCGGCGTGACCGACCAGATCGTCTATCTGCAGGAGGGCGACCTGGTCGACCTGCAGCTGGGCCGCTACTGGATTGCCGGGCGCGACGGCCGCCCTTTGGGCGCCGCCCAGCGCCCGGTGCGCACCGTCGCGGCGCACAGCGGCGCGGTCGAGCTGGGGCCGTATCGCCACTACATGCAAAAAGAGATCTTCGAGCAGCCGCGCGCCATTGCCGACACGCTGGACGGCATCGAAGGCATCGTCGCCGAGCTGTTCGACGGCGCGGGCCAGGACGGCCGCAGCGGCGCCAGCGCCTGGCGCGTGTTCCAGGAGATCGACTCGATTCTCATCCTGGCCTGCGGCACCAGCTACTACAGCGGTTGCACCGCCAAATACTGGCTCGAAGAAATCGCCGGCATCCCCACCCAGGTCGAGGTGGCCAGCGAATACCGCTACCGCACCAGCGTGCCGCTGCCGCGCCAGCTGGTCGTCACCATCAGCCAGTCGGGCGAGACCGCCGACACCCTGGCCGCGCTGCGCCACGCGCAGAGCCTGGGCCTGACCAACACGCTGACGGTGTGCAACGTCGCCACCAGCGCCATGGTGCGCGAGTCCAAGCTGGCCTACATTACGCGCGCCGGCGTCGAGATTGGCGTGGCATCCACCAAGGCCTTCACCACCCAGCTGGCTGGCCTGTTCCTGCTGACACTGGCACTGGCCCAATCCAAGGGCCGGCTCACGCCCGAGGCCGAGGCCGCCCACCTCAAGGCCATGCGCCACCTGCCCGTCGCGCTGCAGGCCGTGCTGGCGCTGGAGCCCCAACTGATCGGCTGGGCCGAGGAGTTCGCTCAGAAAGACCACGCGCTCTTCCTGGGCCGCGGCCTGCACTACCCCATCGCCATGGAAGGCGCGCTCAAGCTCAAGGAAATCAGCTACATCCACGCCGAGGCCTACCCCGCCGGCGAGCTCAAGCACGGGCCGCTGGCGCTGGTGACGTCCGACATGCCCGTCGTCGCCGTCGCGCCCAACGATGCGCTGCTGGAAAAGCTCAAGAGCAACCTGCAGGAAGTGCGCGCCCGCGGCGGCGTGCTCTACGTGCTGGCCGACGCCGACACCCAGATCGACAGCGGCGAAGGCATGCACGTCATCCGCATGCCCGAGCACTACGGCCAGCTGTCGCCCATCCTGCACGTCGTGCCGCTGCAGCTGCTGGCCTACCACACCGCCCTGGCACGGGGGACGGATGTGGACAAACCGCGCAACCTGGCCAAGTCGGTGACGGTCGAATGACCGTCACCGACTTGGCCAGGTTGCGCGGTTTTGGACGCCACTCATTTCGCGCAGCGAAGCGATGTGGCGGCACAAGCTTTGTCACGGTGAGCCAAAAGCGTGACGGCCGAATGGACCGGTACGCCATCGCGGCGAAAGCCGATGCGTAGTGCATGGCATGCATATGCATATAGCGCAAACTCCCATGGTTTTCCCCACAATGGCGATCCTTCGCGCCGCGCCTACTTGAATGGGCGCGGCCCTGTACTGATCCAACACAAGGAAAACCACATGCCCGTTCTTTCTCTGCGTTCCAGCGTCACCGCCGCGCTGCTGGCTACGGCCGCCGCGCTTGCCCAGGCCAGTGACTGGCCCCACCAGCCCGTCACTCTGATCATGGGTTTCCCGGCCGGTTCGGGCGTGGACGTGGTGGCGCGCGTGGTGCAGGAGCCCCTGAGCCGGAAGCTGGGCCAGCCGGTGGTGATCGACTACAAGTCCGGCGCGGCCGGCAACATTGCCAGCGACTACGTAGCCCACGCCAAGCCTGATGGCTACACACTGGCCTTCGGCACGGCCGCCACGCACGGCAGCAATGCCGCCCTGTACAGCAACCTGCCCTTCGACGTCGAGGCCGACTTCGAGCCCGTGGGCCCGCTGATCGACGTCTCCAACGTGCTCACCATCAACCCCAGCGTGATCGACGCGAAGAACCTCAAGGAGTTCGTCGAAATCGTCAAGGCCAACCCGGGCAAGTACAACTACGCCTCGACCGGCAACGGCGCGGGCACGCACATGGCGTTTGCCGAGTTCAACGCCCGCCTGGGCCTGGACATGGTGCACGTGCCCTACAAGGGCGGGCCCGATGCCATCACCTCGGTGCTGCGCGGCGAGACCTGCTGCATCATGAACCAGGTGCAGACCGTCTTGACGCATTACCAGAGCGGCAAGGTGCGCCTGCTGGGCGTGACCACCGCCAAGCCCGTCGCGGCGGTGCAGGAGGTGCCCACCATCGCCTCCAGCGGCCTGCCCGGCACCGAAGGTTTCGACAGCTCGATCTGGTTCGGCATCTTCGCGCCCAAGGGCACGGACGCCGCCGTGGTGAACAAACTCGGCACCGCGCTGCGCGAGGTGCTGGAGCAGCCCGAGGTGCGCGAGCGCTTCGAGTCGCAGGGCAACACGGTGCGCATCGAGACGCCCGAGCAGTTCCGCCAGACGGTCCACAAAGACCGCGCCAAGTGGGCGCAAGTGGTCAAGGACGCCAAAATCACCATCAACTGATTTTTGACCTCCACCATCTTGCCCTCGTACATGTCTGATTCCTCCCTGGGAGCGGCTGGCCTGGCCGCCCTTGAAGAACGCCTGGCGCACGACCTGCTGACCCTCAACTGGCGCGCGCGCGCCTGGCTGCCCGAGCGCCGCCAGGACGGGCAGGCCGTCATCGACGTACTCATCATTGGCGCCGGCCAGGCGGGCCTGGCCGCCAGCATGGCGCTGGCGCAGCAGGGCATTGCCGCCGTGCTGCTGGATCGCGCCCCCGCCGACCACGAAGGCCCCTGGGCCACCACGGCGCGCATGGAAACCCTGCGCTCGCCCAAGGAGCTGACCGGCCCGGCGCTGGGCCTGCCCTCGCTCACCTTTCGCGCCTGGTTCGAGGCCCAGTGGGGCCGCGCCGCCTGGGACGCGCTCGACAAAATCCCGCGCCTGCAGTGGATGGACTACCTGCGCTGGTACCGCCGCGTGACCGCCGCCGACGTGCGCAGCGAACACACCGTCACGGCCGTGCGCCCACGTGGCGATGGCCTGGTGGAGGTGGACGCGCAGGCGCCATCGGGCCGCGCCACCTGGCTGGCGCGCCGCGTGGTGCTGGCCACCGGCCGCGACGGCCTGGGCGGGCCGCAGATACCGCCCTTCATGCAAGGCGTGGCGCATGCCCGCGCAGGAGGGCTGTGGGCGCATTCCTCCGACGTGCTGGACTACGCCACGCTGGCGGGCAAGCGCGTGGGCGTGATCGGCATGGGCTCGTCCGCCATGGACAGTGCCGGTACCGCGCTGGAGAGCGGCGCCGCCAGCGTCGACCTGATCGCGCGCCGCGCCGCCCTGCCCACGGTCAACAAGTCCAAGGGCTCGGGCGTGCCCGGCCTCACGCAAGGGCACTACGACCTGCCCGATGCCTGGAAGTGGCGCATCCGCCACTACATCAACGCCCAGCAGGTGCCGCCGCCGCACGGCAGCACGCTGCGCGTGTCGCGCCACGCCCAGGCCTACTTTCACTTTGGCTGCGCGGTGCAGGCGGTGGCGCAGGCCGGCCAGCAGCTGCAGGTAACCACTGCCCGGGGGCGGTTCACCTTCGACTTCCTGATCCTGGCCACCGGCTTTGTCATCGACTGGGCGCACAAGCCCGAGTTCGCGCCGTTTGCGCCCCATGTGCGCACCTGGGGCGAGCGCTACCAGCCCCTTGCGGGCGAGCAAGACCGCGAACTGCATGACTCGCCCGACCTGGGCCCGGTGTTCGAGTTCCAGGAGAAAACCCCCGGCGCCTGCCCGGGGCTGGAGCGCATCCACTGCTTCAACTACCCGGCGGCGCTGTCGCACGGCACTGTCTCGGGCGACATTCCCGCCATCAGCGACGGCGCCCGGCGCCTGGCCAGCGGCATTGCCGGCCTGCTGTACCGCGAAGACGTGGAGCACCACTTCGCCGCGCTGCAAGCCTATGCCGAGCCCGAACTGCTGGGCGACGAATGGACGCCCGCCGACACCGCCCAACGCACACAGCCCCTGCCATGACCGATACCATTGACCGGCTCACCCACGCCGGCAACGCCCCCCACGTACAAGCCGCGCGCGCGCTGCGCACCAAGGCCACCGCCGCCACCCAGGCCTGCGAAGACCTGCTGCTGGCCAGCGACTTGCCCGGCGGCCTGCCGCTGGCCGAGCGCCTGGCCGTCGCCCAGGCCGTGGCCGCCGCCAGCGGCGTGCCCGCCCTGGCGGCGCACTACGGCGGGCAACTGGCCCGCCTGGCCGCACCCGCATCCACACCCGCGCAGGACGCACGCTGGCAGGCCATCGCCCGGTTCTCCCAGTTGTTGGCCACCGAGCCCGCCGCCGCCGACCGCGCAGCCCTGCTGGCGCTGAGCGAAGCCGGCCTGCCCGTGCCGGACGTGGTGCTGCTGGCGCAGCTCGTCGGCTTTGCCGCCTACCAGGCGCGGCTGGTGGCCGGCACCGCGGCGCTGGCGGCGCTGGGCCCGGCGGCGCGGGATGCGGCGCAAGGGGCTGCCCAGGGCTCGGCGCCCGCGCGCACCGAGCCCGACGCCCCCTTCATCCACCCCGCCAACCTGCCCGCGCCCGGCGAGCCGCTGCGCATCAACGGCTATACCAGCGAAACACTGGGCTGGACGGCCTGGCTGCCCGTGGTGAACCCGGCCGCCGCCAGCGCCGAACAGATCGCCGTGCTCGACGCCAGCCATCCCAAGGCGCGCAGCTCCGATTTCTATCTGCTGCTGGCCCACCAGCCGCGCGTGCTGGCCGAGCGCTCCGAGGCGTTCAACGCCATCATGTACGCCCCCCGCGGCCTGCCGCGCGCCGAGCGCGAACTGGCCACCACCGTCGTCTCGCGTATCAACGGCTGCGTGTACTGCGCGTCGGTGCACGCGCAGCGCTTTGAGCAGCTGGCCAAGCGCAACGACGTGATCGCGCAAATCTTCACCAACCCCGACGGCGCTGGCACCACCGCCCGCGAGCGCGCCATCGTCTGGGCCAGCGCCGCCCTTACGCGCGCGCCCGGCCGCTTTGGCGTGCAGCACCTGGCGCCGCTGCGCGCCGCCGGCCTGGCCGACCTGGAACTGCTTGACGTGGTACACGCCACCGCTCTGTTTGCCTGGGCCAACCGCCTGATGCTCAACCTGGGCGAGGCGACGCAGCCTTGAGTTGAACCGAAGCCGGCCCTTCGCCTTCGCCGGCTTGCGCGCCCTGGCCGCCACGCCCGGGCCTGGGCGCCGCCTGCATGGCCGTACCCGCAACGCAGCGGTGAATTACAAATAGCTGTGACCCGCCCGCCTTGCCGCCGGTGCGCCACGCGAGGCCATGGCCCGCTTTTGCTCTCGAAAACATAGTCTGCGCGCACGTTCTGCGGCCAACGCTTCGATGGGTGTTGCTTTCCGCCATCAACTTTGTGAAATAGCTTCAACGCTTCTGCGGTTAGTCAAAAGAGCTACTGGTTCTTGTTAGATTTTGCAAAATTTGCATTCAAGACGTTGGGTCAAGAAACTTTCCTTATCGCCTTGCAGTGCACGAATTTTCAAATTCGACGGCGTCCTGTCGACGCCGTTGCTCCGGGAAAGCTGCAAGACCTATGTTCGATCTTTGGCCTTTGTTCAAGCACAAGGAACCAGCGGGTGGCTGGCGTCGTCGGCCGCGCTGGCTGGTGCGCACGGGCTTGGCGGCAGCGCTGGTCGTGGGCGTGGCGGCGCCGGCGTGGGCGGATGCGCTGTCCGAATTCTCGGTCACGGTGGGGGCGGGCGGCGCTTCGTCGGTCAAGCCCGGCGAGGCGACGGTGTTGCGCATCACGCTGGTCAATGCGTCCGCGGAGGCCTATAGCGGCGTCAATTTCTCCAAGGCGTTTGCGCCCACGGGTAGCGGCAACTTGCTGCTCAATGGCGCGGCGGTCACCAGCTGCACCCCGGGCGGGTTCAACGGCACGGTGACGCTGCCGGCGGTTGGCGCCAGCCTGAGCGGCGGCATTGCCCTGAACGGGCTGACGATTCCGGCGCGCGTCGGCACGGACGACGGGGTGTGCACCATCGACATCCCGGTCAAGGCCGTGTCCAGCGACGGCAATGCCTCCACCCAGACCTACACCCTGGGGCCGGGCGAGGTGCGTACGGGCAGCGATACGAACGGCACGGGCACGGGCCAGGGCATCACCATCCAGAGCGTGGCCCGGCCGACCTGGAAGAAGAGCTTTGCCGGCGGAGCCGCCATTTTGGGCGGCGCCTCGCGCGACCTGGTGCTTACGGTGGACAACAGCGGCGCCAACAGCGTCAACCTGACCGGCGTCAAGTTCGACGACGTCTTCCCCACGGCCGGCGGCAAGGCGGTGATCGAGCCCGATGGCACGGCGGCCAGCTACAGCAACTGCGGCCCTTCCCCCAGCGCGGTGTTGACGACGGGTGACGCGGCCAAGGTGGCGGTCTCCAATGTCTCGGTGGCGGCCGGCCAGGTGTGCACCATCACCGTCAAGGTCAAGGCGCGCCAGACCAATGGCGCGTATGAGCTGGCCAACCAGACCAACACCCTGCCGGTAGGCACTTTCTCCAGCGACCAGGGTTTGAAGCCGAGCGACTCGCCGACGGCCAACATCACCGTGCGCTCGCCGCTGAGCGTGGCCAAGGCGGCCAACCCGACGCGCGTGGCCAGCGGCCAGACGGGCCAATTCGTCATCACACTGACCAACAGCGGCAGCACAGCGCTGCCGGTCAGCCAGTTCAACGAGGCTAGCATCGACGGCGGTGGCCAGGGTGGCGTGCGGCTGACGCCAAACGCAGTCTCCAGCACCTGCGTGCAGACCGCGGGCCAGACCAAGGCGCTGGCGGTCAGCGGCAACGGCTTCACGTCCAGCGGGTACGACGTTCCGGCCAACGGTTCGTGCACGATCACGGTGGACTTCACCGGCACCACGGTCAACAACAACCCGCTGACCTTCACCAACAGCATTCCCCAGGGCGCGGTGCAGGTCACCGGCCAGCCGGGCATCATCAGCCAGTCGCAGAGCGCGGCGGTGACGCTGATCGACGAACTGTTCGTCGACAAGGCCAGCGCGCCCGCCTACGTGGCCCCTGGCGGCGCGGTCAAGTACACGGTGACGATCTCCAACTTCGGCGGCACGGCCAGGAGCAATGTGCACCTGACAGAGGCACTGACCCAAGGCTCGACCTTTTTGACCGGCGGCGCCTACGCGCCCACGCTCTCGCCGGCGACCTGCGGCACGCTCGGCAACGTACCGGCGACGGGTGCCATGGCCGTGGACTTCACCATCCCCACGCTGCCGGCGGCATCGGGCAACACGCCCGGCCAATGCCAGGTCTCGTTCTGGGCCATGACCGATCCGAACGGCACGGGCAACACCAGCAACGTGATCCCGGCCTGCGGCGTGTGGTACGGCGCCAGCCAGGGCGATGCGCAGGCCGCCAAGACCTGCAATGGCCGGCCATCGAACGGCGTGACGGCCACCCGCCAGGCGCCGCTGCTGGCCGACAAGACCTTCAACGGCAGCAACTACCAGTACACCGGCGGCTACAACGCGGCCACCAATAAAGACTACGGCAGCGTTGCCACCCAGACGGGCAACAAGCAGCCCGAAGGCACGGTGGTCACCATGCGCATCCGCTTGCGCAACTACAGCGATGCCCCGTTGACCGGTGTGACGGTTGCTGACACCTTGCTGCCCTCGGGCAGTGCGCAGCTGCGCATCGCCAACCCGGCCAACGCCTCGACCACCTGCGGCGGCACGCTGACGGCAGCGGCCGGCAGCACGTCGATTGCGCTCAATGGCGCCACGGTGCCCGCGCGCGCCAATGCCACCAGCAACCAGCCCGGCATGTGCGAGCTGCAGGTCGACGTGGTCGGCCCCGCCGCCACGCACAAAAACACGGCGCAGGTCACCGCCAACCAGAGCCTGGCTGGCGGCGGCGCGCCGAAGGCGCTCGCCGTCAACACCAACGAGGCGCAGCTGGTCTATGACGGCGCGCTGGAGGCCGCTAAGAGCTTCGAGCCGCAGCAGATCACCGCTGACGGCAAGGCCACGGTGCGCATCCGCCTGACCAACAAGGACACCAGCGCGCCGATCGCCGGCATCGCGGTGACCGACCCGCTGGCCCCGGCCAAGCTCAAGCTGGCCGACCCGCCCAAGGTCTACAGCACCTGCGCCGGTGCGCCCACCTATACCGGCGCCGCCGGCGCCACCTCGGTCGGCATGCAGGGCGCGACCCTGCCGCCGGGCGGCAGCTGCGACTTCTTGTTCGACGTGGTCAACGACGGCAGCGCCTCGGGCAACTGGGTCAACACCATTCCAGTGGGCAATATCAAGGCCGATGGCGGCGTGCAGAACCAGACGCCTGTCAGCGCGACGCTGGCCCGCGTGGCGGCGCAGGTGCCGACCATCTCCAAGGACATGACGCCGGCCGCCGTCTCGCCCGGCCAGGCGGCGCGGCTGAAGATCACCATCACCAACGGCACGCAAGCCCTGACGGGATTGGCATTGACGGACTGGTTCACCGAGGGCGGCGTGCAGGGCGCGGCGCCCACCGGCATCCAGGTGGCGGCCGCGCCCAACGCCAGCACCAGCTGCCCCGGCGGTGTGGTCGCGGCCGTACCGCAGTCTGACCATGTAGGCCTGTCCGGCGCCACGCTGGCGGCCGGCGCCACTTGCACGGTGGACGTGGACGTCATCGCCACCAACCCCGGCGCGGTGCAAAACGTCATTCCGCAAAATTCGGTGCGCAACGACCAGGGCCAGACCAACGCCAATACCGAGGCCAGGGCGCCGCTGACCACCAGCCTGAACATGGGCGTGGCCAAGTCGTTCACGCCGGCGGTGGTCAAGCCCGGCGCACGCTCGCGCCTGCGCATCACCTTCTTCAACGCGACGCAGGCAGCCATTGGCAATTTCGGCATCACCGACAACCTGCCTGCAGGCATGACCGTGCCCGTGGGGCCGAACGTGGTGCAGACCTGCGGACCGGCCACGCAGGTCAACACCGCGGCCAGCGGCAAGGTGGTGATTTCCGGCGGCGCGCTGGGCCCGGCCGCGGGCGGCGTGTCCGCGTCCTGCTACGTCGAGCTCGACGTGGTGGTGAACGCCCAGGGCAAGTACGCCAACACGCTGGCCGACAAGAGCATCGAGGTCAACGGCAAGCCGACCTTGTATCCGGACGTTCCGGTGACGGCGGAGTTGAACGCCGTCGACCCCATCGTGGTGCACAAGGCCATTGGCGGCAAGACGCTGGACAGCGCCGGCCTGCCGGCAGGTATGACGAACGGTGACGCCACCCGCAAGGCGGGCGAGGCGGCGCCGCTGGTGATCCACCTGAACAACCCCAACAGCATTGCCCTGACCGGCGTGGCGTTTACCGACGCGCTGCCCGCGGGCCTGGTGGTGGCGCAAACGCCCAACGCCAGCACGACCTGCGCCGGCGGCACCGTGGTGGCGAGCGCCTCGGCCACCCAGGTGCGCCTGGCCGGCGCCAGCCTGTCGGCCCATGGCAGCTGCACGGTGACGGTGGACGTGCTGGCCAATAACGCCGGCAGCTACGTCAACACCATCGCCAGCGGCGCGGTGACGAGCACCGAGGGCGTGGGCAACGAGGAGCCGACCAGCGCCAGGCTGGTCGTCTCCAAGCCGCCGGCGGTGGGCAAGCAGTTCGACCCGGCGGTGATCCCGCAGGGCGGCGTCTCCAGGCTGACCATCTTCCTGGGCAACGACAACGCCAGCGCCATCACGCTGAACGCAGAGCTGGTCGATACGTTGCCGACGGCGCCGGGCGCCATCGTCGTGGCTACGCCACCCAACGTCAGCAAGACCTGCCCCGGCACCGTGACGGCTGACGCCGGTGCGGGCACGGTGACTTACGCCAGCGGCGCCAGCATTCCCGCCGGCGGCTGCACCATCAGCGTGGACGTGACCGGCACCGTGCCGGGTGCCTACAACAACAACATCCCCGCGGGTGCGCTCGACACCAGCGTGGGCAAGAACGCCGACCCGGCCAACGCGCCGCTGAACATCAGCACGCAGGGCTATATCTCGGGCAAGGTGTTCAAGGACAACAAGACCACGCCGGATGGGGTGTTCGATCCCAGCAAGGATGCGCCGCTTCCAGGGCAAACCATCAACCTGTACAGCGGTCCGACCTGCACCGGCACGCCGGTCGCCTCGGTCACGACCGACGCCCAGGGCAACTACCTGTTCGCCGGCTTGAGCGAAGGCACGTACACCGTGTGCCAACCGACGCAGCCAGCTGGAACGGTCAACGGCAACACGACGGCCGGCACCATCACGCCGGTCAATGGCAGCGGTGGTACGCAAGGCACGGCGACGAGTCCGGACGTTCCAAGCGCGATTGCCAGCATCGTCCTGGGCAAGAGCGCCAGCGGCGAGGTCAGCGGCTCGACCGGCAACAACTTTGCCGAGATCGTCCCGTCCTCGATCAGCGGCACGGTGTTCCTCGACCAGAACAACAACGGCGTGCAAAACGGTGCCGACGCGGGCATCAAGGACCAGGTGATCGAGTTGCTCGACGAGCATAGCGCCGTCCTCAAGACCACGACGACCGACGCCAGCGGCAACTACCGCTTCGACGACCTGCCGCCCGGTAAATACAGCGTGCGCCAGCCCAACCAGCCCGAGGGCACGGCCAACGGCAAGACGACGGCCGGCAGCGTGGGCAACGACGGCACGGCCGGTACGGCAAGCCTCCCGGCGACCGCGCCCAGCACGATCACTGGCATCGTGCTGCCGCCCAACACCCAGTCGACGGGCAACAACTTCGCCGAGCTGCCGTACAACCGCACGGTCTCGGGCCAGGTGTTCCTGGACTACGACAACAACGGCACGCTCGACGCGGGCAGCGCCGACCACGGCATCGGCGGGCAGACCGTGGTGCTGACGGGCACGGACGACAGCGGTAACGACGTCACCCGCACGACGACGACCAACCCCGATGGCAGCTACAGCTTCACCGGCCTGCCCCCGGGCAAGTACACCGTGACGCAGCCCAACCAGCCCACGGGTACGGCCAATGGAACTACGACGGTGGGCACCGCCGGCGGCACGCCGTCCAATCCGGGCAACGAGGGCACCAGCACCAGCCAGATCGCCAACATCGACCTGAGCGTGGCCGGCGGCCACACCGTCTCGGCCGGCAACAACTTTGCCGAGCAGCCGGGCAACGCGCCCGACCTGACGATTGGCAAGACGCACAGCCCGAGCGAGTTCACCGCCGGCGGCGGCACGGGCTTCTACACGATCACGTCGAAAAACATCGGCAAGGCCGATACGGCGGGCGAGGTGAAGATCGTCGATACGCTGCCCGCGGGAATCACGCCCAAGGCGGCCAGCGGCGCCGGCTGGGCCTGCGCGATTGCCGGCCAGAGCGTGACCTGCACGACGGGCGCCGTGCTGAGCGCCAACGGCGGCGCGGGCAACCCGATCACGCTGCACGTGGACGTGGCGGCCGGCCTGGGTGGCCAGCTGCTGATCAATACCGCCGACATCTCCGGTGGCGGCGAGCCCGAGGGCTTTGCCAGCAACAACCGCGCGCAGGACCCGACACCCATCCTGGAGGCGCCTGCCGCCGCGACGCTGGCCGGCCATGTCTGGCTGGACGCCAACCACGACCGCAAGTACGCGCCGGGCAGCCCCGACGACCAGCCCCAGGCGGGCTGGAAGGTCGAGCTGCTGTTCAACGGCGTGCCGGTGGCCGACACCGTGACCGGCGCCGATGGCCGCTACGAATTCATCAACCTGCCCCCGGGCAGCGGCTACCAGGTGCGCTTCCGTCACCCGACGACCGGGCAGATCTGGGGCAGCGCAGTGACCAATGAAAAGGCCGACGGCAGCAACCCCGGCAATGCCGATGCGTCCGACGGCACGCTCAAGGGCATCACGCTGACCCCGGGCCAGAACCTGGCCGAGCAAAGCCTGCCGCTGGATCCCGCGGGCGTGGTCTACGACGCGGTGACGCGCCAGCCCGTGCCCGGCGCGGTGGTGACGATTACCGGCCCGGCGGGGTTTGACCCGGCCACGCACCTGGTCGGCGGCTCGGCCACGGCGACCACGGGCAGCGACGGCCAGTACCAGTTCCTGCTGGTGCCGGGCGCGCCGGCGGGCGACTACACGCTGTCGGTCAGCACCTACCCGGCGGGCTATCTACCGCAGCCGTCCACCATGATCCCGGCGTGCACCAACGCGCCGCTGGCGGTGGGCGCGATGCCCGATCCGGCGCTGGTGCAGGCCAGCAACGGCGCGCCGGCCAGCGGTGTGCCGCTGCACAACCCGGCGGCTTGCCAGGGCATCGTGGGCGGCGGCGCGCCGACGACGCAGTACTACTACAGCTTCACCCTTAACGGCAGCTCGGCCAACGTGCTGAACAACCACATCCCGCTCGACCCCATCCTGGGCGGCGCCATCGTGGTGACCAAGACCAGCCCCAAGGTCAACGTGACCAAGGGCGAACTGGTGCCCTACACCATCACGGCCACGAACACGCTCAGCGCGCAGCTGACCAATGTGGACGTGCAAGACCGCATTCCACCGGGCTTTCGCTACCGACTGGGCTCTGCCAGCTACAACGGCATGCCGCTGGAGCCCAAGGTGCTGGGGCGCGACCTGACCTGGGCGGGCCAGACCTTTACCGCAGGTGAGAAAAAGACCTACCAGCTCCTGCTGATGGTCGGCGCCGGCGTCGGCGAGGGCGAGTACGTCAACCAGGCCTGGGCGCTCAACAGCGTCGTCGGCGAGCGCATCTCCAACGTGGCGAATGCCGTGGTGCGCGTCGTGCCCGACCCGCTGTTCGACTGCTCCGACCTGATCGGCACGGTGTTCGACGACAAGAACGCCAACGGCTACCAGGACCAGGGCGAGCGCGGCATCCCCAACGTGCGCGTGGCGACGGCCCGCGGCCTGCTGGTGACGACCGACGCCGAAGGGCGCTTTCACGTCGCCTGCGCGGCCATCCCGCAGGCGGACCGCGGCAGCAACTTCGTCATGAAGCTCGACGAGCGCACGCTGCCCTCGGGCTACCGCGTGACGAGCGAGAACCCGCGCGACGTGCGCGTGACGCGCGGCAAGATGGTCAAGCTCAACTTTGGCGCCACGGTGCACAAGGTGCTGCGCCTGGAGGTGGATGGCCGTGCTTTCGCACCGCAGGCCACCGACCTGGCGCCGCAGTGGCAGGACAAGGCCCATGCGCTTCTGCCGCAGCTGGCGCAGCAGCCCACCGTGCTGCGCATTTCCTACCGCCTGACGGGCGAAGACCCGCAGTTGGCACGTGAGCGTGTCAAGGCGCTGACGGCCGCGCTGCAAAAGGGCTATGCCGAGCAGGCCAAGCAGAGAAAGGACGACAAGGACGAGGACACCCCACCGCTGGTGATCGAGACCGAGTCTTTTGAACACAAGCAGGCAGAGGGAGCGCGCTAAATGGCTACGCACAACAAGAATGGGCGCGCCGCGGCACGCCCCCAGTGGGTACGTTCGTCCGTTGCCGCCGCAGCCGCCCTGGCGCTGCTGGGCAGCACGGCGTGGGCACAGGCGGCAGATGCCGACGCCCATGGCAAGCGCATCGACAATGCACGCCAGGCGGTGGTGGCGTTGCCGCCGCCGGGCGAGGAGATGCCGCGCGCTGGCTTTGCCTATGAGCTGCCTTCGGGCGTGAGCCGCGAGGACGCGCAGGCCATGCGCGCCGCCAGCGCTACGCTGCCGGCCGCGCCGTCGCAACAGGCCGTGGTGCTGCGCGAGTCGGACCAGTCCGGCGCGCTGTTCGACTCCGGCATGGCCGACCTGAAGCCTGCCGCCACTCAGGCGCTGGACGCGCTGGTCGCCCAGCTCAAGGGCAAGCAGGGCGTGCGCATCAGCGTCGTCGGCCACACCGACAGCCAGCGCTTGTCGCAGCGCGCCAAGAAGCGCTTCGTCGACAACCAGGGCCTGTCCGAGGCGCGCGCGCTTGCGGTGGCCAGCTATCTGCAAAAAGGCCTGGGCCTGGCGCCCGCGGCCGTGGCGATGGACGGCAAGGGCAAGACCCAGCCGGTGGCCGGCAACGGCACGCCGCAAGGCATGGCGCAAAACCGCCGCGTCGAGATCTCGGTCTGGTGGGACGAGATGCAGCCGCCGGTGCCGGTGGCAGCGCCGGTACCGGTCGTGCCTGCCGATCTGTGCAGTTCGGGCGACGCCCAGGCAGACCTGCCGTTCCGTGTCACCGTCGACGGCGTCGACGCCTCGGGCGGCGCGATCAACGAGGCCGACCGCCAGCGCTGTGTGGACGTGGCGCTGGAGCGCGCCGACATCCAGATCAAGTACGACGACCTGGCCGCCAAGCCGGCGCTCAACGTCTGGGCCACGCGCGATCTGACGCTGCACGGGCAGGAGGCACAGTTCCAGGGCTGGAGCAACTACGCCAGCTGGATCGCGCGCGCCGAGCTGCGCATCTTCGTGAAGGGCGCAGCCACCGACGGCAAGCCGCTGGCCACGCTGCCGCTGACCTGGGGCCAGACTACTGGTTGGCGGGTGCCCGCCGAGGGCAGCGACGAATACGTCTACCTGCTGCGCGTGTACGACGACAAGGGGCGCTTTGACGAGACCGCCGCCAAGCAGCTCAACGTCGCCGCGCACGAGCGCGCAATGAGCGACCTGGACAAGCCCGCGCGCGAGGCGCTGGTGGGCTGGGGCGAGAACGCGCTGCACGTGAGCAACATCCCCGTGCGCGGCGGCACCATTACGGTCAGCGGTAAGGGGCTCAAGGCCGGCGAGAAAGTCAGCGTGCTGGGCCAGGACGTGCCGGTTGACGACAAGGGCAGCTTTGTTGCGCGGCAAATCCTTGGCAGCGGCCCGCACGGCGTGGACGTATCCGTCATCGGCACCGACGGGCGCGCCGCCAGCTACCGGCGCAACGTGTCGATCCCGCAGGACGACTGGTTCTATATCGCCGTCGGTGACCTCACCATTGGCCGCGACCGCACCACCGGCCCGGCGCAGCTGGTCACGCAGGATGACCAGCATTACGACAACTCGACCTACATCGACGGGCGCGGTGCCTTCTACCTCAAGGGCAAGGTCAAGGGCGAATGGCTGCTGACGGCCGCCGCCGACACGCGCGAGCAGCCGCTCAAGGACTTGTTCAGCAACTTTGCCGAGAAAGACCCGCGCTACCTGCTGCGCCGCATCGACCCCGACGCCTACTACCCCGTGTACGGCGACGACAGCACGACGGTGGACGACGCGCCCACGCAGGGCAAGTTCTTCGTGCGCCTGGAGCGCGGCGACTCGCGCGTGATGTGGGGCAACTTCCAGACCGCGTGGAGTGGCACCGAACTGCTGCAGTACTCGCGCGGCCTGTACGGCGCCAACCTGCGCCTGCGCTCGGAAGACGCCACCGGCTTTGGCGAGCGCAGGAGCGGCCTGGACGCCTTTGCCGCCGACCCCGGCACCGTCGGTGCGCGCGAGGAGTTCCGCGGCACGGGCGGCTCGCTGTACTACCTGCGCCACCTGGACGTGACCGTCGGCTCCGAGCGCCTGTGGGTCGAGGTGCGCGACCGCGACTCGGGCCTGGTCGTCGAGCGCCGCCTGCTCACGCCCGGCCAGGACTACGAGGTCAACTACCTGCAGGGCCGCATCCTGCTCAGCCAGCCGCTGCCGTCGACGGCCGCCGGCGGCGGGCTGATCTACACCAGTGCCGTCTCGGGCAACCCTTTGTTCCTGGTGAGCACCTATGAATACGTGCCCGGCGTGACCGAGGCCGGCGCGCTGACCTATGGCGCGCGCGCCAGCCATTGGGTGAACGACAAGCTGCGCGTGGGCGTGACCGGCTACCGCGACGGCGAGGGCGACTACAAGCAGACGCTGCAGGGCGTGGACGCCACGCTGCGCGTGGCTGCCGGCACGCAGATCAAGGCCGAGGTGGCGCGCTCGCGCGGCGCCGGCGAGATGGCCGACTACGACTCCAACCAGACGTCGATTGACGGCGGCTTTGGCTTCAATTCGATCAAGAGCCATGCCGACGGCAAGGCCAACGCCTACCGCGTCGAAGCCACCGTCGACCTGGCCGAGGTGACCGACAGCCACAAGGGCCAGATTGCCGCCTATGTGCAGGACCGCGACGCGGGCTTTTCCGCGCCGGGGCAGATTGCCTACAACGGCGAGGCCGTGCGCCAGGTGGGCGCGCGCGCCGACGTGCAGCTGACGGGCAGCACCTCGCTCTTGGCCAAGGCCGACGAGCGCCGCGGCGACACCCAGGACGCGCGCAACGCCGAGCTGGGCCTGCGCCACAGGCTCAATGGCGAATGGAGCGTCACGGGCGGCGTGCGCAACGACAAGCGCACCACGGCCGTACCCAATGCCAGCGAGGTGCTGTCGCAAAACGGCACGCGCACCGACCTGCTGCTGCGCGCCGACTACGCGCCCGACAAAGAGGGCGGCAGCCCCGGCGAGAAAGAGGACTGGTCCCTCTACGGCTTTGCCCAGGGCACTGCGCAGCATTCCGACGAGCGCGACGCCAACAACCGCCTGGGCCTGGGCGGCGCCTGGCGCATCAACGACCGGCTCACGCTGAACGCGGAAGGCTCGGGCGGCAACCTGGGCGCCGGCGGCCTGCTGGGTGCCGACTGGCGCGTGAGCGACCGCAGCAACGCCTACCTGAACTACCGCCTGGAGACCGAGAACCCGGACAGCAACGAGCGCGGGCGCTACGGCACCTGGGTGACGGGAAGCAACTACCGTCTGAACGACAGCACGCGCCTGTTCGGCGAGGTGCGCTCGACCTCGGGCGCCGGCTCGCAAAGCCTGGTGCAGGCCTTTGGCGTCGACCTGGCGCCCACCGACCGCTGGACGGTGGGCAGCAAGGTTGAATTCGGCACCGTGAGCGACGCCTACGGCGGCGACTTCGACCGCAAGGCGGTGGGCCTGTCGACCAGCTATATGCACTTGGGCATCAAGTACTCGGGGGCGCTGGAGCTGCGCCGCGACAGCACCAGCGGCGCGCTGGGCCTGGCCGGCAAGCGCGACACCTGGCTGCTGCGCAACACCTATGGCAACCAGCTCACGCCCGACTGGCGCCTGCTGGGCAAGTTCAACATCTCGCGCAGCACCAACTCGGGCGGGGCGTTCAACGACGGCAACTTCCACGAGGCGGTCATCGGCGCGGCCTACCGCCCGGTGGACAACGACCGCTGGAACACCCTGGTCAAGCTGACCAGCTACTACGACGTGCCCACCAGCGGCCAGGTCGAGTCGCTTCGCCCAGGCCACGGCCTGTCGGGCGCGCAGCTGGACTACGCGCAAAAAAGCACGGTGCTCGCCGTCGACACCATCTGGGACGCCAGGCCCTGGCTGTCGCTGGGCTTCAAGTACGGCCTGCGCGTGGGCAAGCTGCGCATGAACAAGACCGAGGGCCCGTGGTTCAAGAGCCGCGCCGACCTGGTCGTGCTGCGCGCCGACTGGCACTGGGTGCACGAGTGGGACGTGGTCACCGAGCTGCGCAAGCTGCGCGCCAAGGAGGCCGAGGACGCTCGCGCCGGCGCGCTGGTCGCGGTCTACAAGCACGTGGGCAAGCATGTGAAGGTGGGCGCGGGCTACAACTTCACCAACTACTCGGACGACCTGACCGACCTGTCCTACCGCAGCCGCGGCTGGTTCATCAACGTTCTGACTACCTTCTAAGGCTGACTGTTTCTCCCTCCCCCACTGGGGGAGGGCTGGGGTGTGAACCGCCCCGGGTTTTGAGGAGGCTCCAACACTTGAGAAGATGGAG